>NZ_JACHGO010000006.1 GCF_014202345.1 Desulfovibrio intestinalis
TACTAGGCTGACGCCGTATATATGCGAGCATCCGAACGAATTTCCAAAGTCTATTTTCCCTTGACCATAGGGCGGGGCCATATATGCTCTAAATACCCTGCCCATCATATTTTTAGTGGAGCTTCGCCTGAGCTTTCACTGGACATGACGCAATTTCTTTGCCGCTTTTTACCCGCATAAAGATAAAAGTCCGCTTCCTTGATGAGAGCGTCGAAAGATTTACCCGGAGCATACTCCACCACTCCCAAAGTGATGGTGGTGTTGATGGCGATGTCGCCATCGTGAATCGTAGTGCTTTCCACTGTTTGACGCAGGGTTTCTGCCAGAACCAGGCCTTCTTTCAGTGAGCTTGAAAGGGCAAGAATAAGAAACTCTTCGCCGCCCCAGCGCGAGGCGCTGTCTTCGGGGTGAATATTCTGGCGAAAAATCTCGGCAATGGCCTTCAGCACCACGTCGCCCGTATTATGGCCGTAGGTGTCATTGACGGACTTGAAGTGGTCAATGTCTGCCAGTACAAGGCAAAACTGAAGCCCGTCCCGCTGAGCACGCGAAAACTCCTCTTCCAGCCTTTCGTACATGGCCCGGCGGTTGAGCAGGCCGGTAAGAAAGTCACTGTATGCCACCCGCTGTAATTCACGATAGGCATCATCCAGCTTGTTTTTTTCCTTCCTCAGCTCGGCCTCGTCTTCCTTGAGCTTGCCGATGAAAATATTGACCATGCTGGTGAGCCTGCGCTCGAAAAGAACCATCATGCCTATATATAGCAGGCTGATGATGGAAATTATTTTGGCGTAGGAAGATATTTGATTTTTGAAAGCCCTATCGAAATCAGCCTCACGCTTTGCCACCAGAGACACCATATCGTCAGTGTGAATGCCGGTGCATATAATCCAGTCAAAGGGCTTGTACAGCTGGGCGTAGGCGAGTTTTTCAGTCACTTCGTCCGAATGGATTTTATTGAACTGGTAGGTAAAATAGACGCTCCCGTGCTTGAGCACGCCCTCCAGCTCTTCCTTGTAGGGCAGATTACCCGCAGGGTCGGCGGTTTCAGTGGACAGCAGCACCTCTTCATCACCTACCAGCGACGGGTGCACGACGCGCACGGCATAGTCTGCCCCGCCGTTGTAATTGCGAACACCGTTAATCCAAATGTACTGATTAAGTGAAAACCGCAGGCTGCGCACAATGGCGATGCTGCGGCTTTTGGCGATATTGTCTATGGCCTCCCTGACAGCAAAAATGGCAACCATACGGTTATCGCCGAGATTACTGGCGGCCCACACAGGAAATTCTTCCGACGGCCCCTGCTGCGAGCGCTTGAACTCAACAAGCAGCTTGGGCACAAGGGCATCCTCGTCTGTCCATAGAATTTTCTGGCTTTCACGGTCATAAACGGCCAGACCAATGCCTGTGTTGTGCAAAACGAACCGGGTGGTACGCTTGGTCACTTTGGGGTCAAAGCCATTTATAATGTCCTGTGTGCTCATTTTAAGGGCAGACAGCATGGCGCACTGGGCTTCGGCCAAAGTCTGGTATTCCTTGTACACAGTCAGGCGTATGGCTTCTATTTCGGCAACAACCCTTTCAACCCTTTCTGCCAGGGTGTCTTTTTTTTCCTTGAATATGCGCGTCCTGGATTCGCCGACCATCATATCAAACTGCTTGCGAACCGAAATGAAATAGGGCACCGACAGCGCCACAGAAAGGGCCAACAGCGCCAGAAACCCTGTTACGTAATAGAATACGCGAATTTTTCTTTTGGCCAGTTTTTCCATTCTGTAACCTTATTGGCGGCAGCGCCTTTACATCCTCTATAAAACTTTTCGCAACAAGTGCAGAAAAGCTTTATGGCATCCTAGCAAAAGACTTTTTTATTTAAAAGATCTCCTTCGTATTTCCTGTTTTTCATAAATTTGGCATTTCTCCATAAAAAAGAAGCCCCTGAAACAGGGGCTTCACAATACGCCAATGGCAACTGCAAATTACTCGACGGTCACGCTCTTGGCCAGGTTGCGCGGCTGGTCCACGTCCTTGCCAAGATAGTCCGCAGTTTCGTAGCTGAACAGCTGCAGCGCCGGAAGCGCCAGAAAAGCCGAAAGCGGGCCAGGCAGCGCCGGAATATCCCAGCGGTCCTCGGCATCCAGCTCCACACCCTTGTTGGTCAGGGCTATAACCTGTCCCTGCCGGGCCTGAACCTCGACCATATTGGATTTCACCTTGGGCAACAGGGCATCGTCCAGCGCCAGGGCAAAGGTGGGGAAGCTCGGGTCAATAAGCGCGATGGGGCCGTGCTTCATTTCGCCTGCCGCATAGCCCTCGGCATGAATGTAGGAAAGCTCTTTGAGCTTGAGCGCGCCTTCCAGAGCCAGAGGATAGCAATGCCCGCGGCCCAGATAGAAGAAATTGTTTACCTGGGCATATTTGCGTGAGATTTCCTTGGCACGCTCATGCATTGCGGGCAAACTGCCGTCCAGCAGAGCAGGCAGATTTTCCAGTATTTGCAGATTGTTGCGGCTTTCTTCCACAGACAGGCAGCCCTTACGCGTGCCCCAATACAGAGCCATAAGGGTCAGCATGAGCATCTGGCTGCACATGGCCTTTGTGGAGGCCACGCTGATTTCCGGCCCGGCCTGCGTGTAGAGCACGGCCGAAGCTTCGCGCGCAATGGACGAACCCACCACGTTGCACAGGCCAAGCACGGTCACGCCGTTCTGCTTTGCAATACGCAGGGCCGCCAGTGTGTCGGCAGTTTCGCCGCTCTGGCTGATGACAAGCACCATATCGTCCTTGTCCAGCAGCAGGGTATCGCGATAGCGAAACTCCGAGGCTATTTCCACCTGCACGGGCACGCGCGCCCAATGCTCCAGCAAGAGGCGTCCCCACAGGCCCGAATGGTAGGACGTGCCGCAGGCCACGATGTGCAGGCGTTTGGGCACGGGCAGGTCATCCAGCTCTGCAAGGCGCACCATGCTCTTATCATCGTTCATACGGCCCGTGAGGCCGTCAGAAATGACGCGCGGCTGCTCAAAGATCTCCTTGAGCATAAAGTGTCGGTAGCCGCCCTTCTGGGCAGCCTGCATGTCCCACTGGATGGTCTGGGTTTCGTGGCTAACAGGGCTCAGATCTTCAAGACGCAAGATTTCGTAGCTGCTCGCCGTGGCGCGCACCAGATCGCCGTCCTGAAGAAAAACCACTTTCCGCGTGTAGGGCAGAAAGGCAGGAATGTCCGAAGCAACAAAATTTTCACCTGTTCCCTGTCCGAAGATCAGCGGGGCGGACATACGCGCGGCGTATATAACGCCGGGTTCGTTCTTGTCCATAAGACACACGGCGTAAGCGCCGTGGGCTTCCCGCAGGGCGGTGGCAAAGGCGTGCAACAGGTCGGGCGAAGTTTTGCGGCGCTCGGCAATAAGGTTGACCAGCACTTCTGTGTCTGTTTCTGAAGTGAAGGTGTAGCCCTTGCCTGTCAATTCCGCCTTGATCGTCTGATAATTTTCGATGATGCCGTTGTGGACGATGGCCAGGGAGCCGTCGTTGCTGCAATGGGGGTGCGCGTTGCGCTCGGCGGGCACGCCGTGCGTGGCCCAGCGGGTATGCCCCATGGCGCAGGTAGGCGTGGTAACAGACTCGTGGGCGAGCTTTTCTTCCAGCGCCGCCAGTTTGCCCATGGCACGCACCACATGGATGTCGTCCTGGCGCACAAAGGCCACGCCAGCGGAGTCATAGCCGCGATATTCAAGCCTGCGCAGCCCTTCCACAACAACGGGAACAGCTGGTCTGTGTCCTGCGTAACCGATAATGCCGCACATAACGTGCCTCCTTATATACCGCCGGAAGACCGTGCCTCCGGCACCGCGAAAATCCACGGCGCTCAAACGTCATTGCCGTTCTTTGTCAGGGCCTGTTTGCCCCGGCCAATCATGACAACATGCCTTGCTCTGACAAACAAGGCCGGAGCCGTCAAGCGGCTCCGGCCAGAATATTCTCGGATCAGGCGCGAAAGCCTTTTTTTTCAAGCCTGTCAGGGATTCTACGGTATTTCATCCGCACGCAAATATCCTCTGTCAGACAGTCGAAACGTTATTACATGTTCTTCCGGTCAACAAAATCTTCGTTGTACACTTCGATCTTGGCGCCGGAAGCAAGGCGCTGCATAAACATTTCAAACAGGCCGTCAGCACGGTCACGGGTAACGGCGTTGCCCATGATGTCCTTGACCATATCCCATTCGCCAGCGTCGGGAGCCTGCACGCCTTTAACACGCACCAGAACAGCGCCAGCGCCGTTATCACCCTCAACAGCGTAGGCCACGGGCAGCCATTGCCCGGCCTTGGCTTCAAACAGGGCTGCGGCCATTTCCGTATCGGGAGCAAAGCTTGCCAGGCCGCCGTTGCGCTCCACGCCCTTGATGTTTTTGATTTCGCGGCCCTTGAGGCCCGCTGCGCCAAGCGGAGCGGCATCCAGCTCCTTGCGCAGCTGCGCGGCCGCATCCATAGCTGCCACAAGCGCTTTCTGCGCAACAAGCACCTTGACGATCTGGTCCTTTACGGATTCAAGGGGAGCTGTTGTCGCGGGTTCGGATTTGATCACACGGGCCACCACATAGGATTTTCCGGCCTCAAGGGCCGAGTCCACAGGATTGCCCGCGGGGGTGCCCACAAGGGTCGCCGCGCCAGCGGCGGTGACGCCCAGCGTTTTCTCAAGTTCTGCCGCTGAAAGCAGACCGGTATCGCCCCATTTGAGGCCATACTTTTCCGCGCCCTGCTTCAGGGGGCGGCCAAGAATGTTGTCTTCAACAAGGCTGTCGACCACGTCGTGAAGCTTGTCCACGCCCTGTTCCTGAGTCATGGCCGCCAGCACCTGGGCTTCGACCTGCTTGAAGGGCGGCAGACCGCCAGCCTTCTTTTCTTCAACCTTGATGATGTGCAAGCCAAACTGGGTACGCACCGGAGCGGAAACCTTGCCCGCGTCCAGAGCAAAAGCGGCGTCTTCAAAGGGTTTGACCGTCATGCTGCGTTTGACCCAGCCAAGTTCGCCACCAGGGCCGGCGGCGTTGGGGCCATTGTGCTCATCGGCCACTGCGGCAAAACTTTTGCCGGATTTGATCTCAGCTTCAATCTTGGCAACCTGATCCCCGGCCTTTTTCACTTCGTCTGCAGACGCGTCTTCAGCCAGCGGCACAAGAATATGGGCGACCTTAACTTCTTCTTTCTGCTCGAAACGGGCAGCGTTGTCTTCATACCATTTCTGCGCGTCGGCGGAGCTGATGCTGCTGGCTTTTACCAAATCCTGAGGATTGACCAGAACATACGAGATATCTGCCTTGGCGGGCACGGCAAATTGCGCCTTATTGCTTTCGTAGAAGTCGGCCACTTCCGCTTCAGTAGGCTTGATGGAAGGGGCGAACTCTGCGGAATCTATAAAAATGTAGTCCACATCACGCTTTTCGCGCAAAAATTCAAAACGCTTCTGCGCTTCGGCGGGATCAGCCCAGGCAGGAGCCGTCACCATAGCGTAAATCTTCTGCCGCAGCATGTCGCGCGAGGTGTCCTGCTCAAACTGTGCAGGGGCAATACGCTGTGCTGCCAGCACGCGGGTGTATACGTTGGGATCAAACTGCCCGTTTTCGTTCTGGAAGCTCTTGATGCCGCCGATGGCCATGCGCAGTTCCAGAGGCGTAATTGTTACGCCCGTGCGAGCCGCTTCCTGCGACAGCAACACCTGTGTGACAAGATCACGCAGCACCTGACGGCCCAGCTGCTGTTCCTTCAGCTGCTCGCGGGTGAGCGAGGGGTCGTTGCGCAGCAGATTTTCTTCTGCATTGCGGTAGGCATATTCAAATTCACGCATGGTAATGGCGTCGCCATTAACCACGGCCACAAGGGTGCCCGCGCTGCGGTCGTTAAAATTGCCCACGCCCCAGAAAACAAAGACGAGGATGATGAGCACAAAGGCCAGTTTGACGCCCAGGGACTGTGATTTATCGCGGATATACTCAAGCATGCGGACTCCGGAATGCATAATTGCTTTTGACGTAGAGCGGCATCATATGCGCAATCTGGTGGAAACTCAAGAAAGACTGAGCAATCGCCGGAAAAGGCTTCTGCTCGTCTTAGGAAGCACTGATTAAAGAGCCTCCTGTAAACGCGCAGTTATTTCGTTTGGCAAGGCGCGACCTTTTTTTGAAGCAGGAGTGGACTCTTCCATCCTCGACTGTTTCAAAAAAAGGTCGCGCCTTGCCAAACGGAATAACTCAGCGTTTCCCTTATTGTATGCCCAACTTGCGCATGCGGTGCTGCAAGGTCGAGCGCGGCACATCAAGTAGATCTGCGGCGCCGCCAGGGCCGGAAAGCTTGCCTCCGCTGAGGCGCAACGCCTTTTCAATGTGCGCTTTTTCATTTTCTTCAAGCGTGGGTAAAACCGACAAGCCACCAGCATTTTCTGCTGCTGACTGAGGCACAATAGGCACCTGCCAACCGCCGGAAGGCGGGCCAGGGGGCGACGTGACCGTCGGAACTGTTGGGCCTGGCACAATGCCCTCTGCCGGAATTTTCCAGAGATGCAGGGCTTCTGCTACGAAATTGTCAGTAATAGGGCCGTCCAGAGTTTGCAGCAGCAGGCGGCTTACCACGTTGCGCAGTTCGCGCGTGTTGCCGGGCCAGCGGTGCTCATACAGCGCTTCCATAACAGAACGAGAAAGTTTTGGCGGCGTTATTTCGTATTCTTTGGCGAATTGCTGCACAAAATGATCAACGAACAAGGGAATATCGTTCTTTCTTTCACGAAGAGGCGGCATGCGCAGCACAACTGATCCGAGGCGATAATACAGGTCTCGGCGCAGGCGTCCTTCGTCCATAGCTGCCCCAAGATCTATATTGGTGGCAGACATGACGCGGATATCAACGCCAATGGGCGAAGCTTCGCCCACACGCTCAAAAGAGTTTTCTTCAAGCACCTGCAAAAGCTTGCTCTGCATCTCGGGCGCAAGTTCGCCTATTTCGTCCAGAAAAAGCGTCCCGCCCTGCGCCAGCTCCACACGGCCCATGCGTTTGCTGGTGGCTCCAGTAAAAGCCCCCTTGGCATAGCCAAACATTTCGCTTTCAAACAGGGTAGGGGGCAGGGAAGGACAGTTGACCTTCACAAAGTTGCTTCCCCGGCGCGGGCTGTGACGATGCAGCCAGCGGGCCATCATGCTTTTGCCTGTGCCCGTTTCGCCAACAATCATTACCGATATATGCAGCTTGGCCACCTTGCGGGCCAGGGCCATAAGCCTGTGCATGTCAGGGGTTTCAAGCAGGTTGGACGACAGCAGGATACTGCCCGTGGTGTCAACGTCGGGCGCTTGCGGCAGGGTAGCGTGCGCGGCGCGGGCTTTTTCAAGGCGTTCTTCAGACAGCACGGCAAAAAGAAAGCTGGACAGCACCGGACTCAATTCCAAAAGAACATTGAGGATCTGCACGATGTTTTCCGGCGGCTTCACAAAGGATACGTGCAGCGTGCCGATAACTTCGCCACTGATAATCAGGGGCAGGGCAATGGTGGAGTTGAGCCCTACTGTAGAAAGGGGCATGGGAGAGTCGCCAAAGTCGTGGTTTGCCAGGTCATTGATAACCACGGGCTTGCGCGAGGCGATGGCAAGCCCGGCCACCGTGTTCTGGGCAATACGCGTGTTGGAGAGCGATTCCACCACTGTGCCGTCGGCTGCCGTAAAAAGATTGAGAAATTCTCTCTCGGCATCATAAAGATTGATGCAGAAACGGTCATAGTGAAACAAAACGCGCAGCTGTTTAGATAGCATGCGAAAAAAAGCATTACGGTCCATTTTTCCCACAACCAGCCGGGCCAGGTGATGCACAACCTGGCCTACTGTCTGGGAAGGATTACTCAAACCGTCTGCTGAAATCTCGTAGGGCATAACTCACCTCTGCCCATATTTAATCATTCCGTTGCCCAAATACAAGCAGTTTTACCCAAAATGGGCATTATTAATTGGTCAACCAATCAACATTGTGAAAAAAAATCCTTATATGGCGCTGATTACCCACCTTTCTACTATTTTGGCATGCACCTTGCTTATACCTGGTCAAGACTAGGGTACAACAAGTGATCAAATTGTATATGCGGTGTAATACAAGATTTTTGTCTAGTATTTAATTACACAGCAAATGCATTTACGCATAAAAAGTATGCAATTTAGAGATCTCTTGTACATCAATTTACGTTTTATTACTACCATACTATCCAAGGAGACAAGTATGACAACCCACTTTGTGGTGCATGAACCCGGCGACAGCGTCGGCGTGGTCGTGGTTGAAGGCGTCAAGAAGGGCGACCAACTCAACGGCTGGGTAATGGACGGCGACACCACCTTGGTGTTTGAAACTCTGAGCGACATTCCGATCGGTCACAAGATTGCCCTTCAGGATCTTGCTGAAGGCGACACCGTTATCAAATACGGCACCGACATCGGCAAGGTGGTCAAGCCCATCAAGCGTGGCGAGCACCTGCATGTGCACAACGTCAAAACCAAGAGGTGGTAAACCAATGAATAAGACAATTATGGGCTACCGCCGCGAAAATGGCCGCGTGGGCATTCGTAACCATGTGATCATTCTGCCTTTGGACGACCTTTCCAACGCCGCTTGCGAAGCCGTTGCCAACAACATCAAGGGCACCATGGCCCTGCCCCACGCCTACGGCCGCCTGCAGTTCGGTGAAGACCTTGACCTGCATTTCCGCACCCTGATCGGCACGGGCAGCAACCCCAACGTGGCCGCCGTTGTCGTTATCGGCATCGAGCCCGTGTGGACCCAGCGCGTGGTTGACGGCATTGCCAAAACCGGCAAGCCTGTTGTGGGCTTCGGCATTGAACAGCACGGCGACCTGGAAACCATCCGCGCCGCTTCCCTCAAAGCCAAAGAATTTGTCCACTACGCCACCGAACTGCAGCGCACCGAATGCAGCCTTGACGAACTGTGGGTTTCCACCAAGTGCGGCGAATCCGACACCACTTCCGGTATTGCCGCCAACCCCACCGTTGGCAACGCTTTCGACAAACTGTGGGAAGCCGGCGCCACCACCCTGTTCGGTGAAACCACCGAAATCACGGGCGGCGAACACCTGGTCATGGCCCGCTGTGCCAATGACGACGTGCGCTCCAAGTTCAAGGCTTTCTTTGACCGCTACGCCAAGCTTGTTGACGACAACAAGACCAACGACCTTTGCGACTCCCAGCCCACCAAGGGCAATATCGAAGGCGGCCTGACCACCATCGAAGAAAAAGCTCTTGGCAACATCCAGAAGATCGGCCGCAAGGCTCCGGTCATCGGCTGCCTCGACAAGGCCGAAACCCCCACCGGCCCCGGCCTGTGGTTCATGGACTCCTCTTCCGCCGCAGCCGAAATGGTTACCCTGTGCGCTGCTTCCGGATTTGTGGCCCACTTCTTCCCCACTGGCCAGGGCAACATCATCGGCAACCCCATCCTGCCCGTGATCAAGCTGTCGGCCAACCCCCGCACCGTGCGCACCATGAACGAACACGTCGACGTGGACGTTTCCGGCCTGCTGCGCCGCGAAATCAACATGGATCAGGCTGGCGACATGCTGCTTGAAATGCTCGTTCGCACCTGCAACGGCCGTAACACCGCCGCTGAAGCTCTGGGTCATCGCGAATTTATCATGACCCGTCTGTACGAAAGCGCATAAAGGATTACTTAAGAGCCGACGCCGGTAAAAAACCCGGCGTCGGCCCTTCGTCCTTTCGGGCGCAATGCCAAATGCAATGCCGCAAGCTGGTGGCGCCCCCCCCATACACTACCTGTGTTTGAGGTAACTATGTCAAAAAAAGTATTTTCTTCTCTTTATTTCAAGGTGCTTTTGGGTATTGTCCTCGGCATTGCGTTTGGTTTCATTCAGCCTGATATTGCCGTAAAACTCAAACCGCTTGGCGACGTCTTCATCAATTTGATCAAGATGATCATTACGCCCGTTATCTTCTGTACGGTTGCCGTAGGCATTGCCCGTATGGAAAGCCTTAAGGCTGTTGGTCGCGTTGGCGGTAAAACACTGCTTTATTTTGAAATTGTCACGACTCTTGCACTGCTTATCGGCCTTGTTGTTGTGCATTTCGTCCAGCCCGGCGCCGGCATTCATGCCGACCCCGCCACTATGGACGCCTCTGCTCTGGGCAAGTTCGCGCATGCCAAACAGCAGACCACCCAGGAATTCCTCATGGGCATCATCCCCCACAGCGTGGTGGGTGCCTTTGCTGAAGGTAATCTCCTGCAGGTGCTCTTGTTCTCCGTGCTCTTCGGCATGAGCCTTTCCCACATGGGCGAAAAGCCCAAGATGGCCATTCTCGGCACGCTTGACCGTTTCAGCAACGCCTTCCTTGGTGTGGTTAACCTGATCATGAAGCTTGCGCCTATCGGTGCATTCGGCGCTATCACGTTTACCATCGGCAAGTACGGCGTGGGCGCTCTGGCCTCACTGGGCAAGCTTGTGGCCTGCCTTTACATTACAAGCGCCCTCTTCGTTATCATCATTCTGGGCCTTGTCTGCAAATTCTCCGGCATCAACATCTGGCAGCTTATCAAGTACATGAAGGAAGAAATCTTCATTACCCTTGGTACCGCCAGCACTGAAGCCGTTCTGCCCCGCAGCATGGAAAAGATGGAAGCCCTCGGCATCAAGAAGTCCGTTGTGGGCCTCGTGTTCCCCACTGGCTACTCCTTCAACCTTGACGGCGCTGCCATCTATCTTACCATGGCCGCTTCCTTCATCGCCCAGGCTATGGACATCCATCTGGATCTCCAGCACCAGATCACGCTGATGCTCGTCCTGCTGTTGACCTCCAAAGGCGGCGCAGGCGTTGCCGGCGCGGCTCTTATCGCTCTGGCAGCTACCTTGTCGGCCACCAATATCATTCCTGTGGTCGGTATGACCCTGGTTATCGGTATTGACCGCATTCTTAACGAAATGCGAGCCGTGGTTAACCTCATCGGTAACTGTGTGGCCACCGTGGCCATCGGCCGCTGGGAAAAGTCCATTGATCTTGACCGCGCCAACCTCGTGCTCAGTGGCAAGGTTGATGTGGAAGATCTGCTGGACAAGGACGTGGATCTCGACGTCATCGACAATGCTTCCCCGGTTGCCGCGCCGCAACCTGGCAAGTAGGGCAACTCACTCCTCCATGCCCAATTGAGTGCGCCCATCCGTCATCGTTCGCCATACCGACGGATGGGCGCAAAATTTTCAACAAAAGCTCCGCTAAGGCTCATTCATGCGTTTTGTCATCAACCGCCATCTCGACCGCCTGCCTGCTGCTATAATAAATCAGTATGCCAACCTCGCGGTTGCCGACATCTGTGATGCCCTGGGCCGTAACGCCGCCTTTCCGTCAGCCCTCAAGCCCCTGGGCGTCAGCCGCATACTTGGTTCGGCCTACACGGTGAACCTGCCTGCCAGCGAAAATCTGTTGCTGTATTATGCAGTCGACAATGCCAATCCCGGCGACGTGCTTGTGGTGTCGTGCGGCGCGTATGATGAACGTGCTGTCTGCGGAGAAATCATGGCCAATCTGGCCATGAAGCGTGGTCTGGCCGGATTTGTTATCGACGGAGCCGTGCGGGATGCGCGTGCGCTGAAAGAGCTGCCCTTTCCCGTATACGCCCGCTCCGTCTCACCAAACGGTCCTTACAAGGACACTTGCGGCGAAATAAACGTGCCCATCAGTATTGGTAACGTGGTCATAAACCCCGGCGACATAATTGTGGCTGATGACGACGGCATCGTGGCCGTGCGCGCCGAAGAAGCTGAAGAACTGGCTGCGCAGGCTGAAAAAATCACTGCCGATGGACTGGAAAAACTGCGCCGGATTGAAGAGCGGGGCACCCTGGACTTCACCTGGCTGTACGAAAAACTCAAAAAATCCTGCTGCACCATCAACAACGGCTGCTAGAATTTAGATTTTCGGGAAATGGCACAAGAAAAGGGCAATGGCCCGGCGTTTGCCAACAGGCTTTAACGGAAAAATGCTGGCAGGCTTATGGCACAGGCCGCAGTAAACAGTTTTCTGAAAGAGGCATTCTTCCGGCCCTTAACGCCGCGCTCCTTATCATTGCCCTTTTATCCATACCCCAAAGAAAGCACTGGCAGATACGGCAATGATGCGGCGCTGGTTCGCCAGAGGCAAGAAACCCCGGTTTGACCGGGGTTTCTTTATTTTTATGCAAATGGTCGTGTTAGTCGATGGGGTGCCCTGCGGCGCGGTATTCGTTGAGCTTGTTGCGCAGAGTGCGTACGGAAATGCCCAAAAGGTCGGCGGCCTGGGTCCGGTTGCCCGATGTGGCTTCCAGGCCCTTGAGGATCATTATGCGCTCCATTTCGTGCAAAGGTATCACAGCACCGCCGGATACATTTTCAGAGGCCTGTGGCGTGACGTATGCGCCTTCTCGAGCGTCATGCGTACCTGCCGCATCAGACGAATGTTCCGTGTTCAGAACAGGCCGTGTTGCGCCAAATTCGGCTGCGTCCACTGGCGTTTCGTCAGAAACAAATTCCGCCTCGTCTTCTTCAAACAATGGCCAGTCGTCATTTTCCAGCAAAAAGTGGCGTGGTTCTATGGGGCGGCCGTTGGCCAAAAGTACGGCGCGCTCCATCAAATTCTGCAGCTCGCGCACGTTGCCGGGAAAATCATAGCCGCGCATCCAGTCAACGGCGCTCTGCGACAGGGCAGCCTGGGGCAACTGGTATTCGCGCACATACATATCCATGAAAAAATGGGCCAGCTCAAGCACGTCATCACAGCGTTCGCGCAATGAGGGCAGGCGCAAGGGAATGACATTGAGCCTGAAATAGAGGTCCTGACGGAATTTGCCCTGCTTGACCCAGTCTTCAAGATCGCGGTTGGTGGTGGCCAGCACGCGCACATCCACCTTGAGCGTTTCCGTGCCGCCCACGCGGTCCACCTCGCCCTCCTGAAGCACGCGCAACAGCTTGGCCTGCAAGGCCATATCCATTTCAGAAATTTCGTCCAGCAGCAGGGTGCCGCCGTCAGCCAGCTCAAATTTGCCGGGCTTGCGGGCTATGGCCCCGGTAAAAGCGCCCTTTTCATGACCGAAAAGCTCGCTTTCAAGAAGATGTTCCGGCAGGGCTGCGCAGTTGACCGCCACAAAGGCCTTGTCGCCGCGTTTGCTCATGGCGTGCAGGTAGCGGGCGAACATTTCCTTACCCGTGCCCGATTCCCCGGTAATAAGCACCGTGGCTTTTGAACCGGCAACCTGACGCGCCAGTTGCAGCACCCTGGTCATAGCCGGATGTCTGCCCACAATGCGCGGCCCGGTTGTGTTCACATAGTGGGGTTTTCGCCCGCCTAAAGTGGACGTCGAAGGCGCTGCCGCCTTGCGGGATGCCGCGCCATTGCCCAAGGAACGGACAACAGCCACAATGCGTTCCACATCAAGAGGCTCCAGCCAGTAGTCCTGGGCACCAAGACTCATGAGGCGCTCGGCTTCTTCGGCTGTACCCTTGTCGGTTATAACTATCACAGGAGGAAAATTGGGATCTTCGGCTCCCACGGCCAAAAGATCTTCCACCCGAAAGCCGGGCAGGGAAGGACGCGCAAAAATAATCCCGGGGCCAGATTTGCGGACAAATACAGAAGCGCCCTTGAGATTTTCAGCAATACCAAGCTCGTACCCGGCATCACGCAGGGCAGGAAAGACCGTGGTTACAGCCTGGGCAGGGGTAAGAAATAGCAGACGGCGCGTCAACATGAATTTTTCTTACCGTGTAGCGCGATACAATGCAACCAACTGACGCCAAAAGACATTAAAACTGTACAGGTTTGCAATACGGCAGAGCTGTCACGGACACACTGTTTTTGGTTTCACGCCTGTGAAGCGGGCCGTCATGCACGGCAAAGCTGCTGGCTCTGCAAGCATTGGCTGGCTCTGAAAATGCTCCAGAAATGACCATACAACAATGCTGACAATATCCGAAGCGTGCCGTATACATAAAGACATGTCCAACATCCAATTACTGAAAATTCTGGAACAAGTGGCCGCTGGCGGGTTGAAGCCCGAAACAGCTCTGGACCTTCTGGGGACGCAAGCTGTGCGTAACACGCTGCACGGCCTTACCCTTGACCCGCAACGTGCCCTGCGCACCAGCCTTTCCGAGGTTGTTCTGGCCCAGGGCAAGAGCGATGACGCACTGATGGCGGCTGTTGAAGGTCTGGCCCAGCACGGAGAGGTGCTGGTCAGCCGGGTTACTCCTGCGCAGGCGGCACTGCTTGAAGAACGTTTTTCAGTGGGTCAATACTGGCCCGACGCCCGCCTGTTTTCCCTGGGTGGCGCATCAGGTTTTGCCAAGGCCATGAAGGCTCCCTGGCCGCTTGCTGGCGAAGTTATTGTAGTTACCGCAGGCGCGGCGGATCTTCCCGTTGCGCTTGAAGCATACTGTTCCCTCGCGTTCTGGGGCAAGGAATGCGCTTTGATAACAGATGTGGGCGTGGCTGGCCTCGACAGGCTTACAACCCATGTGGGAGCCCTGCGCAAGGCGCGCATCATCATTGCGGTGGCCGGTATGGAAGGAGCGTTGCCCGGAGTGCTGGCGGGACTTGTGTCTTGCCCGGTTCTGGCGGTGCCCACATCTGTGGGCTATGGCATCGGAGCAGGAGGCTTTGCGGCGCTTTCAACCATGCTCAGTACCTGCGTGCCCGGCGTGGCCACCCTCAATATCGATAACGGTTTTGGCGCTGCGGCCTTTGCCGCCAAGCTGCTCAACAAGGGATAAAAATCATCCCCATATGGCAAGGCATACTGTAATTTTTGAAGAATGCCATGCAAGTATGGCAACACAGAAAATTTAAAAAATTAGTTAATAATATAAAATAATTACACAAGTTATTAACATTATATCCAGTCTGTTACTGCCAGATAAATGCCCGTCTTACAGGCATTTATTTTTGCCCCTGGCTGCGTGAAGCTGGGTGGAGAATCCGCAGCTTTGAAATGTATTCTCGTGCCGCGTCAGTACAAAAAGCGCGTAACAATACTGCTCTTTTTACCAGAACAAAAAACTTGCCGTAATCATCAACCTTTTCAGGCTGAAAACTACGGCAAGTTCGTAACATTAGGTTTTTTATAAAAAATCAGGCCCAGCCGCTGGTAACGGCTCCCAGCCCAAGCATGTTGGCTGTCGCCATTCTGAATTGCGTCTGCATGAAAGACTGGGCGCTTTCCTCCGACAAAAGCTGATCCGCAGCAGCTGTTCCGTCAATTATGACAGAAGGCGCATAGGAAGTAACATCTGTTGTATCGGGCGGGGTGTTCTGAACCACCACAGCCAAGCCGGACATGGGTTCAAAGTACATCATGACAGCCCTCCTTGCGGGGGCGGCGTCAATATCAGCGCCGACCCTTCTGGGCGGGTTTCTTTTTTTCCTTTTCCACAGGCTTTTCAGGCGCGGTAACCGGCACATCCGGCACCAGACTGTCAACCTCATACTCGGAAAGGTTTTTCTCACCCTTGAGATAGGCCGTCTCAAGAGCCATTATCTTTTCAAACTCTGCCATCGCCTTGCGGGCAACTGGCTCACCACGCGGGTTGATGGCTTTGGTGGGATCAATAAACTTGCCGTTCTGACGCAGCCTGAAATCCAGATGTGGCCCTGTGGCCAAACCAGTGCTGCCCACGAATCCTATGACCTGTCCCTGCCGTACACGCTGACCCGTTGCCAAGCCCCGCGCATACCCTGAAAGGTGGGCATACATGGATTCCAGCCCGGCCACATGCTTGACGATGATCTGGTTTCCGTAGCCTCCGGACCAGCCGCGCTGCGTAACCAGGCCGTCGCCTACGGCCTTTACGGGCGTACCTGTTGGCGCGGCATAGTCAACGCCATGATGTGCCCGTCTATAATTTAATATGGGGTGCAAACGGCTGTTTGTAAAGCGCGAGCTTATGCGCGTGAAGGCAAGAGGAGCCTGCAACAAGGTTTTACGCAGGTTTTCGCCTTTGCGGTTATAATATTCAGCCCTTTGACTGCCGTCGCGAAACAGATAGGCTTCGTAGGTTTTTCCCTTGTTGGTGAAGTGGGCGGCCAAGATGCGGCCATAGCCCTTATACTCGCTGTCGCGGTAGCGTTTTTCCACCAGGACGGAAAAAGAGTCGCCTGACTGAAGATCGCGAATAAAGTTCACTTCAGAGCCAAAAAGATCTGCCAGCTTGAGCGCCATTTGCGGATTTTCGCCAATGTCGGCCACAGCCTGAAAAAGGTTGTCGTTAATGGTGCCTTCAACAGAAGCCAGCAAGACCACATATTCAATGGGCTCTACCCGTGCGGCGGGGCTTTCCGTGCCCTCAACCACAAGACGGCGGCGGCTGTCTATTTCGTATTCAAAGCGTTTTACCTGCCCGGTTTCCTTGTCTGTCACGACAATATAGGGCTGACCTTCGCGGAAGGACCGCATGGAAAAAACCTGCCGCGCGGCACTGACGTACTGAAGTACCCCTTGTCCTCCGGCGTTTTCCAAAACCTTGCTGACAGTATCGCCTTTTTCAAAGGTTCCCTTGGTAACGGCTTCGCCTGGGGAAACACCTTCATCAGCAGCATCAGCAGCGGCGTCAGCATTGGCAACGTCTGCGCCGTCGGTGCTTTGGCCTGCAACATGATCTGCGGCAATATCTGTAGTAGCGTCTGAATTTTCGGAAGTGGAAGAACCGGCGGATGTAGAATCTGTGGCAGTGGAGCCTTCAGCTTCAGAAGTGGAAGATTGGGACGTACCCGTACTGGCGGAATTTTCGCCAGCGCTGTCTGTAGTGTCTGGCCTTGCCGCTGTGGTTTGCTGCTGCTCTGAGCTGCTGCCGGATGTTATGTCAAATAACCCCGTATGGCGCGCCAAAACAAAGCCCAGCACCGCCAAAAGCAAGACCCCTACCAACCATAGTCTTTTCATCGTGAACCCCATTAGAAGCTTATACGCATGGGGACCTGCCTTGTCCAGTTCTGCAAATTTGACCCTGCAGTATCCTCTTTTTGATAATTATTTTGCCTATATTATATCAATAATCATAATTATTATCTTATATTTATTATTTGCCTGCCCGTGCATGTACTTTCCCACAACCAGACACACCAAATCACATTCCTGGTTAAATCAGTCCCCGCACACAAAACCAGTGCAGTTTTCCACAGTTGTCCACAAGGATCGCTGTTTGCAGGCCATGATGGACCTCTTGTTTGCGTTCATCTTTTGTGTTATGAATACCCCTTGTTCCTGTACGGCGAAAGCCGAAAAAAACGGGCCAGCGAAGGGCCGCGGAAAAGTCTTTATCCACAGGGTACCCCCTGAGTGGACACTGAACCACAGAGCTATGCTTAAAAACGAGTTGCGGGATATACTGGTCGAAAACCAGACCATTACAGGAGAAGCATCCTGGCTGGACAGCCTTACACTGCGCCAGGAAGAAAACACCCTGAAAGTGGTTTTTCCGCACATGTATTTTGCGGCCTGGTTCAGCAGGCACAAACGCGCCGCCTTTGAAGAAGCCATTAGCCGCCATTTTAATGAGCAGCAGGCAGGCCCGGCGCCGCAGATAATTTACGAGCGCACTTCTGCCAGCGCCCCGGACGTGGCAACCGTCATACCCGCAAGCCGCAGTTCCCTTTCGAGCAGCGCTGAAAACGAGGGCCCGCAGAACGATCCTTTTGCCGGATTTATTTTTAACGGCAAAAACACCTTTCCTCTCGCTACAGCCAAAGAAATTTCCGGAAACACCAATACCACGGCCTACAATCCTTTTCTGGTCTGCGGGCGAAGCGGTACTGGCAAAAGCCTTCTTTTACAGTCAATGGCAACCATGCTGGCGCGCACAACGGATGCAGCGCGTATGGTCTGCACCAATTCAGTCCGCTTTTTTTCCGACGACACTGCCTGGGCCAAAAGCCCCGAGCTTTTCTGGCAGCGTTATGACGTGCTTGTACTGGATGACATACAGGACATGTCCGGCCACAGCAGCTGGCAGAACAAACTTGTGGCCTGTATGGACGCATGCCCCGGCAGGCAGGAGAATACTCCGTCGCTTGACCGCCAGGATGCGGCTTCAGCGGCAGCCGCGATGGCTTTTCACAATAACAGGAAGGGAAGAGCCACCCCGCGTATGATTTTTGCCTGTTCCGGGCAGCCACAAGCTCTCAGAACACTGGACGAACGCCTGCGTTCCCGGCTCGAGAGCGGCCTTGTGGTGGAATTGATGGAGCCTGACCTGGATGTGCGCTTGCGTTACCTGCAGCTCATGTGCAAAGAACGCCGCCTGCCCCTCACAAGGGAACAGCTGCTTTTTCTTGCACAGCGTTGTTCGCAGTTTCGCCTTTTGCAGGGTCTTATTCTCAAGGTGGGGGCATATTGCGCGGTAAAAGGGCTTAATCTGACCCAAACCGACCTTGAAAATATTGTGCGTACTGGCGTTGCTGAAAAAATGCCGGGCTGCAGAGAAATTATCACCGAAGTGGCGAAGGGTCTCAACCTCAAGCCTGACGATGTGCTCGGCGGCAAACGGCGGCCAGACCTTGTGCTGGCAAGGCAAATAGCCATGTATGTATGCCGCCAGAAACTGGGACTTTCCTACCCGGAACTGGGCAGGGCTTTTGGCGGACGTGACCATAGTACAGTCATCCATGCCATTAAAAAGATTAACAAACTTCTAGTTAGTGACAAAAGGGTACAGAAGTTAGTGACAGAGTTTGAAATGAAAACACCCTGACCGTCAGATAAAGCCAGTAGGCTTGGCGGTTGTTACTGACGTTCCCTAAAAGCACGTTGGAATGTTCCCTAAAAAGTTCAATTTTTACAAAGTGTTTTATAAATTACGAACAAAGAAACAGGGCTAATAATAGTTAAGGAAAGAATTTATGAAACTAACTGTTAATAAAGAACAAATCATTGAAGGCCTGCTGAAGGCCGTTGCCATTATTCCTGCCAAGGCAGGAGCGCAGTATCTGCGTTCTATCTGGCTCAAGGCTGAAGAGGGCGGGCTTTCCGTCATGTCCACTGACGCCAACATTGAATTCACTGGCCGTTATCAGGCTGAAGTGGCGCAACCCGGCCTTATAGGCGTACAGGGCAGAGCCTTTGTGGATCTGGTGCGTCAGCTGCCTTCTGGCGTGCTGCATCTTTCTCTTGATGAAGCTTCGGGCAATCTGCTTATTGAGCAGGGCCGTCGTTCCTACAAGCTTCCTGTGAGCGGAGCAGAGTGGTTTCAGAATTTTTCCACCTTTCCTGACGAGAATACCGTAACCTGGTCTGGCGACTTTCTTCAGGACCTGCTGGACAAGGTGACCTTCTGCATCAGCGAAGACGACGCGATGGATGCCATTGCCTGCCTGTGCATGAAGCCCAAGGGCAACGGACGTATAGACGTTTGCGGTCTTAACGGCCACCAGTTCGCTCTTGTGTCCTTTACGCACGACGAACTGGCCGAGCGCCTGCCTGAAGAAGGCATTCTCATCCAGAAGAAATACCTTCAGGACATCAAGAAATGGCTGGGCGTGGACGAAATTGAGCTGAACATCACTGAAAAGCGCCTTTACCTCCGCAGCCTTGGCAAGGCCGAAACCTTGAGCCTGCCCCGGGCCGCCCACCAGTACCCGGACTACAATATATTCATGAGCAAGCTGGCCAGCGGCGACATGCATCCTATGACGCTTGAGCGCAAGGAAGCTATGGAAGCCCTGGGCCGCATACTCATCTTTAATACAGAAAGCGACCGCTGCACCTATATGGACCTTTCCGCCAGCGAAGCTCTGCTTTCTGCTCAGGGTCAGGACGTGGGCTCTGCCAACGAAAGCCTTGAAGTTACCTATGGCGGCGATATCAAGCGTATCGCCTTTCCCACACGCAGCCTTATGGACGTGCTGTCCCATTTCGTGTCCAGTAAAATAGATATGATGCTTACCGGAGCGGAAGGCCCTTGCGGCATCCGCGGCGCGGACGACCCGGACTACACGGTTATTATCATGCCCATGAAGGTTTCTGAAACGACCTACTATAGCGAGGAAGACGTTTAATGGCTCCCCAAACCCCCGGTAACGGCGGCTACAACGCCTCTTCCATTACCATTCTGGAAGGGCTCTCTGCCGTGCGCAAGCGCCCGGCCATGTACATTGGCTCCACGGACGCGCGTGGCCTGCATCACCTGGTTTACGAAGTGGTGGACAACTCCATTGACGAAGCCATGGCTGGCTACTGCTCGCGGGTTACCGTCATTCTGCACGCCGACAACAGCGTTACCGTGCGCGACGATGGCCGCGGCATTCCTGTTGATATTCATCCCAAGGAAGGCGTGCCTGCTGTTCAGGTGGTCATGACCAAGCTGCATGCCGGCGGCAAGTTTGACAATTCCAGCTACAAGGTATCTGGCGGCCTGCACGGCGTCGGCGTTTCCTGCGTTAACGCCCTTTCTGAAGAACTGACAGTAACCGTGCGCCGCGACGGCAAACGTTACCGCCAGCATTATTCACGCGGCATTCCCCAGGACGAACTGACTGTTATCAGTGAGGGCGTTGACGGCCACGGCACCACAGTGCGCTTCAAGCCGGACGAAGAGATCTTTGAAGTCTCTGAATTTTCATACGATACGCTCAAGAAACGCTTTGAAGAGCTGGCCTATCTCAACAAGGGCCTGACCATCGAATGCATTGACGAGCGTATCGGCGAAACCCACGTTTTTCATGCTGAAGGCGGTATTCGCCAGTTTGTGGGTGATCTCAATTCCGGCGAGCAGGGCATTCATCCCATCATTTTCGGTGAAGGCTTTGTTGAAAACGTCACCGTTGATTTTGCCCTTCAGTACAATGCCGGGTACAAGGAAAATATCCTTACCTTCGCCAACAACATCCGCACCAAGGAAGGCGGCACCCACCTTGTGGGCTTCCGCACGGCCCTTACCCGCGCCATTAACGGCTACATCAAGGGTCAGGCCGACCTGGTCAAAAAGATGAAAAACACCAGCCTGTCTGGTGACGACGTTCGCGAAGGCCTTACGGCGGTTGTCAGCGTCAAACTGCCCCAGCCGCAGTTTGAAGGGCAGACCAAGACCAAGCTTGGCAACAGCGAAATAGCGGGTATTGTGGCAGGTTCTGTTTATGACCGTCTTACGGTGTATTTTGAAGAAAATCCCAAGGACATCCGCCTTATTATCGACAAGGCCGTGGACGCCGCCCGCGCCCGCGACGCTGCCCGCCGCGCCAAGGAACTGGTGCGCCGCAAGGGCGCGCTTTCAGACAACTCCCTGCCGGGTAAACTGGCAGACTGCCAGAGCAAGGATCCTGTTGAATCCGAACTTTTCATCGTGGAAGGTGACTCGGCAGGCGGTTCGGCCAAGCAGGGGCGTAATCCAAAAAATCAGGCCATTTTGCCCCTGCGCGGCAAGATCCTGAATACAGAGCGCACCCGTTTTGACAAGATGCTGGCCAACAAGGAAGTAAAAGCCCTTATCACGGCTATGGGCGCAGGCATTGGCGAGGAAGACACCGACCTCGACAAGCTGCGTTATCACAAGATCATCATCATGACAGACGCCGACGTGGACGGAGCGCACATCCGCACGCTGCTGCTGACCTTCTTTTTCCGTCAGTATCAGGAAATGGTGGAGCGCGGCTTTGTCTACATTGCCCAGCCGCCGTTGTACCGCGCGCACAATTCGCGCATGGAAAAGTTCATCAAGGACGATGCGGAACTCAATGCCTTTCTGCTTTCGCGTGTAAGCGAAGACGTGACCATTCTGGCCAGCAACGGCAAGGAATACACGGGCACGAACCTTACCGGGCTTGTGGAGCGCGTGGAGACCATTGAAGCGCGTCTTAACGACGCTGAAATGAGCGGTATTCCGCGTGACCTTTTCCTGGCCATGAGCACCTATCCCGAGCAGATAGATCAGGCCATGCTGGAGCGTCAGGACACTGGCCTCATCGACTGGCTCAACGAACGCGGCTATATGCTGACCCTTGAGCACGAAAAGAGCGAAGACGACGAAGAGCGCATGTTCGCCATATTTGAAAATACCGGCGGCCATCAGACCCGGCGCGGCATGGAATTCTTCGCCTCGCGTCTGTACCGCATCACCTGGCAGCTTTTTGCCGACCTGCGTGAAGAATGCGGTGGTCTTGATTTCAGCATTCGCCGCAAGGATGGCGAAGTGCCCGCTGAAAGCCTTGCCGATCTTATCCGCATGGTGCTGGACGAAGCCCGCAGGGGCATCAACATCCAGCGCTACAAGGGTCTGGGTGAAATGAACCCCGAACAGCTCTGGGTGACAACGATGAACCCCGAGAACCGCATTCTTTTGCAGGTATCTGTGGAAGACGCCAACGAGGCTTCGGACGCGTTTGTGGAACTTATGGGCGACCGGGTCGAGCCGCGCCGCGAGTTTATTGAACGTAACGCCCTTGCTGTTCACGATCTGGATATTTAATGGAATAGCATGCTGGAAGCATGCGTTGTGAGGGGAGGCCCCTGTTGTACTGGCGCCTCTTTTTCACGCCTTCCGGCAGAGATTTATTTTGTGTGATGCGAAAATATTGACCGTCAGCCGGGTGTTTTCGCAAGTAACATTTGAAAAGGGGTTACGGGGCGTTATGCCCCGACCGCCAGGGGCGGTCACCCAACTACCCCTCAAAAAAAGCAGTGAGGCCCGCAGTGGCAGAAATGCAGCAGCCGCAGATAAGCATAGAAACAGAACTCCGCAAGTCGTACCTGGAGTATTCCCTTTCGGTCATCATCGGGCGCGCCATTCCCGACGCGCGTGACGGCCTGAAGCCCGTACACAGGCGCATCATGTTCGCCCAGTACGAGCTTGCCAACAACTACAACCGCCCGCATAAAAAATCCGCCCGCGTGGTCGGTGACGTTATCGGTAAGTATCACCCCCACGGCGACTCGGCGGTGTATGACGCCCTGGTGCGTATGGCGCAGGAATTTTCCATGCGCGATCCTCTGGTGGACGGGCAGGGCAACTTTGGCTCCATCGACGGCGACGCCCCGGCGGCCATGCGTTACACCGAAGTGCGCATGTCCAAGCTGGCTCAGGAATTTCTGGGCGACCTGGACAAGAACACCGTAGATTTTAGGCCCAACTACGACAATACCTTGCAGGAACCCACGGTTATGCCCAGCAAGGTGCCCAACCTGCTGGTCAACGGCAGCTCGGGTATTGCTGTTGGTATGGCCACCAATATTCCGCCCCACAACCTGGGCGAGCTGTGCGATGCCCTGCAGGTGCTGCTGGACAATCCCCAGTGCAGCGTTGACGATCTTATGGAACATGTGAAAGGCCCGGACTTTCCCACCAGCGGTTTTGTTTATGCTGGCAAGGGACTTTACGACGCCTACCACACCGGGCGCGGCACCGTTAAGGTGCGCGGCCGTATGGAAATTGAAGAGCGCAAGAAGGGCTTTCAATCCATTGTTATCAGAGAAATTCCTTACGGGCTCAACAAGTCTTCGCTGGTGGAAAAAATCGCGGCTCTGGTCAACGACCGCAAGATCGACGGCATCACCGACCTGCGCGACGAATCTGACCGCAAGGGCATCCGCGTGGTTATCGACCTCAAGCGCGGCACCATTCCTGATATCGTCATCAACGGCTTGTACAAGTTCACGCCGCTGGAAACCAGTTTTGGCATCAACATGCTGGCCGTGGTGGACAACCGCCCGCAGCTGCTGAACCTCAAGACAGCCCTGACCTGCTTTGTGGATCACAGGCGTGAAGTGGTCATTCGCCGCACGCGCTATGATCTTGAAAAGGCCGAGGCCCGCGCCCACATTCTTGAAGGCCTGCGCGTTGCCATCGACAATATTGACGAAGTTGTGGCTCTTATCCGTGCGTCCGCGAACCCGGAAGAAGCCCGCAACGCCCTTATGAAGCGCTTTGAATTCACTGAAATTCAGGCCAAGGCCATTCTTGAAATGCGCCTGCAGCGCCTTACGGGCTTGCAGCGCGAAGAACTTATGGCCGAATACAAGGACCTGCTGCAAAAGATCGAATTCTACCGCTCCATTCTGGAAAATTCTGAGGTGCTGCGCAACGAGCTCAGACGAGAAGTCAGCGAGATCCGCGAAACTTTTGCAACGCCCCGCCGTACCGAGGTCTTGCGCGAAGCTCTTACGGATATAGATATTGAAGACCTCATTCCTGACGAAGAAGTGGTCATCACCCTGTCGCGCCGTGGCTACATGAAGCGCACCGGGCTTGAAAACTATCAGCAGCAGAAGCGCGGCGGCAAGGGCATCGCGGCCCTGCACACTTCTGACGACGACTATGTGCAGGAATTTTTGAGCACAACCAACCACCAGTACCTCTGCCTCTTCACCAACAAGGGGCGCATGCACCAGCTCAAGGTGCATCAGGTGCCGGAGGGCAGCCGTACGGCCAAGGGCGTGCACATCAACAACCTGTTGCCGCTTGAGGATAACGAGTGGGTCACCACCGTGCTGGCCCTGCGCGAATTTGCCGAAGACAAGTATTTCCTCTTCGTCACCAAGCGCGGCATGGTCAAGCGTTCCTCGGCTTCGCTCTATGCGCGTTGCCGCAAGACTGGCCTCATGGCCGTGGGCCTGCGTGAAGACGACGAGCTGGTGGTGGTGCGTCCCATCCGTGAAGACAGCCATATAGTGCTGGCCACGGCAGACGGCATAGCCATCCGCTTCTCCTGCCGGGATGTGCGGCCTATGGGCCGCGTGGCCACGGGCGTCAAGGGCATTGCCCTGCGCAGGCAGGACTTCGTGGTTGCTGGCGTTATCATGAAGGAAACGGACCAGACCACGGAAATTATGTCCATTTCGGCCAACGGCTACGGCAAGCGCACCAGTGTCGAGCTTTATCGCCTGCAATCGCGCGGCGGCAAGGGCATTATCAACTTCAAGGTCACGGGCAAAACCGGGCCTGTGGTTGGGGCCATGCCTGTGCGCGACAATGACGGCCTTATCCTGCTGACTTCAGCCAACAAGATCGTGCGCATCAGTGTGGACGAAGTGCGCACCAAGGGCCGCGCCACTATGGGCGTCATGCTGGTGCGTCTGGACGAAGGCGGCCACGTTGTGGGCTTTGACCGCGTGGACGAAGGCGGCCAGACAGGCCGTTATGTGAATGAAGAACTGGACGAAATCATGTCTGATGAGGCCGTTGAGGGGGGCGAAGCTCCTGCGGTTGCAGCTCCGGCTGATGCCCAGCCGGCACAGAATGACGAACCAGAAGATGACGAACAGCAGAACGACGCCTGATAAAGGCTTGCATAATGTTTTTCATTGTTGAAAAACAGGATTTCAGGGGGGCGGCTGTGCCCCCCTGGTCGCCCGCAAGCTTATGGTGTGCGCGGCTGGCATATGGCAAGCCTTGGACCAGCGTAGTGGCCCGCATGCGTGGAATAGGCCTGTGCATGCTCTGTTGTTTGTGTTTTGCGATTGCGGGGTGCGACAGCACGGCCCTGAAGGGTGACGACCTTTCGCAGGCGCGGGAAGCCGTTTCGCAGCGTCAGTGGTCCCTTGCCGAAAGGCTGCTTGAGCGTTATCTGCGTGAGGCGCAGGACAGTCAGGACGCCGACAGCAGGTGGGAAGCCTGGCAGCAGTTGCTTGTGGTGGTCAATGCCGCAGGGCAGGAACCCCGTGCAAGCCTTGAATATCTTGAAACCATGCTTGAAGAATACATGGATGACGATGCCCGCAGCGCCGTCATCCTGCAACGCATGGCTGAAGTGAATGAAAGCCTGCACCGCTATGAGCGCGCAGTGGATATCTGGAACGCCTATATAGGCCTGGGCGGGCTCAGCGCGCAGCAGGTGCTTGAAGGGTACAGGCGTCTGGCGGCCATGCAGTTCAGTTTGCGCCGTTTTGACGCTGGCGAGGATACGTTGCAGTTTTGTCTGGCTTTGCCACTGCCAGACCACGATAAGATCATGTGTATGTATGATCTGGCGGATCAGAATATGGCCAGGGAACGCTGGCAGGATGTGGCCGATCTTTCGCAACAGATGCTGGACAGCGACCCCGATCAGAATGTGCGGGGCATGGCCGGGTATCTGATGGCGGACGCTCTTGAACAACTGGGCAAGAGCAGTGAAGCATTGAAACAATTTGAATTGGCGCGCGACGCATACCCCAATCCGTCGGTCATCGACAATCGCATTGCGCATCTGCGCAAAAAACTGAAGAAGTAAGGCTTATGATTAAGCACGAATGCGGTGTTTTTGGCATTTATGACCATGACGAGGCTGCCCGTCTGGCCTACTTCGGTCTTTACGCCCAGCAGCACCGGGGGCAGGAAAGCGCGGGTATCGTCACCTTTGGCACTGACGGCGTACACGAGCACAAGGGCATGGGCCTTGTGCCCGACGTCTTTACCGAAGCCAGCCTGCAAAAACTCACAGGCCGCAACGCTATCGGGCATGTGCGCTATTCCACTACGGGCAGTTCTTCCGCCAGCAATGCCCAGCCTTTTCTGACCAATTACAAGGGCAGATCCATAGCGCTGGCCCATAACGGCAACCTGGTCAATGCCGGGCAACTGCGCGAAGATCTGGAAAACGAAGGGGCTATTTTTTCCACCAGCAATGACACGGAAGTGTTCATGCATCTGCTGGTGCGCGCCCTGCGCCACAACGATTTGCCAGGAGCCGTCAAGGAAGCCTGCTACCGTGTACGCGGCGCATACTGCCTGCTGGTCATGATGGACGGCATTATGGTGGCTGTGCGCGATCCCCACGGCTTTCATCCCCTGGCTTTGGGCCGCATGAACGGCAGCACCGTTTTTGCTTCCGAAACCTGTGCGTTCGACTTGCTTGAGGCGGAATTTATCCGTTCGGTCGCGCCGGGCGAAGTGGTCATTGTTGAAGGCAACAACGTCAGCAGCGACACGCTCATTGGCCCCATGCCGGAAAAACCGGCCCAGTGTATTTTTGAACTGGTCTATTTTGCCAGACCCGACTCTTATATTTTTGACGAGCAGGTCTACCTGTGCCGCAAAAAAATGGGCTGCAATCTGGCCAGGGAATCAACGCCTGACGTGGATTTTGTCATGCCTTTTCCCGACTCGGGCATTTATCCCGCCCTGGGTTTCGCGCAAGGCTCGGGCCTGCCCTATGAGCATGCAATGATACGAAACCACTATGTGGGGCGTACCTTTATTCAGCCTTCGCAGAGCATGCGCAGCTTTGGCGTGCGCGTGAAGATCAATCCCGTGCGCGAGATGATCGAAGGCAAGCGTATCTGCATTATTGACGACAGTATCGTGCGCGGCACCACTATGACGACCCGCGTGAAAAAGCTGCGCGAACTGGGCGCCAAGGAAGTGCATATCCGCATTTCTTCGCCGCCGGTTATTTCTCCCTGCTATTACGGCATTGATTTTTCATCGCGTGGCGAACTCATCGCCGCCCAGCACAATCTGGCGGAAATAACGCGCAAGCTGGATGTGGATTCGCTGCATTACCTTAGTATTGAGGGCTTGCTTGGCTCCGTATCGCAGCCGCAGAATTACTGCATGGCCTGCTTTACCGGGAACTATCCCGTGCCTTGTGACGACTGTGGCGGCAAGTTTAAGCTTGAAGGCTCCTGCGGTTCACGCTAATTTCTGGCCCCCGGCCAGGAGGCCGAAAAAGCGCCCGTTACCGGGCCCCCATTGAGGAAGACATGAGCATCGCACGCATCAAGGGTTTCGCGGATATGTTTCCGCCGGACAGCGAAGTATTCACCCGTATCGAAAATACGGCGCGCGCTGTTTTCAGCCGCTACGGATTTGTGGAACTGCGCACACCCATTGTGGAATTTACAGAGCTTTTCCAGCGCTCCATCGGTGAAGAAACCGACGTGGTGCAGAAAGAAATGTACACGTTTCCCGACCGCAAGAGCAGGTCGCTGACGCTGCGGCCAGAAGCCACGGCGGGCGTCATGCGGGCCTATATTGAAAGCGGCCTTGCCAACAGGGAACCTGTAAGCCGCCTTTTCACCACCGGGCCCATGTTCCGGTACGAGCGCCCGCAGAAGGGCCGCATGCGGCAGTTCCACCAGATCAACTGCGAATGTCTCGGTTCGCACAGCCCTTATGCTGACGCTGATCTCATCAGCATGCTGCTGCGGTTTCTTGATGCCCTGGGCCTCACTGACCTGACCCTCAAGGTCAATTCCCTTGGGTGCAGTGAATGCCGTCCCAAATTCAAGGAAGCGCTGCTGGCCTATCTGCAAACTGTAGACAGCGCCGCTCTTTGCCCGGACTGCGCCCGCAGGGTGAATACCAACCCCCTGCGCGTGCTGGACTGCAAGCAGCCCGGCTGCCGCGCCATTACGGATGCGGCTCCCAAGCTGCTTGACTATAACTGCCCGGACTGCCGCGCCCACTTTGACACGGTGCTCGACCTGCTTGGCGCTGAAAAGCTGCCCTATGAGCTGGATCACAGGCTGGTGCGCGGGCTTGATTACTATTGCCGTACCACCTTTGAGGTTGTGAGCGGCAGTATTGGCGCGCAGGCGGCTGTGGCAGGCGGGGGCCGTTATGACGGCCTTGTAAAGAGCCTTGGCGGCCCCGACACCCCCGGTGTGGGATTTGCTGCCGGTATGGAGCGTCTGGCCCTCATGATGGGAGAAGGTGACGCGAACCCGGCGGACTTTTACCTTGTGGGTATGGACGCGCAAAGCAAGGCGCAGGGCTATGCCTTGGCGCAGAGCCTGCGCGGCGCGGGCCTCAAGGGTGAAATGAATTTCAGCGAAGGCGGCTTTAAAAGCCTTATGCGTCAGGCGGGCAAGTCTGGCGCGCGCTATTGCCTTATCATTGGGCCGGATGAAGCGGCTCAGAACACTGTGGTTATAAAAAATCTGGAAAGCGGAGAGCAGACAGCCGTGCCGCAGTCCGGGGCACTACACTTTTTGCAAACGGGAACCAACTAACATGACTGAAGAAAGCCAGATGGCCGAGCAGACGCCCGCACAGGGCCAGGACGTGCAGCAGGAGCATCAGAAGTATATCGCCGACCTTGGCCAGTGGCATCGCAGCCACAGCTGCGGCGAATTGACGCTTGCCAATGACGGGCAGGAAGTCTGCCTTATGGGCTGGGTGCAATACCGTCGTGACCACGGCGGGCTCATCTTTGTGGACCTGCGCGACCGTATGGGCCTTACCCAGGTGGTCTTCAGCCCTGATGCGGCTCCCAGCGCGCATGAGAACGCGCACATTCTGCGTTCTGAATATGTGCTTGCCATCAAGGGCAAGGTGCGTCCGCGCCCCGAGGGTATGATTAATTCCAATATGGTGACGGGCCAGATTGAAGTGGTGGCAACGGAATGGAAGCTGCTTAATACTTCCAAAACGCCGCCTTTCGCCATTGAAGACCGTTGCGATGCCGGTGAAAACCTGCGTCTGGCCTGGCGTTACCTTGATCTGCGCCGCCCGCGCATGCAGGCCAATCTGCGTTTGCGCCATAAAGTGGCCCAGTGCGTGCGCCGCTATCTTGACGAGGGCAATTTTGTTGAGGTGGAAACCCCCATCCTCACCAAGTCCACGCCCGAAGGCGCTCGTGACTTTCTGGTGCCCAGCCGCCTGAATTCCGGCGAATTCTACGCCCTGCCGCAGTCGCCCCAGCTCTTCAAGCAGCTGCTTATGGTAGCTGGTATGGACCGCTATTTCCAGATCGTGCGCTGCTTCCGTGACGAAGACCTGCGCGCCGACCGCCAGCCCGAGTTCACTCAGGTGGACATCGAAATGAGCTTTGCGGACGAAGAAACCGTCATGGGCATGGCTGAAGGTCTTATGGCCCGCGTGTTCAAGGACGTGATGGGCAAGGAAATCGCTTTGCCCTTCCCGCGCATGCCCTGGGACGAAGCAATGGCCCGCTACGGCGTGGACAAGCCCGACACCCGCTTTGGCCTTGAACTGGTTAATATCACCGAGATCGTGCGTGGCTCCGGCTTCAAGCTGTTTGCCACCGCGCCCCTGGTCAAGGGTATGAAGGTTCCCGGCGGCGAAGGCATGACCCGCAAGGAAATCGACGCCTTTACCGAATTTGTGAAAATCTACGGCGCTCAGGGTCTGGCCTGGATCAAGATCAAGGCCGACGAATGGCAGTCGCCCATTGCCAAGTTCCTTTCTGACGAGGAACGCAAGGGCATTGCCGAAGCTCTGGACCTCAAGGTGGGCGACATCGTCTTCTTCCAGGCTGGCGACCCCGGCATGGTCAATGCTGCGCTGGGCAACCTGCGCGTGCACCTGGCCCACCACCTCAAGCTTATCCCTGAAGACAGCTTCAATTTCCTCTGGGTCACGGACTTTCCTCTGTTTGAATACAATGACGAGGAAAAGCGCTACGTGGCCTGCCACCATCCCTTCACGGCTCCGGCCCCGGGTCATATGGAACTGATGACCACTGATCCGGCCAAGGCCCGTGCCCGCGCCTATGATATGGTGCTCAACGGCAGTGAAGTGGGCGGCGGTTCCATCCGTATTCATTCCGGTGAAGTGCAACGCCGCATGTTTGAAGCCCTCGGCTTTACGCCCGAGCAGGCCGAAAGCCAGTTTGGCTTTCTTATTCAGGCTCTGGAGCAGGGCGCTCCGCCGCATGGCGGCCTTGCCTTCGGCCTTGACCGCCTTATCATGTTGTTAGCAGGCGCAAGCAGCATCCGTGACGTTATTGCCTTCCCAAAAACGCAAAAAGCTACCTGCCTTATGACGGACGCCCCCGCGCCCGTGGCAGCCAAGCAGTTGCGTGAACTGGGCCTGCGCCTGCGCGAGCAGCCGGGTGATAAGCCCAAGACCGACAAACCCGGTGAAGAGACAAAGGCTGACTAAAGCTGATAAGCTTTGAAATGCTAAACATTTATACGTTGTCAGTCTGCCGAAAGGCGTGCCTTTCGGCAGACTTTACGCCGCGTGGCGGCGCGCTGCACTCTGGTGCAGCGTTAGAGCATTTAATATTTTTCAAAATTTAAATACTCTAACGAATGCCAGTCTCGGTTCCCGCCGGGACTCAAGGAAAAGACATGATTCTTGATATTGTTACCTATCCTGATCCGCGCCTCAAAGAGGTGTGCGAGCCTGTGGGTGAAGTGACGGACGAAATCCGCCAGTTCGCTGCCGACATGCTCGAAACCATGTATGAAGCGCCCGGCGTGGGGCTTGCCGCCCCGCAGGTGGGCCGCAATATCCGCATGCTGGTTATGGACCCTTCATCACAGAAGGATGAAAGAAACCCGCGTGTGCTCATTAATCCTGTGCTGACACTTTCTGGCGAGGAAGTTGTGAGCGAGCAGGAGGGCTGCCTTTCTGTGCCAATGAACTACCGTGCAGACGTAAAGCGCATGAGCAAGGTTCATCTGAAGGCCCAGGATCTGGACGGCAATGTCATTGAAGAAGATCTGGAAGAGTTTCCCGCCATTGTCATGCAGCATGAGTTCGATCACCTGGACGGTATTCTGTTTATCGACAAAATCAGCCGTCTGAGGCGCAGCCTGTATGACAGCAAGGTAAAAAAATGGCTCAAGAAAAAGACTGCCGAATAGTCTTTATGGGTACGCCGGACTTTGCAGCCGCCAGTTTGAAAAAGCTGGCGGCTTGGCCGCGTGCGGACATTGTAGCTGTTTATACGCAGCCCGACCGCCCGGCTGGGCGCGGGCACAAGCTGGCTATGTCTGCTGTAAAAAAGCTGGCGCTGGAACTGGGTATTCCCGTATATCAGCCAGCCAGTCTCAAGGGTGCCGAGGCGCAAGCCGAACTGGCGGCCCTGAAGGCTGACGTGCTGGCCGTGGCCGCCTATGGCCTGATTTTACCCGACGCAGTGCTTGCCATGCCGCGTTTTGGGGCCATCAACGTGCACGCTTCCATACTGCCGCGCTTGCGCGGGGCAGCGCCCATTCAGCGGGCGGTTATGGAAGGCTGGCAGCCTGAATCGCGGGCTGGCATATCCATTATGCAGATCGGCAGCAGGCTTGATGCCGGGCCTGTCTACGCTATGAGCGATACGCTCATTGGCGAGCACACCTCTGGCACGTTGCACGACGCTCTGGCTGAAATGGGCGCAGACCTGCTGGAGAAAGTGCTGGACGATATCCTTGAGGGCAGGGCAGTGGCGGTGGAGCAGGACGAAAACCTTTCCACCCACGCCGCCAAAATCGGCAAGCAAGACGGTTTTGTGGACTGGACGCTCAGCGCCGCCCAGGTTCATGCACAAATTCGTGGTGTTACACCAAAGCCCGGTGCGCGTACGGTGCTGCATCTTGATGCCGCCGCCGGCTTTACCACGCAAATTTTGCCCCTCATTGTTTCACCTGGAACAATTGGCGAGTCCACTGCGGGTGAAAAGCCCGGCACCGTGCGTCACGACAGTAACGGACTTGGCGTGGCCTGTTCTGACCGCTGGTATATGTTTGGCCTGGTGCGCCCCGAGGGCCGTAAGGATATGCCTGTGCGTGACCTGCTCAACGGCGGGTTGAAAAATCTGCCTGAGGGATTTTGTGGCACTGCCCGGCAGCCTGAAATTTCTGCATAGAATATTTTGGCCTGAAATTTTTGTGGGGCAGGAAGCCCATTGAAGTATTTCCTGTCTCACGCCCTATCTTGAAACACACCTTCCAGTTTACATCCTTGCAGGGAGTTTCCTGACCTGATGTGGGGTTCTCAGAGCTGCTGCTTCAGTCATTCATTGTAGCAATTGTAGCAAAGGCAATCTGCTCTGGTTTGGCATACCTCGAACTGCTGACGGCTTGGTACGGTCTACATATACTGTCGGATTTTGGGCTGTTTTGGGCTTGTTTTTTCTCTTTTTTGGATCATCGTAAGGACTGACGGCTTTTGTTGCGCAGACGCCGCGTGAAGCGTAAAATTGGCTATGCGCCTTTTTTGCCCCTGGCCATGGCAGATATTTGCATTTTTCTCCCGCCGTGATCTCATGAGGTTTCATGAAACTGCGTAAATCTCCCTTTTCTCTTCCGCCAGAGCAGTACGGTGGGGCGCGTAAGCGCATCTTCATCGGGCTTATGCTGGCATCGTGTCTGGTACTTTGTCTGGGTCTGACTGTATTTCTAATATTGCCTTGGTCGGACGCCCTAAATGGCGTGGTCTGGCTGGAACATCTGAGTATGGTCGTCGGGCTGGCATGCATTGCTGCGCTTATGTGGCTTTGCCTTATGCTGGTGTTTCATATCTATACTGGCAAGGCACTGCCCGGCGCGCGCAGTGTGCGCCATGTGACCATCCGTCTTTTTTTTCCGCTTATGGAGCTTCTGGCCAAATTCGTTGGCATTGACCGCAGCAAGGTACGGCGAAGCTTTATCAAGGTGAACAACGAGATGGTGCTTTCGCGCCGCAAGGTTGTGCAGCCTCATCAACTGCTGCTGCTTTTGCCGCACTGTGTCCAGCGCTCATCGTGCCCGCACAGGCTCGTGCACAACGCTGACCATTGCCAGCGCTGCGGGCAGTGCCCGGTGGGCGCGCTGCTGGACCTGCGCGACAAGTACTGCATCAAGTTTGCTATAGCCACTGGCGGCACCATTGCGCGGCGCATTGTTGTGCAGAGCCGTCCTTCGTGCATTATTGCCGTTGCCTGCGAGCGTGATCTCACCTCCGGTATACAGGACAGTTATCCCCTGCCAGTGTTTGGTGTGCTGAACATGCGCCCCAACGGGCCGTGCCTCGACACCCTTGTTCCTATGGACGCGCTTGAAGATGTGATTCAGCTATTCCTTGGCATGATCGAGAGCCTGCCCGTGCGGCATGCATCGCTGGAAAAGATGTCTGACATTACAGGGCACAAAGACGAAAAGGGCAGAGCATGAGCAAGGCGTTCAAGCAGCGGGATTTTCAATTACGTGGTTTGCCTTTCAATGGACGCACGGCAGCCCTGCGCGCCTTGCTGCTGACAGATCAGGGGCAAAGCGCACAGCAGGCTTTGGCGTCTGTGCTGGATGCTAGGGCAGAGAGCAAGCGTGAATCGTCTTCAAAAGATACGGCGGGGCAGGCAGGCTTGTCTGCTCAAGACCGGGCGCTTTGCACAGAGCTTGTGTACGGTTGCCTGCGCACCGAGATTCGTCTGGATTACATTTTGTCTACGGTACTTCGCCGCCCGCAGGATTTGCCCCGGCCCATGCGGCTTATTCTTGCCATTGCCGTGTATGGCCTGATGTTTCAGGACAAAGTTCCTGCTCATGCCGTCATTAATGAAGCAGTGGATCAGGTCAGACGGCTTTTTGGCCAAGGGCTGTCGCGTGTTGCCAATGGCGCATTGCGCTCCTTGCAGCGCGCAGAGCAACAGCCTTTGCAGCAGGCCTTTTATGCAGCGAAAAACAAGGGGAGTAAAACGCAGCTATCCGATGCAAGCAGCCAGAGCTTTTCTGCTCAATGTTTTTTTTATTCCGTGCCCTTGTGGATAGGAAACATGTGGCGAAAAGCCTATGGCGAGCAAGCAGCCGTGGCTTTGCTGCAACGCTCCTTTGAGCGGCCATATTCCGCATTGCGGATAAACGCTGGGCATCCCAGGGCGCGAGAATTGTACGACGCATTAGCCCGTAGTGCAGATTTTTTTGCTGCCGAAAATGCGGCGGTTTCTGCTTCAGTCAAAGATTTGCCTGCCCGCGAAGCGCAGGGTGCGGATTGTAAGCCCTGTGCAGGAGAAGACGCACGCGCGGGCTCAGGAACGGCTATAGGTGCGAATTCGGAAGGGCGTCAGTATTCTTCTGGTGGTGCGGCAGAACCTGCTGACTCTTACGTTGTGTCTGGTGTTGCGACGGGCGCTGCGCCACGTGTTGCGCCGGGCGCGCCATTGCCGGACGGCAATTATGCTGCCCCAGTCAAAATAGGCCAATGGGGCCTTGCCTTTGCGGCAGGGCAAATGCCACGAGAAGCTCTCGGCTTTGACTTGCGTCATTGGTTGTCGCAAGGGGCGTTGAGCTGGCAGTCGGCTGGTTCGCAAGTGGCCTTGCTCGAGCTTGGCCTCGACGCGTGGCGGGAGCCTGTGTGGGATGCCTGCGCGGGGTACGGCGGCAAGAGTATGGCGCTTATGGAGTGGGGCGTGCCTGTAGGCTTGTGTACAGACCGCTCTATGGGCAGGTTGCGCGGTTTGCCTGCTCAATGCGCGACCCTGAAGCTGCCGCAGCCTGCCATTTGCATTGCTGACGCCACCCAACCGCCAGTGAGGCAATGGCACGGGCATATTCTGGTTGATGCGCCGTGTTCAGGCCTTGGCGTACTGGCGCGCAGGCCGGATATTCGCAGACGTGAACCACAACATCTTGCTGAACTTGAAGTGTTGCAACGTGCAATGCTGTGCAGGTTAGCGGCTATGCTGCAGCCCGGCAGGGAACTTGCCTATATTACCTGCACTTTGAACCCCGCTGAAAATGAAAAAGCAGTAGAGTATCTTACCGAAAAAAATAGTAAAATTAAAGTTGTTCGCCAATGGCAAACGAGCCACACGCACCCGTGGCTTGAAGGAATGTACGGGGCCTTGCTACGAAATGAAGGCTGATTTTTGCCCTATGCAGGCATGTTGAAGTACTTCAGAGCGGAAAATTGGGGCCAAAAAAAGCTGGATCGCATTGCGACCCAGCTTTTTTATTGATTCTGTCCCACTGGCCTTGCTTTTTTTGTTATTCCGCAATCAAAATTGGGGATTCAATTGTCGGCTGCGCCAGCTTATTTTATCGCAGGAGCTATTTGTTTGGCCAAAAGTGCCGCAGCAGCCGTTTCAATTTTTTAATTTGTTCGGGCTATTATTCGCTTGTAAGGACAAGCCCGAATTTTTCCAGCAAGGCGTCCAGTTCTTCTTTGCTGCTATAGTTAAGCGCAATGCGACCAGCGTTCTCATCGCCACTTATTTTGGCGGCGCATCCCAAAGTGGTGCTCAGGCTTTTTTGTAATACTTTGAATGCCGGACTCTTTTTGCGGGAAATTCTTTGGTTTACGGGCTTCGCCGTTGGCTTTTCTTCTTGTTGCGGATTCTGCCAGGGCAGAGTGGAGTTGCCGCGCCAGTACGCGGCTGCTTCCTCGGCTTCGCGCACGGTCATATTGTGGCTCTGGATGCGCAGGCGCAAAGCTTCGGCGGCGTCTGTGCCGTCAATGCCAAGCAGGCATCTGGCGTGTCCGGCGCTTATGCGGCCTGCTTGCAGGTCATCCCTGGCATCAGTACTCAGTTGCAGCAAGCGCAATGCGTTGGCCACAGCCGGGCGGCTTTTGCCCAGACGTGAGGCCAGTTCTTCCTGCGTAAGGTCCAGCGCTTCGCGCAACGCTTGCAGCGCTTCGGCTTCTTCGATGGGGTTAAGATCTTCGCGCTGAAGGTTTTCAATAAGCGCGGCAGCCATAACCTCTTTGTCCGTCAACTGGCGGATGTAAACGGGCACTTGGGTCAGCCCGGCAATTTGCGCGGCCCGCCAGCGGCGTTCACCTGCCACAATCTGATAGTTTCCGTCACCGGGAAGGGGGCGCACCAGCAAGGGCTGTATGATGCCCTGAGACTTGATGGAGGCCGCAAGTTCGCGCAATGCGTCTTCGTCAAAATGACGGCGGGGCTGACCGGGATTGGGCTTCAAAGAGGAAAGGGGCAGGGTGGAGGTTGAGGTTTCCTCTTGCTGTTGCGGTTCGGAACCGCCAAAAAGCGCGTCCAACCCTCTGCCAAGTCCTTTCTTGTTGCCGCTCATAATATCACCTCATATTTTCTTGTGCCTGCGTAGCAGCCACTATATTAACTAACGTGTCAGCGTGTTGAGTAAAACGCGTTGCTCAGGGGCAAGTGGCTTGATCTATGCTGTCTTCCCACGCCTTTGCGCAGGGGATTTGGGGCCACATGCAGTGCTTCTGGCGGCACCTGGCGCACTGGCAGCAGCGTTAAATAAATGCTTCCATTGCAGCATTTTGGCTGTACCTGCCTTGACAAGGCGGTCTGTGCGCGTCACGGTGCTGGCACCTATACCTGTAAATTCCCGGCCGCCAGACATGCTTTCGGGATGAGCGGGCCAGCAGCGTACCCACTTCAAATTACTGCAACACGCTGCTGACTAAGAAAAAGGACACGCCAAATGTTTGATCATCCTGAAGTACGCTATCTTACTGATGCCAAGGGCAATGTTGAGTCTGTGCAGCTATCGCTGAAGCTTTGGCAGCTGATCGAACCCAAGATCCATGCCCAGCTGAAAGCCAGTGAAGCCCCGACACCGCTGGTTCAGGCTGCTGGCCCCTTGAAAAGTTTTGAGCAGTTACTGCAGTTCTGGGATTTCAAATACCCCTATTCCCCTGCTGTAGATTGCCCCTATTGCGGCGCTAAAACTGCCGATTGGCGCTCCGACGCTGAGCAGCCTTTTATTTTGACCAATGCCAATATTGGCGGCCTGCTTGTATTTCTTTGCAAGGGCTGTGGCACAACCGTTCGTCAGAAGCATTTTCGCGACCATATGGCGGTGGAGCACAGCACCCCCAAGGGGTAACGTAGCGCGGTTTTTTCAGGCCCGGTGCCCCTCGCCCGCGGCCCGGCGCTGGTGTGTTGCGCCCCTGTGTTCTTGCCATTCCCATTGCGGTTGCTTCGCGCCTGCTCCTCGCATTATAGCGCTTTTATGATGGGGTAGAGCAGGGTGGCAACAGTGTGCCAGTAAGGGACAGCAGGGCATTGAAAAAACAGCCCGGCACGCCTTTGTCTTCCTTAAGGCACCGCGCCGCCGGGCTTTTTAAGTATCTACTGCAGCACGGCTTTTTTTGAAGGACGACGCAGAACAACTTCCTTTGAAAGTCCAAGGTAAGCTTCCGCGCCTTTAGATTTAATGTCGTAATGGATGATCGACTTGCCGTGGCTGGGCGCTTCAGACAACCGCACGTTGCGGGGAATGACCGTTTCAAAAAGATGGTCGGGAAAGCAGCGGCGCACTTCGTTTTTGACTTCGCGCGTCAGGCGGTTGCGGGTGTCGTACATTGTCAGCACAACGCCCAGCAGGGAAAGCTCGGGGTTAAGCCGTTTTTTTACCTGCTCGTAGGTCTGCAAAAGTTTTACAATGCCTTCCAGCGCGAAAAATTCGCACTGTAGGGGAATAAGCAGCTCGCGCGAGGCGCACAGCGCGTTCAGCGTCAGCAGCCCCAGTGAAGGCGGGCAGTCGAGGATGATGTATTCGTAGTCTTTTTGAACAGACTTGAGGCACTCGTCCAGAAAAAACTCACGGGCCATTTTGTCCACGAGTTCCAGTTCCACGGCAACCAGGTTGGTGCTGGCGGGCAAAATATCCAAAAAGGGAGACCGGCTTTTTGCGATGTTTTGGCGCACCTGCTCCGGTTCATAAAAGGTGCTGTACAGGTCGCCGTGCAGGTTTTCTTGCTGCAACCCGATGCCGCTTGTGCTGTTGGCCTGTGGGTCACAATCCACCAAGAGCACTTTTTTTTCCATAACGGCCAGTGCAGCTGACAAGTTGATGGCCGTGGTGGTTTTTCCAACTCCGCCCTTTTGGTTGGCAATGGATATAATGCGAGCCATAATTGCCTCCCGCCCAAAAGGGCAGTGGTGTAAATTTGCTAATCGCCTCGGTAATAACCGGGATAATCAAGCGGTGCAGTTCAGTTTTTGGCGTGTTTCACATGAAACATTTGCCAAAAAATTGAAACAATGCACTTTGAAGGTTGTAAAAGAGAGCACAGTTACCGTCAAGCTGTAAAAAATTTGTAGTGAATAAATACGAAAAAAATCGCGAAAATATGCAGTTGACGCTTGCCCGCCCGTCCTGTTGCGGGCTAAAATCTGTAGCAAGCAAGTTAGAATTTAATGGTGGAGCGCATATGGGGTGTAAAAACATTCTTCTGGTTGATGACGAAGAGGAAGTAACTCGTATTCTGGCGAAACGACTGGGACGCAGAGGGTACACCTGCGCCACGGCAGCCAATGGTCAACTGGCCTTGGAAGCCATGAGCCAAGAGGCTTACCAGATAGTTATTATGGACGTGAAAATGCCGGTTATGGATGGCATGAGCGCCCTGCAAAAAATTCATCAACACTGGCCCGCAACTCAGGTGATATTGCTTTCTGGTCATGCTGACATGCAGCTGGCAGTTCAGGCCATGAGTGACGGGGCCTTTGGCTATTTGATGAAACCAGTGGACCTCGACGAATTGCTTTTTAAAATTGAAGATGCCGCAACTCAGTGCCGTCTTGAGGCGGAACAGGGCAGTGGAAATAATCCGTCTTAATGGACGCAGACAGGAACGTTGTATGAGCATGTGGAAAAAAACAGGCACGGTGGCCCTGATGGGGCTTATGGCTTTTGGTGGTTTTTTTGCAGAACCGGCCCGTCAGGCAGAAGCCGCCCCTGTGCAGGTTACTGACGAAAACTTGGCCCAGATGCTGGAAAAGTTATTTAAAGAACGTCCCGATCTGGTGTTGGACGTGTTGCGCAACAATAGCGAAGCTGTGCTGGATATTGCCCAGCAGGGCTCCAACATGCGCCGCCAGCGCAGCCTTGAAGCGCAGTGGAGCCAGGAAATGAAGACCCCCAAGAGCGTGAAGCTTGAAGGGCGTCCTGTGCTCGGCTCCAAGAACGCCAAGGTTCGCATCGTGGCCTTTTCTGACTTTACCTGCCATTTTTGTCAGCAGGCCTCTGGCACCGTGAGCGGTCTTCTTAAGGAATACGGCAAGGACGTGAGCCTTATGTTCAAAAACCTGCCCCTGGATGACAAGGGCCCGGCCAGCATCGCTTCAAAATACTTCCTCGGCATTGCGCAGCAAAGCGAAGAAAAAGCCTGGAAGTTTCATGACGCCCTGTTTGCTGACCGCAATAAGCTTGTGACCGATGGCGAAGCGTTTTTGAAGACAACCGCTCAGGATCTGGGTGTGGACATGAAGCGCCTTGCCAAGGACGTGCACAGCAAAAAGGTTTCGGACATTATGGCCGAAGATCAGCAAGACGCCCAAAAACTGGGAGTAGAGGGAACGCCGTACTTCCTCGTTAACGATCTTGTGGTTCGGGGCGCTCTGCCGCCTGACCTCTTCAAGAAGGCCATTGATATGGCCAAAGCCAAGGCTGACGGCAGCTCCGCAAAATAGATGCTGCAATCGTGAATGTTCAAAGGCTCCATACGACGCGTGTGGAGCCTTTGTTGTTTTTAAATTAGCTTGCAAGAAGCAGGCACGGCTCTTAGAGAATATTTGGGGGCTGAATACGAAACAGGTTCGACGAGAGCGTGCAGTCCGTCAAAGGGATGAATACGCGCGTTCCTGAATATTCACTCTCAAGAATACTTGGACTTCTAGAGCAGATTAACTTTGAAATGCATTACATTTCAAAGTTGTCATTCTGCCGAAAAATGCGATTTTGGCAGAATCCACGCCGCGTTGCGGCGCGCTGCACGCTTGTGCAGCGTTAGAGCATTTAGATCTTTTCAAAGTTAAAATGCCCTAAGTAGCGGGCTTCTGAATATTCGCACTCTTGAGTGCGAGTACTACGGCGAAGGCGAGTTACTGTTGCCAAGTCTACGCGCCCAGCTAAATACGCAGCAATGCCTTGCGCCGTCACGGCAAGGCTTCGTGCAAGAGGATGCACAATCATGAAAATACTGCCAGCCACGCTTGATGATTTGCCAGAAATACTAGCCCTGCAAAAAGAAGCTTTTGAAAGCGAAGCCAGGTTAGTGGGCAATTATCAAATACCGCCTTTAACGCAAACGCTTGCGGAACTCGAGAGCGAATTTCCTTCTCTTGTCATGCTCAAGGCCGTGGATGTAAACGGCAACATTGTTGGTTCAGTGCGGGCCAAGATAGAAGACGGCACCGCCTGCGTTGGGCGGCTTATGGTAGCGCCAGGGCAGCAGGGGAGGGGCATTGGCAGAACGTTGCTTGCAGCTATCGAAGAAGCCTGCGCGCAAGAACGCTATGAGCTGTTCACCAGCGCCAAGAGCAAGCGCAATGTGGCTTTGTACGAGAAAGCAGGCTACCGCTGCTTCAAAGAAAAGGAGTTTATGCCCAACGTGTTACTTGTCTGGCTGGAAAAGAAAGGGCAGGCGAGGTGCTGAAAAAGCGGGGTGGTTTTTGCGGAATTGGCTTTGCATCGTTGGGGGTAAGGCAAAGTGCAAAAAGGGCAGCGTCAGCTCTCTGAGCCCATTGCTGCGCTTTTGCTGCGGATCATACGTCCCATCCACTGCCGCAATTGCTCAAGGTCAGCTTGCTGCGTTTTTTCTGACGAATGCAGCAAAAGGCGCAATGTATCAAGTTCTTGCCGAAGATCGGCGTTTTCTTCAGCCATATTGGCGGCAGGCTGCCCTGCGGTGACAGGCAAGCGCTCCACAACCATATGCAGCAATTGCGCAATTCCTTCCAGCGCTGTGGTTTGCCGTTCCATCAACTGCAATGCTGCTGAGGGAAAAACATCCTGAACCGGAGCCTGCATGGTCTGAATCGGCTGACTGTCGGCCAGAGTAAGCGCGTTACGCGGAAAGCGCGCCAGCAGGGAATCCTCCACAGCGGCAGCGGTGCGGGATTTTTGCATCTGCTCCAGTATGGCAGCAATCACGTCCAGAGTTTCGCGGCGGTAACGGCGTCTTCTGCCGTCGCCAACACTGGGAATAAAGGGGGCAAAGCGTTTGCAGTAATAACGCGTTGTAGACTCAGGCAGGGAAAAATGACGGGATATGTCCGCAATGCTTAACAGGCTTTCGCTAATGACTGTTTTGCGCGCCATGTGTCCTCCCGGCGGGCAGCGTGAAGACCGAAATATGTTGCGTAATTGCCTGGCAGATTTGTCAGGGAGTAAACCGGGCCAGAAGAAAGCAGACTGTGCCGCAACAAGGACGTTACGCTGCGTATTTTCTCAGGGGTTACTTTAAAACAGCAACAATGGCAAGCAAGGGAAGAAAATTCACCAGTATGAAAAAACCAAAAATCGCAAGCTGCCTGCTCAATGCGGCTTGCTGCCGCCCTTTGGCAAAAAGGCAGGGCATAGCCTCAACATGTCAGGTTGTGAATCGTTATGCTGTGTTTGCAGCTTGCTATACTGAGAATGTATTGCGATTGTATTGAAACGGGGGCCGATTTAAACGTAAAAAAAGCCGCAAAACCATGACGGCAATGCGGCTTAAAAGCTGTCAAAAAATGATTAGGGAACTACCCGCCGAACAGCAATGAGCTTGCTGCGCCAGTAGGGGATGGTCATGCTTTCCATACGAACCTTTTCCCCTCTACGCGGACTGTGTATGAAGCTGTCACCCCCGGCGTATATGCCAGTGTGCAGGCCGCGGGGGCTTGATCCGGTGCGAAACACCACAATATCACCAGGGCGGGCCTGGTTTTTGGGGACTGAACGGCCAGCGCTGGCCTGGTCGACCGTAATGCGCGGCACCTTGTAGCCATTTTGTTTGTAAACCCACCATATGAGGCCAGAGCAGTCAAAGCCCTTCTGTGGCGAAGCACCGCCAGAGCGATACTTTTTGCCCATCTGGGCATAGGCCGTGCGCACTACCTTATGGGCGCCCTCGGGCGTGGGGCCGGAGTCCACCGGGCGTTGCATCCCGCAACCAGTAAGCAGAAAAAAGCCAATCAAGGCCAAGGCAGCCCAAGGGCTTATATGTGGTATCGTCCGTTTATCCATGTCAGGCCTCATACACATAATTTGCTGTCACTACGCGCAGATCTTTGTGTACTCACCAGTTTTCAGTAACCAGCCGGGAAAATTCCTACCATTATGCATGGATACAAGCACAATGTGTGCCAACCATTTGGAATGTTTTAAAAAGGCTGAAAAATCAGCTAGTAGAAATTGTTTAGAAAAATTACGTAGCTATGAACAAATACGGATATGGCAAAAGTGACTGAATTCCGACACCCCTCGCGTGAAGGTTTCCGCGTCACTTGGGGGAACCTTGTTGGGGCACGAGGTACAAAGTGCCGCAAGTAAAAAACTGAATATTGCAAGGGAACAACGCGCTGTAATACAACAACCAGCTAATCAGTCTTTCTACACGCTATACCTTCGTCCACGACTTGCACTCCGTGCCAACTACTCTTCGTTTTCAGGGCTGCCCAAAAGGGAAAGGTTGCTCACCTGCGTGTGTTTATGTGGAGTAAGGGCGCTCTGGCGGCAGAATTGACGAATTTGTTCAAGAAACGGCGAAGCATCAAGCGCGAGGCTCTTGCCATACAAGGTGCGGCGGGCACTGTGGCTGACAAAAAGCGCGCGCGCGGCCCGTGTAAGGGCAACGTAGAGCAGCCGGCGTTCTTCGTCTTCTTCGTGCGCCGGGGAATTCACGCCCGAGGCTGGCGTCTGGCCTGCACCAAATGTCGTGCCAGAAGTTGTGCCGGGGGTTTCGCCATGTGTCATGCCGGAGGTCGCGCTAGGAGTTGTGCCGGGTGCTTCCCCTCCGAAAATACGCTCTCTACGCAGAGGTAGAAGTCCGTCCTCAAGCCCCGGAAGAAATACAGCCTGAAACTCAAGCCCCTTGGAGGCATGCATGGTCATGATTTGCACATGTTCTGCCTTGCCGCGAACCATTTCCGCTTCCTGAAGCCAGCCAAGGTGGGCCAGAAATTCCGGCCAGTTGCCAAAGGTTTTCCAGGTGCGCTTCAATTCCCGCCACGCCTTGCCAGCCAGCATGGGTTCGCCTGCCCACGGCGACTGCACAAGCCATTTTTCCATCATTTCAGGAGAGGGCAGGGGCGCGTCTGAGGCAAAAAGACTGTCCCCAGAAGCCATCGCATCAAAAGACTGCGTTTGTGGCTGTGTAACACTGCCTGCAAGGCTTTGAGCCAGCTGCGCAAAGCCGCAATGGTTAGCAGCCAGAGCCAGCAGCCGCGCGCAACCTGCATCCTGCCAAAAAGCGTCCTCCGCAGGGGCTGCGCAGGGAATGCCCGCCTGCTCAAGGGCGGCGCGCATTGGCGCTATTTGCGCCCGAAGGCGAACAAGAACTGCGATGTCGCCAGGAGCAAGCGTGCCGTCCAGCTCATGCGCTTCAGCGCTGCTCAAATGCTGGTCAAGCAAAGTGTGCGCCGTTGCGCCCAACAAAGCCTGAACACGGCGGGTAATCCACCGCAGTTCGGCCTGCTGGTCCGGGGCTGAAAAAAGACGCAGTTGGGCGCTAAGGTGTCGTGCCGCCGTAAGCGGCCCGCACTGCCCCTTATGGCGCAGCAGGCTGCGTGCCATATTGAGCACTTCCTGACTGGAGCGAAAACTGCGGCCAAGTCGGTACACCGTCAGATCAGGCCAGATACCACGCAGGCTGTCCTCGCTTTGGCCGGATACGCCACGAAAGCCATAAATGGCCTGATCGGGGTCGCCGATGCCGAAAAATCCTCTGCCGTCGGCAGGCAAAAGCTTACGGACTATTTCAAGCTGTACTGGCGAAAGGTCCTGAATTTCATCCACAAGCACATGCTGCGGCAATAGTTCCGGAGACAGAGTTTTCAGGTGCTCAAGCCACCAATCCAGCAAGTCAGCGTAGTCCACATACTGAGGGCCAGAAGAATTGGCTTTGTGCGCGGCATAGCGAGAGGCAGCCTCGGCAAGCGGCTGATCAGCCCATGCGCGCTGGCATTCGCGGGCAAGGGCAAGCTGACGCCAGAGTTCACCTGCCTGCCGGGCTTCCAACTGCGGGTTAGCGGCTTTGAAAAACTGCTGCGCCGCGTCATCGCCAAGCAGCATGCACTCCTTGCCCTGAGCCTGCATAGACTCGCGCATGCGGCTCCAGGCAATGCCGTGCAGAGTGTCGCAGCATGGCAAGCTTGTTTGCATATGGGGCATGGCAAGGGCTAGGCGTTGGCGCATCTCGTTGGCAGCACGCCGTGTAAAGGTTACCGCCAAAAGCTTGCCGGGCGCTATTCTCTGACTGAGCAGGTGCTGCATGCGGCCAATAAGCACGCGGGTTTTGCCCGCACCGGGGCCAGCTTGCACAAGCACAGGACCGGGGCCAGCCATAAGGGCGGCCTGCTGTTCTTCGCTAAATGCGCTTGTGGCCTGATCAGACGATTGCTCTTTAGCAACGGTCTGGCTCTGTGAAGGTCTTTCCTTCATGAGGTCCAGCAAATTTACAGAGGACGCGTTTTGACGGCGTACCTTTACCGTTGTCCCTGATCCAGCCGGGGCTGTTTCCGCCTGGGCAGCCTTGCGTGGTCTGCCCGGCTTCAAGCCCGGCAGGGAGCCACGGCCAGCGCCGCGGATGTCCGCCAGCTCTTCGGGTGTAAAGACCTTTACCACGCCGTATTCGCCGTCATAGCCGCCCTGGCGAAAAACCTGACCGCGCCGCATGCGGGCCACGGCCTCGCCCAATGGCTCCCAATGGGCGCGCACTTCGGCTTCGGGCATACGGCAGAGAATATCGAGTTCCGGCCCAAGTTCGCGCAGCAGCTTGCCGTATCTGTCCTGCACCTTGCGGGAGGCAACGCCTGCACCGACGATTTCGCCCACAACCTCTGCAAGGGGAATAAGAGGACGCGCTTCGGGCTCTAGAGGCAAATCAGCAGGTTCCTCCCTGTCGGCCAGTTCCCAAACGCGGTGCAGCACGCCCACTGTAAGCGGCTTGCCGCAAACAGGGCAGATGTTGCCAAGCTCGCGCGATTCGCGGGGTTCCAGCACCACGTTGCAGGCACGGTGGCCGTCGAGGTGGTATTTGCCCTCGTCTGGGTAGAATTCCATAGTGCCAAGAAAACGGCAGTCCAGACTGTCCTGCGGCTGACGCCGCGCCGCCGCGCGCAGGGCCGCGAACATGCCTGCGTAGGAAGGGTTGCCCGCAAACAGATTGGCCTCGCGCCCGAGGTTGGCCCCCGAATGGGCGTCGGAATTGGATATGAGGGCATAGCCGTCGAGCTGGCTCACCAGCCGGTTCATGGCCGGGTCGGATGAGAGGCCCGTTTCAAGGGCGAAAATGTGTTCAGAAAGGTCGGCGTAGCAGTCTGTTAAACGGTCAAAGCCAGACTTGGAACCAAAGAGTGCAAACCAGGGCGTCCATACATGGGCCGGAATCATAACGGCGTCTTCCGTGCATTCCAGCATGATTTCAAGCAAGTCACGCGAATCCAGGCCGAGGATGGGCCGGCCGTCGGAATGCAGGTTGCCGATCTGTTCAAGGCGTTGGGAAAGCTTTGCCGCGTCTTCCAGCGTGCGCACATAGATGAGATTGTGTACCTTGCGCACCTTGCCGTGGCGTTTGTAAATGGAGCTTATTTCCGCCTGAAGCATAAACAGCGGGCCTTGCGCGTCACCATCCCGCATTTTTTCGCCAGACATGACGTCAAGCTGCTCCGGCTCGCCTTTGAGGCGGTACAGGCCGCTGGCTTCATCAAACTCAAGCTGTTCGCCAAGTTCGGCCCGCCATTGCGGATGCGTAAAATCGCCCGTACCCAGAACGCTTATGCCCTTGCAACGCGCCCATGCGGCAAGATGGCGGGCGTTCAGCGCCTTGCTGGTAGCGCGGGAAAAGCGGGAGTGAATGTGCAGGTCGGCAATAAAGTTCATATGCGGCTCGTTGTCATAGTGCAGTAAAAGCATTGTCGGCAGTGGTGGCAGTGACGGAAGACGGCGCGGGGCCAAGCCAGGAACAAAAGGTCAGGGCCTCGGCAGACCAGGACGGCCCGGCACGGTGTGTGACATCTGACATGCCAGCCGCGCCCGTAGATTTCGGCGCTCCCGGCGCGTCCTGTGTGCCCGGCGTGGCTGAACTGTCTGGTACATCATGCAGAATCAGCGGCGTTTCCAGCACAGTGTCGTGGGCGGTGTTTTTGCGGGCCTCCACAAGCACGCGCAAGGCAGGTTCACCTTTGCGGGGCTGCACTGGCAGAATACGTCTGACGCCAAGCCCGGCGGCATTCAGGGCCACGCACAGGCGCGGCAGGGCCGGGGCGTCATATATACAGAAAAAACGGCCCTGGTGGCGCAGCAGCGTGGCCGCAGCCCGACAAAAGGTATCCAACGCTATTTTATCCCCATCAGTGGCGCAGACGTCACGCAGGGCGTGTTCACGCATGCTCTTGCCGGAAGGGCGGCCTTTCCTGTTGTAAGGGGGATTGGCCATAACCATGTCCAGCCTGTTGCAGGCAGGTTGCACCAAATTTTGTTGTAGTTCCGTATCCGCATCCGCATTGTGGCGGGGCGAGCTGTCGGCACATGGCTGTGTAGGGCCTGAAGGTTGAGCGGGAACACACAAGGCTGACAACGCCGTTTTATCCGCAAGGTCAAGGCCGACAAAATGCAGTTGGTCTGACAAGCCAAAAAGAGCCGCGTTGTTCAGAGCAGCCTGAACAAGCGGTTTTTCGCGCTCCAGCCCCAGGCCAAATATATACGGGCAGCGCATGGCAAGGCCCAGCAGGGCGGCTCCGCAACCGCATCCCAGTTCGGCCACTACAAGGGGAGTTCCGTTTACCGTGCCAGGAGTTTGCTTTTTCGGCGGCAGGTAGCGCGCGGCAAAGGCGGCCAGCAAAAGAGCGTCCGCGCCGAAGCGCAAACTGCCTTCCGGCTGTTCCAGACCGCGTGGAAAGTGCGATCGCGCCTTGATGATATGCTGTGGCAGGCTATTCTGCATTATAACATATGCCCGGTTGTAGGGGCCATTTGCGGGTCAGAGCAGCAAGGTTCATTTTGCTGTGAAATAGCGGAGCATGCGCCATAAATTTAGAAGATACGCATTTTGAAAGACACTTTGACCCAGTTTGTTTTAACTTGAAATAATACAATAAGATTTTATAATTTAGTAAGATAGGCTTGTTAGTTACAGGGGCAGACTGTTTGAAACGGTGTTGCCCAACCATCTCACCTTATACTTAGAAAGGAGCAGCGTAAACCAGCCGCCACGCCGAGGCATCGCCGAGCTTGCACCGGTATGCCTCCGTCAAAAATCCCCCCAAGGGTTTTGGCGGTTCAATGCGGCGAGAGTTATGACCGCCGCATGGTCATCATTTGCCGCTTATGGCGTAGTTCACACGCGCATTACAGATAGCGTGGTGATTGGAGTCCGCCCAGATGATCAGCGTTTGCATGGGCACAAGAAAGGAGCGGCCAAGGTCAGTGAGCTGATATTCCACACGAGGCGGCACTTCAGGATATATTGTGCGCAGGATGAAACCGTCCTGCTCCAGACGCTTCAACGTTCGTGAAAGCATCTGCTTGGATATATCACCTATTTCGCGCGCTAATTCGTTGAACCGCAAGGTTTGAATCTCCAGAGCTTCTAATACCAGCAGGCTCCACTGGTCGCCGATCCGGTCAAGCACGTCCCTTATGGGACAGGGCTGCTCAAATTCAACGCTCTCGTCATGTTGCGCTTTTTCGTTGCTCATATTCATTCCCTTTCGATGGCGCGGTCACAAAACAATGACCTGATGTTATTCCGCTGACTATCTTGCGCGGGGCGGCAGGTTTTGCTAGCTACAATGAAGGTCTATTTTATAGACCATGACTGGAAATAATACCATTGAAATCTGTCAGTGGTAAATCTGCGGAACGCCGTGCGCAAGCCGCCCAAACAATCTGCACTCTGGAGAAACATGATGAAGTTTCTGAAAGTAGTCTTTCTTGCAGGCGCCATTTTTCTGCTGACCCAGGCTGGAACCGCCATCGCCCAAGCGGAGCGTGATTTCAAGGCTGAGGAGAACAATCGCACGCTGGTGCTGGAGTTCTACGACAAGTTTTTCAATAAACACCAGGTGCTCGAAGCCGCGAAGTTTGTTGCAGATGACTATAAACAGCACAACCCTACAGTGCCGGACGGAAAAGAACCTTTTGTTTCCTACTACCTGGATTTTTTCAAGGCGAACCCCCAATCCAGAGTGCGTGTAGTGCGTAGCGCTGTTGATGGTGATATCGTATGGCTGCACGTTCACTCGGTTAATGACGCAAAGGATAGGGGCGAGGCCGTTCTTGATGTTTTTCGTGTGAAGGACGGGGTAATCGTCGAGCATTGGGACATTATCCAGCCGGTTCCGGAAAAAGCGGAGAACAACAATACTATGTTCTAACGAGGGGCAACATATGAAGATAGCGATCATTGGCGCTACGGGCTTTGTGGGAACGGCAATACGTAAAGAAGCCGTTTCACGTGGGCATCAGGTACTGGCTCTGACCCGCAGCCCGCAGAAAATAACTCCGTCCAGCGTCCTTGCCGTGAGGGAGATTGATGTGAACGATAGCGAGGCGCTTGCACAGGCCTTGGCTGGCTATGATGTGGTGGTGCATGCCTTTGCCCCTCCACGTTCAGATTCCGTGCAAGAGCGCATTGCCCGGCAAACACGGGGAACCCAAAGCATCATCAAAGCCGCAAAACAGGCTGGCATTGAGCGGCTGGTGGTGGTGGGCGGCGCGGGAACCGCCGAGGTGGCTCCTGGCGTACCGCTGATGAACAGCTACTTCTTTCCCCCGGAGTATGAGGGTGGGGCGCGGTCAACGGCGGCCATAAAAGAACTGCTTCAGGCCGAAAAAAGTATTGATTGGGTGTTTGTTTCTCCGCCCAATATCCTTGAGGCAGGGGTGCGCACGGGCAACTACCGCACCGGAAAGGATAATTTGGTTATAGAGCTCGCCAGCGGTCGCAGCTACCTGAGTGTGGAGGATTATGCGCTGGCTATGCTGGATGAAATTGAAAATCCCAGGCATCATCGTCAGCGGTTCACTGTGGGAACATAGGTGTATATATTTTGAAAGCAAAAAAGGCCTCTGATTGCAGAGGCTTTTTTTGTTTATCACGCATTGTGCAGAAGGGGCAGTGTTGGAACTATTTCAAAGATACTTTGCCATAATCCAGTTCAGCTCAAAAACTGCTGTACGGGATGCAAAAATTTGAGGGCATGACATATAGCCGCCCTATACGTCATGCCCATCAAATATCATTGGAGCATCTGTTGCTTGCCAGATTAGTCAAATCGGGCCAGATAGTCCGCCGTGCTGCCGGATTTCATCCGATAATCGTCCGGTAGCTGTGCGGCAAGTTACAAATATTTCCCAAGCAATCCCGGAAGCAGGCTTGCTGCTACAGCAGCGAACCATCCCAGTTGAACAGACTTTCACGCTTCATTTCAGGCAAGCTGGCAGGGGGATTTTCCTGCATATGAGCAAAGAAGCCATATCCGGCTGCAACCATTTCCTGCCGTTTGGCAGTGAGGTCCATAGGCCAGCCCGGGTAAATCCAGATGTTGCCGCCGTACTGCCGCGCCCAGAAGGGTTCGCCCATAGGACTCAGGAAAGGCTCGTTGGCCTTGACGCCCAAAAGACCGAAGCGGCTTATGCCCACAGGCCAGAAGCCTGAAATCACCGCGCCGAGGGGCAGGGGGCTCTGTTTGGGCAGGGCAAGCATGTCTCCGCGGGGCAATTCGGGGCTGACAAAGGCTCCGGTAAAGCCCATACGCGCCAATATGCCCAATGCAGGAGCATTGGCGGCATTGCAGAACGGGCCTGCCAGCAGGTCGGAATCTTCATCGAGGCTGTCGGGGAAAAGCCCACGCTGCCACGGCTCGTTACAAACAAAGTGCCGCGCGCCTTCGCGCCAAAGCCTGCCGACACTGCGGCGCATGGCCTCTTCATCACCGGGCCAGATAACGGGAGGCAGCCACCAGCATATGCGCGAAACCATTGTGCGTGAAATATCTGCGCTGCGCGGGGACAACCAAAGAGCCTGCAGCTGGTTTTTTCCGCCGCGCATTTCCTTGCCCTGCGGAATGGTGGACCGAACATACATGTCTGGTCTGGGTCTGGCCTTTACAGGCACAGGCATGCGCGGGTTAGTTTCCACCGCTTTGCTCTGGCGGGTGGGCAGCTGTTCAAGACGAGCCTGCCAGCCTTTGAGAATGCGCATCAGCTCGGGCTCGCGCCTGTCTATAAGAAAGACCGGGGTACCCGCCTTGGGCGTCTTGTGCTTGGGCAGACGGATGCTGAGGCTGCCAGCCTTGGGTATGCGCCGCGTTACGGGCAGGGTGGCGTGCCAGCGTTCGTCTTCAACGCCCACACGCAGGTAGTCCTGGGGCAGCAGTTCAATGTAGGGCTTCAGCACTACGCTGCCGTCCTGCTCGATGCGGATCTTGCCCACCATAAGGCCAGAGTTGGTCTGACCGTCAGGGGTGGTGGGCACGTTGTCCTTTTGCGGCAAAAAGCGTGCGCGCGTAACGGGGCGGCCAAGCGCCATCTGCAAGATTTCTTCGGCGGTCTTGCGTGCTTTGGGATCACCGGGATTGTCACGCAGCATGCGGTAGGCCGTCACCACATGGTAGACGTAGTGGGGGCCTTTCTTGCGGCCTTCGATCTTCCACGAGACAAGGTGGGGGATATCCAGCAGGGTTTTGGCCAGCACGTCCAGCGAAAGATCGAGACAGGAGAACCAGCGGCCGTTGTGCTCTTTGCGGCCCGGCGAGCGCATGGATCCCTGCCTGCCCGACCGGCGGCCCTGTGCAAAAGCGACGGTTTCGTTGCGGCTGCGGCCTGGGCCGTCTCGTCCGTCCCGGCTGTCGCGCCCGTCACGGCCAAAGTTGCCTTTGCGGTCCTTGCGGGCAATATCCATGCGCGACTGTTCGTGGCGGGCACGGTCCATTTCTTCCCGTTCCGCATTGCGAACAAGCGCTTGGGCAGCAGGCCCGCCCTGACGGTAAACCCGGCGGCACGGCTGCACGCAACGCCCACGCAGGCCGCTTTTGCCGCCCATATAGCTGGACCAGTAGCAGCGTCCTGAAACGCAGTAGCACAGCGCGCCGTGGACAAAGAGCTCCAGATCAAGCCCATCGGGACAGGCTTCGCCCATAAGGCGGATTTCATCAATGGAAAGCTCGCGCGGCAGGATAACGCGGTTGGCGCCAAGCTTTTTCGCTTCAATAAGCGCGCCGGGGTGCGTGAGGTTGGCCAGCGTTGAAAGGGACAGGTCGCCTTCAAAGCCTGCCTGACGCGCCAGATCAAGCATGGCAAGATCCTGCACAATAAGGCCGTCCGCGCCTACCTGCGAGGCCAGACGCGAGATAAGACGGTAGGCGGCAGCGGGTTCGTCGGGTTTGACGAGGGTGTTCATGGCCACATAGATGCGGGCGTTTTCCGCATGGGCCAGATCCGCAAGGCGCGAAAGTTCGGTCAGGCCAAAGTTTTCAGCCTGCATACGGGCCGAAAAATGCTTGAGGCCCAGGTATATGGCGTCCGCTCCCGCAGCAAGGGCCGCCAGAAAGGAAGGAGTATCGCCCGCGGGCGCCAGAATTTCGGGCCGGGCCGGAGTGGGAGCGCCAGTAATGATAGGGATGTCGTTCATATTTTGTAATACTCTTTATACCAATCCACAAAGCGGGCAATGCCTTCGCGCAGAGGGGTCGAGGGCGCAAAGCCCGTAAGTGTGGTGAGGTCGTTTATGTCGGCCCAGGTGGCCTGTACGTCGCCGGGCTGCATTGGCAGCATTTCTTTGCGGGCTTTCATGCCCAGGGCGTCTTCAAGAGCGGCGATAAAGTCGTTGAGTTCCACCGTCTGATTGTTGCCGATATTGTATATGCGCCAGGGCGCGGAGCTGGTCGCCGCGTTGGGGGCGGCAGGGTCAAAGGACGGGTCCGGGCCGGGGGCCAGGGGCAGCAGGCGTACAACGCCTTCCACTATGTCGTCAATATAGGTGAAGTCGCGGCGCATGTGTCCCTGATTGAAAACCTTGATGGGTTCGCCGCGTACAATGGCTGTGGTAAAGAGGTGCAGGGCCATGTCTGGCCTGCCCCAGGGGCCGTAGACCGTGAAAAATCGCAGGCCTGTGCAGGGCATGCCGTATAGATGGCTGTAGGCATGGGCCATGAGTTCGTTGCTTTTCTTGGTGGCCGCATAAAGGCTGACAGGGTGGTCGACGTTATGCTGTACCGAATAGGGCTGGGCCGTGTTGAGGCCATATACCGACGACGACGAGGCAAAGAGCAGGTGCCCCACCTTGTTCTGGCGGCAGCCTTCAAGAATATGACCAAAGCCCACGAGGTTGGCGCTGAGGTAGGACTCTGGATTGATAAGACTGTAGCGCACGCCAGCCTGGGCGGCCAGATTGACCACATGGCTGAAACCTTCGCGGGCAAAAAGTGCGGCCATGCCAGGGCCGTCGGCCAGATCAAGGGCTTCAAAGCGAAAGTGTCCGGCCTGCGGCAAGGCGGCCAATTGGGACAGACGGTCTTTTTTTAATTGCACGTCATAGTAATCATTGCAATTGTCTATACCCACAACGCTGTGCCCATCGGCCAGCAGACGCGCAGTCAGATGATATCCAATAAAGCCTGCTGCGCCAGTTACCAGAACGTGCATATGCCACTCCTGAAGTTGTATGCAGGCAAAGTAAGACAGATACCGCCTGTGAGCAAGTGAAGGTCGTACCGCCAATGCTTTTACATTCGGGTACGCTTTATACCGAATGTGGGGCTTGCGGGATGGGCTGCGGCAAAGTATGCTTCGCAACCAGAGGTAAGCATGCAGACAGCCGATAAAAAAGAGCACCAATCAACAGTTTCCAGCGGAGCAAAAAGCAAGGCGGATGCCGGAGCCGCCAAAAGCCGCTCCACAGCCGGCCAGCCCTGGTACGCTGGTCAGCACAAAGATGCCCTTTTGTATCTCATGATAGCCATTTTCTTTGTGGAACTGGTGGTGGGCGGGGTAGCCTTTTTCTACGGCGTCATGCATGCCGCGCCCGAAGTGCCGGGCGGGCCGCCGTTGGCGCGTTTTCCCTGGCTTGTCTGGGCCTTGGCTGCCATTCTTGCCCCTGTGGGGCTGATATTGATAGTTCACCTTGCGGGCACCTGGGTTTCGCACTTTCTTGGGCGTGAGGCCCGCGATGCGGACGGAGTGGGCGGAGCTGCGAGCGCTGCTTCAAGCGATGCCGATCAGGTGCCGGAGCGCCTGCAAAGGTTTTACGCCATTATCCGCAACGCTCCCACGGTTGTTGTGCTGCTGGGCATTCTGCTGCTTGGCGTGGCGCTCTTTTTTGTGGACGGCGCGTTCACGGCGCTTGTGGGCCTTGGGCAGTCCCTTACGCCCTATATCCCCTGGATAGCGGGCAGCGTAGCGGCCATGATAGCCATATGCTACCTTGTACACCGCCTGTTTGTTTACCGCCATCACCGCATGCAGCAGGAATTCGCCTATCGGCGTGAGGTTCTGGAGCGCACGGGCATTGTGCTGGTGGACAAGAACTATATTCCCCTGCCGCAAAGTGAAGAACACCGGCTTGCCTTGGGTGAGGCCCGTGTGGTTGATGCGCAGGCGGCCTTGCCCCCTGTAGTTGATGCGGACGCGCAGGCAACGCCGTCAGCACCAAATGCGGATGGGCCAAGTATGTCCGGGCCGGGCACAAACGGGGCAAACGCGTCTGGAGCTGGCGCATCCGGCGGCGCTGCTGCTGATGAAGAAGAAATAACAGACGCTGTCATCATTACGCCTGAAAGGCCTGCGAACAGGCCGGAAGACGACACGGCGGCTGGAAAGAACTAGCTGGCGCACAAATTTTAGAATAATGCGAAAAGCCGGGTAAAGTGACGTTTTTGAACGTGTGCTTTATCCGGCTTTTTTAATTTCATATTTGTGTTCCTGTGGCGGGGGGGCGTTGTGCCCTGCGGGCACGGAGGCTTTCTCGTTTTTGTTGTTTGGGCCGCCTCGGCGGTGTCGGCACGAGATGAATTTTCTTGTTATTTTAAGGAGAACGAGACTTTTATGTAGGGAGCGTACTCTGATAGTACTCGACTGGAATAAAAGGCGAAGTTCGACGCAGAAAAAATGGGAAAGGCGCTCGTGACGACACTGCCTGCGCGGCAGGCGGCAGAGGGGGCCTGTTAGGGGCTGCCGCCCCTCCGAGGCCCCCTCTGCACTCCCCCCGGACGACCCCGCTAGGGTCTTCGCATCTCTCCACTCCCACGGGATAGCTTCAAGGGCTTTCCATATTCCGTCATTTCGCGAGGGCTGCGCGTCTTTTGCTTCGGGAGCTTCCTCGCTTCGCTCGGTGATCTCCCTGCGCGCCGCGCAATGCCATCGTGCGGTTTAGCGATGTATGTCGGCTTCGGGTCGTCTGGTTGGATTGGGTGATGTGTTGACGTGTAAATTGGTGGCTTGCTCTTTGAAAGGGGAGTGTTGTGCCCTGCGGGCACGGAGGCTTTTTCTTCCTCTAGTCTGGCCGCCTACGCGGCGGCGGCAGAAGGGGCCTGTTAGGGGCTGCCGCCCCTCCGAGGCCCCCTCTGCACTCCCCTTGGACGACCCCGCTGGGCTTTCGTATATCTCCACTTCCTCCAATAAGCCTTCACGGGCCTTCCAAATTCCATCATTTCGCGAGGGCTGCGCGGCTTTCGCTTCGGGAGCTTCTTCGCTTCGCTCGGCGATCTCCCTGCGCGCCGCGCAATGCCATCGTTCGGTTTTGAGCGTAATGGAAATCCTGATGATTTTTAGCCGAGCTGCGGTGAACAGAGATGCACGCTCCCATCGTAAACTCAATTTTCCAAAGGCAGCGATTGCACCTGCATAAGCAATGCGAATGGGGAGGCTACAGTTTCTCAGGCGGAGCGCAGGGTGTTGCCGGGGGCGGCGTTATAAAGAACCGAAGCCGACACGTCGGCGAGGTTCGTGCGTAGCCGCCTCCGAAAGAAGTATTTGTTGGTCGGGGTAGAACAGGGGGTGTTTCGGGGGGGATGCAAGGGGGGCCGAGAAGGGGGCGAAGCCCCATAACCGGCCCCGCCTTGCCGCGCGCCGCGCAGGCGGCAGAACTAAAGAGAAGAAAGCCGTCGTACCGCAGGGTACAAACGGTTTCATAAAGGCGACTCCATTCTTCAATTGCGTCCGCAGGCGTCCCCGCGCACCCGCAGAAATAAAGAGAAGAGAGGCCTCTGTGCCCGCAGTGCACGAATCACCTTGGCAAAATGACATCCCTCTTTTTTCAGCCGGGTGCTGCGCAAACGTCTCCGTGTCTGTCGTCCGGCACCCGCCCAAAACCGACAATGCGAAAATATCCCCTTGGACCGTACCAAACCTCGAAGAGGCTTTTTACAACTTCGCTATGTCTCCTAATCCGCGCTGCTCCAGCGCCAGATCAGCCAAGGCGTTGACGCAGGCCGCCGCCACAGCGGAACCGCCCTTACGTCCCAGCAGGGTAAAGTGCGGCCAGGATGTGCGGTGCAGCAGTTCCTTGGATTGCGCGGCATTAACAAAGCCCACAGGCATGCCCACGATAAGGGCCGGAGGCGGCGCGCCCTGTTCAAGCACGTCCAGCAGGCCAAGCAGAGCCGTGGGGGCGTTGCCGATAACCATAATGTGTCCACTCATTTGCTGGGCAAGCGATTCCAGCCCTGCGCGCGAGCGTGTGGTGCCTCCGGCGCGGGCAAGTTCGTCCAGCCCCGGCAGGGCCATAATGGGCGTAACCGTGACGCCCAGTGGCGTCAGGCGGCGCATGGGCAGCCCGGCTGCGGCCATGCGCGTGTCGGTGTAGACGGTGCAGCCCCGCATAAGAGCAACCACGCCTGCCTCAAGTCCGGCTGCACTCAGACGCAAATCATTGATGATTTCTGTGTCGCCCAATGTGTGAATGCAGCGGCGGGCTACCTGCCAAAGCGGGCCTTCAAAGGGGCGTGGCGAAGGCAGCTCCTCATCTATGATGGCAAAGGAACGGCTTTCGATATCTTGTGGCGTACAGGCTGAATCCAGCTCCACCGGAGTATTGTGCGTCATGTGAACCTCGGCAGGCCGGGGGGAACCCCGGCTTGTGTTTAGGGCAAAGGCGTGGCCATTTTGAGCCAGGCCCGCCAGAAGGTGCGCGAGCCCTCAGGGTAACAATGCAGCCATGTTCCGGCAACAGAGCCACAACGGCAACCCTCTTGCCGCAAAAAAGCGCCCTTGCTGTCGTGCAACTGCCAGAGGCGCGTGCAGTGGGGCGGCAGCGGGCCGTCATCTTCGCGGGCATAGTGAAATTCATGCCCGCGCACCCAAAGAGATTTGGCTGAATGGGATTCGCTGGCTGAAATTTTTTGTATAAGATGGCTGTCCGTTGCCAGGGGGGCCTTTTTGTCGTTGGCCCCCGTAAATTCATCACTTTGCAGGCTATTTTGCTGCACGCCGCCTGCCAACATGTCGCCAGTCAGCATGCCGTCTGTCAGCATACAGCCTGACAGGGTATCGCTCGGCAGCAAGTCATTTTTCAGGTCTGCCCGAATATCGTTGGGCTGTCCCTCATTTGCATGGCTGTGGCCTGCCAGCATGTGATTGGGCTGTATAACGCCTGCCTGTACTTCGTCTGGCAGAGCATACGGAGTCATCGACGGGGCAGGGCGAGCATCGTGCGCGGGCCAGCCGGGCAAGGCAAGAGCGGCACGGTAGCCAAGGGCTGTCCGGCTACGTCCAATGGTGCAGCTTGAGGGCAAAAGTCCGGCCATGTCATATTTCCGGGTTTCTGACGCACCTTCCAGACGCAATGACTGCATGAGGTAGATATAGCCGCCGCACTCGCCGTATATGGGCATATTATTATGTGCCAGTTCCCGCAGAGCCTGTAGCATTAGGGTATTGCCCGCAAGCTCTTCGGCGTGCAGTTCCGGGTAGCCGCCGGGAAAATACAGGGCCGTGCATCCCGAAGGCGGCGCGGCGTCACGTAATGGGGAAAAAGGCACGACATCCGCGCCAAGCTCTGTCAGCAAGGCGGGAAGGTCGGCATAGCAAAAGCTGAAAGCCGCATCCCAGGCCATGCCGACCACAGGGCAGGATTTGCCGCGAGTTTGCTTCATTTGTGCGGGCAAAGTCGGCTGGAGTGGCAGGGCAGAGCTGTCTGCCAGAATTTCTCGGACGCCTAGTGAGGCTGACTGCGTTGCGGTTTTGCGGATAGCCTTTGCGCCCGGCTGGCGTGGCGGAAAAAAACGTGCCGCCAAGGCGTCGCACCACATAGCGTCCTGTGCCGCAACATTCTCTGGTTCAGGATTTAGTCGTGCAGAATCAGTATGTTGTGGCACAGGCGCAGCAGATTTTACAGCCGTCAGCCTTGATGGGGCGGGGGCATCACAGTTTGTCTGATGCGCCGCGCGGGGTGAGACCGTTACGCTGCAAATGTTTTTGTCCTTACTGCCCCTAATATCTCTTCTTTCTTCTGCTTCTTTCCCAACTTCGTTTGTACCCTTGGCCGACGCTGCTTTTGCCTTGGGGGCGGCCACCCCTGCCTGTTTGAGCAGATCGTCCAGGCGGCAATTGTTTTCCAGCCATTGCGCAAGCGCTGCCCTGTCCAGCGCGGGCAAGGCCTCGCGGGCTTCTACAAGGCCAAGATGACGGGATTGCAGTTCGGGGGCGCCCGCACGCGGCAGCAGGGCCATCAGGGGGATATTGTCAGATTTTTCAAGCGGTTTAAGCGCGTCGGAAATGATTTCCGCATGCCGTTGGCTGCCTATATGAGTGCAAACGATACCCAGAAAGCGCGGGGGAGTACTACGGGCGTTCAGCCATTGCGGTTTGTGGCGTAAATAGCCTTCTACCAGCGCAGCCACAGACTGACCAAGCCCGGCTGCGCTGCACACCAGAAGGATGGGCAGGTCGAGCAAGGCCGCCAGTTGGGCAGTGCTGCCAGCCCCACGGTGCCCGCCGTCGTACAGGCCCATTGCGCCTTCGACCAGCAGCATGTGCGGCGCACCGCCAGAGACGCTGCTTGCCGACATACGGTTGAAGACGGTTTGCAGTCCTTGCGGCAGGCGATTGTCGTCTGTAGAGGGCTTTTCCTGTGGATTTGCGGGGAGCTGGCGGCACATCCAGGTATCCAGATTGGCGGCTGGCTGACCTGTGATGGCGGCGTGAAAGGCCGCGTCTATGTAGTCCGGCCCGGTTTTGGCGGCACGAACCGCAAGACCACGGGAAGCCAGCGCGCAAAGAAGGGCCAGGGTGACTGTTGTCTTGCCCGTATTGCTGCCCGTACCGCCAATGACGATGCCGGGGATGCGCGGTTGCTCGGTATGCATAGGGCCTCAGGGGATGTCGCCGGATTTGTCGTTGCATCGGGCGGGGATATGGATGCTGTTGCCGCCGCAAAGGCATGCCGGACACAGGTCGTCATTTTGGAATGGCATGCGGCGTTCAATCTGAGCAGCTTTGCGGCAGTACAATGCCTCATACGGCGCAGTTTTTATGCCTTCATTTGAGGCCAGAGACCCCCAGCGCAGACTGAAATAACAATAAAGGTTTTAGGAGGAGGGGGTGTGGGGAAGGGACCCTTTTGCAAAAGGGGCCCTTCCCCACAAAGCATTTCAACGTGAACTTGACCGCGAACAGCATTGCCTCGCAAAAAGTTCGCGGACTCAGCGTTGCCGCAACGCCTCGGCAATAATGGCGGCGTCTTCTTCTGGACGGGCCTTGAGCCCCAGTTCGGCATGACCGCCTGTGCATACAAAGCCCTGCGGCCCCAGTTCGAGAAATCCGGCGGAGAGCACCTGCCCGTAGGGCAGTTGTTCGCGCATGTCGCCGTGGTCAACGCGGCGTGGAAAAACAAAGGGTACGGCCTGACCGGAAAAGTCTTCAACTATGAGGTATTTCACGGGGATTCCTCAGCGGTTCTGGGTTTTGCGCCGATTTTGCAGATACTGGCGCACGGCCCTGTTGTGGTCTGTTAGATTGGTGGAAAAAACGTGTTCTCCGCCATCGGTGATTGCCACAAAATAGATGAAATCGTGCTTTTCGGGATTAATTGCAGCCCTGAGGGCGGCCATGCCAAAGGAGCATATGGGCCCCGGCGGCAGGCCGGGACGCTGATAGGTATTGTACAGGTTGTTGGGATCGTCCAGCTGGCTGCGGCGAAGATTGCCGTCAAAACCGGGGCCAAGCCCGTAGATGACCGTGGGGTCAGCCTGAAGAATCATGTTGCGGGCAAGACGGTTCTGGTACACCCCTGCCACGCGCCGGCGTTCGGCGTCGATGCCTGTTTCTTTTTCCACCACAGAAGCCAGAATCATCCAGGTCTTCAACTGGTCCACGGCGGGTTTTGCGCCGCCGGGCCACACGGGGGCGGCTTTGCGCCAAAAGTTGTCCACCAGTCGCCCGGCCACGCTGCGGGCCTGTGCCGCATCCGGCTCATCAGCCTTTTTTAGCAGATAGGTGTCGGGCATAAGAAAGCCCTCGGCCGTGGCAAAGGGAATGCCGTAGTGGCGCAGAAAGTCCGGGTCCATGATAACTTTGCGAAAATCTTCAAAGCGTACAAGCCCCGCCTCTTCCAGCAGTTTACCCGTCTGCCACCAGGTGAGGCCTTCGGGTACGGTAATGCGAAAAAGCACGGGCTGTCCGTTGACCAGCATGTCCAGCACCTTTTCGGGCGTCCAGCCGGAGTTGAGGGCAAAACGTCCGGCCTGCAGGCGTCCGTCCCATTCCTTGTAGCGAGCCAGCAGGCGGAACTTGCGGGCATCGGTAACAACGCCCTTTTGCTCAAGGGCCGTAGCTACCTGGGCGAAGTGCGCGCCGGGCGGCACGTCAAAAAGCACTTCCTGCCCTTCGGTTTGGGGGGCGGTGTTCAGAAAGGTGTAACCTTCATAGAAAAGCCAGCCACTGCCGGCCAGAGCCAGCAACAACAGCAGTCCAAGCAGGCGTAAGAACGTTTTCATGCGGGACTCCGTTCTTGCGGGGTAAGGGAAAGAAAGGACGACAGAATGCGTACGGCGGCCTGCTGGTCAAGCACAGCCTTGCGTTTGCGCATCTTCAACCCGGCTTCGCGCAGGTCGGCCCAGGCTTCTTCGGAACTCAGTTCCTCGAGCATGTAGTAAAAGGGCAGGGGCACGCGGCGCTTGAGGCGCTGGGTAACGTTGCGCACCTGCCGCGTGATCAGGCTCTCTTCCCCGTCCTGAGTCAGGGGAAGCCCCATCACCACGCCTTCGGCCCCGGTTTCAATAATTTTTTCCGCCAGGGCGGCCAGAAAAAGTTTGCGGTCGGCATAATCCTGCAAGCGCAGCGTGGCCAGGGGAAAGGCCATGCGGCCTTCAGGGTCTGACACGGCCAGGCCCGTGCGGGCCAGGCCGTAGTCCACACTCACAAATTTCAACTACAACCCCATTTTTTCGCGCACAAGGGCCATTGTCTGGCTGGCAAAGGCGCGGGCGCGGTCATTGCCGTGCGCGAGGATTTCGTCCACACGGGCCGGATTGGCGTCCAGCACGGAGCGGCGTTCCTGCAGGGGCATCAGGAATGTTTCAAGGTTCTTGAGGAAAATCTTTTTGCAGTCCACACAGCCCAGGGTGGCTCCGGTGCAGCCCTTGCGAATCTCGGCCTGTTCCTCGGGGCTGCTCAGCAGCACATGGTAGGGAAAGAGATTACAGACATCGGGATTGCCCGGGTCGGACTTGCGCAGGCGGGCCTGGTCGGTGAACATGCCGCGCACTTTTTCTTGAATATCTGCCATGTTGTCAGAAAGGAAGATGCCGTTGTTGTAACTTTTGGACATCTTGCGTCCGTCAAGGCCGGGGCACTTGGCGGCGGGGGTCAGCATGGCCTTGGGTTCGGGCAGAAGTTCGCCGCCGTAGAGGTAGTTGAAGCGGCGGGCAATTTCGCGCGTAAGTTCCATATGGGGCAGCTGGTCTTCGCCCACAGGCACGCCGTGGGGGCGGTACATAAGAATATCCGCAGCCATAAGCACGGGGTAGCACAAAAAGCCCGCGTTGCCGAGGTCCTTGTTGCTGATCTGCTGCTGCTGTTCCTTGTAGGTGGGGTTGCGTTCAAGCCACGACACAGGGGTAATCATAGAAAGCAGCAGAGAAAGCTCTGCATGTTCCTTCACTTCGGACTGACGGAAGATGACGCACTTTTCGGGATCAAGGCCAGCGCCCACCCAGTCCTTGACCATTTCGTGGATATTGACGCGAACCTTTGAGGGATCGGCATAATCGCTGGTAAGGGCGTGCCAGTCTGCCACAAAAAAGTAGGCTTCTTCAGTGTGTTGCAGTTCCACCCAGTTTTTCAGCACCCCGAAGTAGTGACCAAGGTGCAGGGGGCCAGTGGGCCGCATGCCGGAAACAGTGCGCAGTTCTTTACTCATGAAAGACAGTCCTTAATGAAATTACAAAATGCCAAGCAGGGTCAGCAGGCCACGGGCGCTGCCGGTTACCAGCGGGCCCAGCACCATGCCCAGCAGGCCGGTGAACAGAAGCCCCAAAAGAATGATGAAACCGAAGCGCTCAATGCTCAAATAGCTCATAGCAGCGTTGAAAGGCAGAAAATAGGCCACAACCTTGCTGCCGTCCAGCGGAGGAATGGGCAGCAGATTGAGCCAGCCCAGGCCAAAGTTGATAATTACCCCAACCTGCATGGATTTGAGCGCAAAGATATAAAAGCTGCTGTGCTGCCACTCGACAGGCGGAAAAAAGTTCAGGGTCAGCCGCAGCAAAACACCGAATACGCCTGCAAGAATAAAGTTGGTCAGCGGGCCAGCCAGGGCCACCAGCATCATGTCCTTGGCAGGATTGCGAAAATAGCGCGGGTTGACGGGCACAGGTTTGGCCCAGCCAAAAACAAAGGAGCCGCTGAGGCTCGTGAGGCCAAAAACCAGCAATCCCATCGGGTCAATGTGCGGCAGGGGATTGAGGGTCAGGCGTCCCATCATGCGGGCAGTGGGGTCGCCACAGCGCGCGGCCACCCATCCGTGGGCCACTTCATGCAGAATAATGCCCAGAAGAGCAGGCACTGCCGCGATGGACAGCGTGCTCAGGGCTTGGGATATATCTAAGTTGAACATTGTTGGCGGGTACCATTTTCCGTGCGGCGGAGCAACTTTTTGCCCGCGCCGGTAAGTGTTAGGCCTGCCCGAGACGGCTTTGGCGTTCAGGTTTTGTCATTCAGCGGCAACGCTGCCTTACGGGAACCCTTGGCGGCTGTCTGCCGGGGTAACAGACTGTTTTGAATGCCAGTCACAAAGGGTTCATAAAAGCAGCGTCACACAGCCAAAAGACAGAAATCTGGCGCGCCCGCCGACTAGCCGGAGGAGGCCACCTTTCGAACAAGAACTTCGTCGCCCGGCCAGATGTGCCTGTCAGGGGTAAGCAGCTGGCCGTTACGGGCCACCAGGGCCGTTTCTTCAGCCAGCCCCAGCGCTGCAAGCAATTGCCGCGACGTTTTGGGCCTGGGCAAAGAGAGGTGTTTTTCCTCGGGCTGCAACAGCACGACAATACGCGCGCCCGTGTGTTCAGGCTTGATTACCTGGCAGTGGGCGGGAATTTCCACCGGAGCGCGGCGGGGGCGCAACTGATCTTCTTGCGGGGTAGTGGACGTTTCCGTCATCGGGGTCTCCTTGTGGCGCAGTGGCTATAAATATTCTTCCAGCAGTGCGCAGGTTTCGCAAATCATAGGAACGCACACTGTGGTGAACAGTTTTTTTTCAAGTATAAGCGCGCGGGCTTGCGGATCCGTAAGGTCATGGCCCAAAATGCCGCGGCATTCAAGGCTGCCGTGAGCCTGGGCAAAGGCCGTCATAAAGGCGTCGCGGCGGGCGTACAGGGCCTGCTTCTGCTCACGGCTGCACGCTCCGGCCGGGCCGTGGGCAAGGCCAATGGCCATAAGCGCCCCGGTGACACAGCCGCATGTGTCTGCCTGCCCCATGCCCGAACCAAAACAGGAGGCAATGCGCAACGCGTCTTCGTAGGGAAGACCGAATTTTTCAGAAAAATGGCTCAACACCTGTTGGGCACAAATAACGCCCATGCCAAAATTTTCCTGCACCTCTGCAATATCCATTTTCTCGCTCATTGGCTGTCTCTGCCGGGCTGTTCCGGTGGTCGCGTGCACGCCGTTTCAGCTAGGCGCTGGCGTAGTAATAGATAATGGTTACAACCGTCATGCTGGCCGCGCGCAGTCCCTGATTTGCCAGAATGAGGCGCAGCGCCAGTGCCGGGCGGAAAAAGCCGGAATACGAAGGCAACTGGTGGCGTATGCCGCGCATGGGCGTGGACAGTATGTTGCCCACCATCAGGGCCAGCACGACATCACGGGCCGACAGGCCGCCTGTTTGCAGCACGCTGCCCGCCGCGCCAAGGGCAGCTCCAAGTTCCGCAGCGAGATGCAGCACGATAATGCCCATAGCCTGCGGCTTCAAGAAGGAAAGCCAGGACATGTGCTGTGAAAGCCATTGCTCTGCCAGGGCGAAATAGCCGAACTGCTGCATGAGATACATAAGCACGTAGATGGGCGCGGTAAAGTACACAAGCTTGGGCAGGCGGCGCGTGAAGCGCTTCCAGGCCTTGCGCAGGGCGGCGTTCCAGTCTGTGCGCTCATCGCTGTCGGCCTTGCAGGCAATACAGCCCGGCGGGGGTGGCGGCAGTATGCGCCGGGCCAGCACCACGGTAAAGGCCGTGCGCCCTATGGCGGCCATCAGGGTAAGCCCCACGTAAACGACGGCAGGCATGCCCAGCACGGGCCAGGTAAGCAGAAAAATGGTGGGTGTGTGCACCATATATGCGGGCAAACTGTTGAAAAGGTTGGCCAGCATAAGTTCTTTGCCGGAAAGTTCGCCCAGGTTGTGGCTGTCGGACAAGAGGCTGTTGGCCGCTGCCGGAGACACAAAGGCCAGTGAAAAACTGGCTCCCGCCACTTCGCGCAGATGAGCCACGCGGGCCAGCGGGGCAGCCAGGCGGGCCAGATGGCGTGTCCAGCGCAAGGCCTCGAGCACGTTGGCTATGAGCAGGCCTGCGGCCATGCCCATGAGCAGGCGCAAGAGCGGCCAGCCCAGCGCATGCCAGAGCGCAGCCAGAGAAAAGGCTGTTTCTGCTGATGAGGGTTGAACAGGCATGATTTTGCGGTATTGCGGTTCGCGTGTTGGCAGTTAGGCTTTGTAGCCCGTATCCTGCGGCAGGTCACGGCGGCTTGCCTGGGTGCGGGCCAGAACATCGCAACGTTCGTTTTCCGGGTGTCCTGCATGTCCTTTAAGCCAGTGAAACGTTACCTTGTGCTGGCGCAGAAGCGGCAACATACGCTGCCACAGATCCACATTGAGCACGGGCTTTTTGTCCGACTTGATCCAGTTCTTTTTCACCCATCCCCACAACCAGCCCTTGCTCACGCTGTCGCACACATAGCGCGAATCCGTGTACAGATCCACAAGACAGGGGCTCTTGAGTATAACCAGTGATTCAATGACGGCCAGCATTTCCATGCGGTTGTTGGTGGTGAGGGCGTACCCGCCGGAAAATTCCTTGCGGTAGTCTTCTCCTTCCAGCTTGAGAATGGCTGCCCAGCCGCCGGGGCCGGGGTTGCCGAGACAGGAACCGTCAGTATGAATGGTCACTTTTTGCATTGTATTCCTTGGAAAGTTTATCTGCGGCGTCATGACGCCGGGCCTAGAAACCGTTTGGGAAAAACGGGAACCGTTGGAGAGCCGGATTCTTTATGGCGCAGCCCCGCTTGCGCGGCTGTTACAGTTAACGGGCTGTAGTTTCAGGCCTTCTCGAGCCTGCCTTCTGGCGCGTGAGCCGCACCGCCGCTGCCGGGCAGAGCAGGGCAGGCAGTTATTGAAAATAATCTGCACAGTCCGGCTTTTTATAAAACCAGCGCTGCAAGCTCGGGCCGCATGGGGGCACTTAAACTTTTTCAAATCTAAAAAGCTCTAATGGCAAGCACGAAAGTAAAATCGGGAAGGTCTTAATACGGACGGAAAGTGCTTCCGTTTCGAGACCTGCCCTCGCACGGGCGCAGCATACACGGCATGGAGGCAGTGGGCAACGTGGGCTTTGGCAGCGAACCGCATACAAAAATCCGGCCCTTTCCTGCGGGAAAAGGCCGGATTGAAGTAATGTGCAAAAGAAGCATCAGGCCCGTTTGAGATTCTCGATAATCCTGGCCAGTTCCTGAGCCTGCCGGGCCAGATCGGAAACGGCCTTGCTGGCTTCGCCCATTGCCTGCGATGTTTCGCTGGCAATGGTGTTCACATGTTCCACAGACCGGGCTATTTCTTCCGACGATGCCGACTGCTGCTCACTGGCTGTGGCGATGCTGCGCACCTGGTCTGCTGTCTGTTCCGCAAGCTCGAGGATTTCCTTCAAGGCGTCGCCGCTGCGCAGGGTGAACTGCGTGGCGCGGTTTACCTTCTCCACTGCGGTGTCCATACGCTTCACGCCGGCTTGTGAACTTTCCTGAATGGCGCCGATGGCTTTGCCCACATCCATCGTGGAAGCCATTGTTTTTTCAGCAAGCTTGCGCACTTCGTCGGCAACAACGGCAAAACCCCGGCCGGCGTCACCTGCGCGGGCTGCTTCAATGGCCGCGTTGAGAGCCAGAAGGTTGGTCTGGTCGGCAATGTCCGATATGACCGTCATGATTTCAGAGATGGCCTGTGCATGGCCGGAAAGCTCGTCCATACTGGTTTTGAGCGCCATAGTGTCGCTCTGCACATCGTTGATGGCAGTCTGGCACTGGGCGGTTATCTGCTCGCCGTCATGCGCTTTTTCCTGCGTGGCGCTCGAAAGGCTGGCCCCGGTGGCGGCGTTTCTGGCGACTTCAAGTACCGTGGCGTTCATTTCTTCAACAGCGGTGGCGGTGTCAGCAATGCGCCCAGCCTGTTGCGCCGCGCCGTGTGAGGACTGTTCTATCTGGGCTGAAAGTTCTTCAGAGGCAGAAGCGATGACGTTGACGACGCCTTCCAGCTGGGCAGCTGCGTCAAGCAGCCCTTCGCGACGGGCGTTTTCTGCCCTGGCGCGCGCCTCTTCGGCTTCTGCCTGGGCAATCCCGGCCCGCTCCGAGGCTTCCCGCGCCTTGAGGGATTCCTGCTGCGCGTGCTCGATGTTTTCTTTCAGGGCGTTCACCATGGTCACAATGGATTTATATACGCCTTCCTTGGCGCTGCCGTCATCCACATTGTAGTCGCCCTGCACCACGCGGTTGGCAACGTTGTTGAGTTCGCCGGGGTCTTTGCCCAGCTGTTTGTGCGTGCCGCGAATAATAAAGATAACCGTAGCCGTGCCCGCAATCAGGGCGGCTGCAAGCAAGGTTATAATCAGCACTCTCGCATTGCTGTACATCTCGTCACAGCTATTGCTGGCGGCATCGCCGCCCTCCGTGTTGATGCGCACCAGGCTCATGAGCGACTCATTGCACTGTTCAAAGAGCGTGCGGGACTGCGAACGGAAGAGCTGCATGGCCTGATCATGCTTGTCGTTGCTCGCAAGCTGCATGACCTTGCTGCTGATTTCCAGATATTCCTTCCACTGCCGCAGAAAGGCGTCGTATGTCTGCTGTTCCTGAGGGGAGGAGATGAGCTTCACATACCGGCTGCTGACGGAGCCCATATCCTTCAGGGCTGCATCCATGCGTTTTTTGTAGGTCTGGCTGTACTCGTCAGAGCTGTCAATACTGACAAGCATGGATTCTGCAAGCCGGTAGTCTGATGTGAGCACGTTCAGGTTCAGGGCGCTTCGCGTAGAAGGAAGCCAGTTGCGGCTGATTTCCGTTGATCCGTCATTGATCTTTGACATCTGCATCAGGCTGAACAGGCCCAATAGTGCTATGAGCAGAAGCAAAAACGCTGACATGAGCGAGAGCTTTACTCCTAATTTCATATTTTCCCCCAGGATAGGTGAGTATGCTGTAGTTGTGTGAGATGTTCTTATGTAAGCAAAGAGTTTGCTTTACAGTTGTTTACATGTTGTATTATGTGCAGGTGATTATTTTTTTAGATGTATATGATGTACTTTATGATGTGTCAGATTTTTTATCATTGCTTAAAATGTATTATTGGCATTACTAATCCTGACTTATGGGCATTAGCAATATAAAAAATGGGTTTCAAAAAATAATAGTTTTAGAATGTTGTAAGTAATAAAGTGATTTTATTTATTTGTGCATTATTATTTACTGTAGTGTTTGCCATTGATGTGCAAAAAACAGTGGGTATATTTTAAGTGGCAGCAGGCTTGCCCGTTGGTGTCTGTAGTGTTGTTTGGTTTCAGGTCGGGGTGTGCCAACAGCAAGACAAAAATACGGCAAAATGCCGCCCCTGAATGGCGTCTTATTGAATAGCTATGCTTCCGGCATCAAGAGCGCGTGATAATTTTCAGTCATGAAATATTTTGAAATAAAACTTTTAATAAAATTAAAGTGCTGTGTGTAACTATTTGGCGTTTAAAATAAAAATGACCGAAGCAGAACTTCGGTCATTACGCAGGGGCGCGGCGGGCAGCCGCCCCGTGCATGCGTAAAAGGGCAAGACCCTTTTACGACGATTTTCAGCAGGCGCCGGAGCCGTTGTTGCGTCCGGCGCCTGTGGCGGTTTTTAGCCGCGCAATACAACTATCCTGAATCCGTTTTTTGTACCCTGTCTTGCAAGGGCGGGCCATGCAGTAATCGTGTTACCGCAGCTCCAGCGTTTTTTGCGCCGGGCGGCCAGAGCTCTTGACCGCCGGGCGTTCCAATTCTTGCAAAGGCTAATGGCCTAGTAGCGGTAGTGGTCTGCCTTGAAGGGGCCGTCCACATTGACGCCGATATAATCGGCCTGTTCCTTGGTCAGCTTGGTCAGCTTGACGCCAAGACGGCCAAGATGCAGGCGGGCCACTTCTTCGTCCAGTTCCTTGGGCAGGGTGTACACCTTGTTTTCCAGCTTCTCAGTGGCCAGCTTGATCTGGGCCAGGGTCTGGTTGGTGAAGCTGTTGGACATGACAAAGCTGGCGTGGCCCGTGGCGCAGCCAAGGTTGACCAGGCGGCCTTCAGCCAGCACAACGATGCTGCGGCCAGACTTGAGGGTCCACTTGTCCACCTGCGGCTTGATGTTCAGGCAGGAGACGCCGGGCGTGTTTTCAAGATAGGTCATTTCAATTTCATTGTCGAAATGGCCGATATTGCACACAATGGCCTCGTCCTTCATGCCTTCCATATGCTTGCCGGTGATGACGTGGTAGTTGCCCGTGCAGGTGACGTAGATGTCGCCCTGAGCCAGCGCGTCTTCAATGGTGGTGACTTCATAGCCTTCCATCGCGGCCTGAAGGGCGCAGATGGGGTCGATTTCCGTCACCAGCACGCGCGCGCCGAAGCCGCGCATGGACTGGGCGCAGCCCTTGCCCACGTCGCCGTAGCCCACGACCACAACCACCTTGCCGGCAATCATGACGTCAGTGGCACGCTTGATGCCGTCAGCCAGGGACTCGCGGCAGCCGTACAGGTTGTCGAACTTGGACTTGGTAACAGCGTCGTTGACGTTGATGGCAGGGAAGAGCAGCTTGCCAGCGGCTTCCAGCTGATACAAGCGATGCACGCCAGTGGTGGTTTCTTCCGAAACGCCCTTCATCTTGGCGGCCACCTTGTGCCAGTGCTGCGGATCTTCTTTGAGGCGCAGCTTGAGGCGGTCAAGGATGCACTGCAGTTCCTTGTTGTCGGTCTTTTCATCAAGAACAGCGGGGTTGTTTTCAGCTTCAACACCCTTGTGGATAAGCAGGGTGGCGTCGCCGCCGTCGTCAACAATAAGGTCGGGGCCGCTGCCGTCAGGCCAGGTAAGGGCCATTTCGGTGCACCACCAGTAATCTTCAAGGGTTTCGCCTTTCCAGGCAAAAACCTTGGCCATGCCAAGGTCGGCAATGGCGGAGGCGGCGTGGTCCTGCGTGGAGAAAATATTGCACGAAGCCCAGCGGATGTCCGCGCCCAGAGCGTGCAGCGTCTGGATGAGCATGGCCGTCTGGATGGTCATGTGCAGGGAGCCCGTGATCTTGAGTCCCTTAAGCGGCTTGCTTGGGCCGTATTTCTTGATGCATTCCATAAGGCCGGGCACTTCCCGCTCGGAAAGCTGCATTTCTTTTTTGCCGAAATCGGCCAGGGCCATGTCTGCAACTTTGTGCGCCAGACTCAGGTCAAGAGCTTTGGTCATGGATGTCTCCTATCCTTTGAAGTATGTGATTTGTTAATGATTTTATGCGGGTGGAATGTTGTGCTTCTTGCCCCGCGGCAAAAAGGCTAATGGGCCTCTGCTGTCAAAATCAGCAGGGTCAGGCCCCGGTCCACGGGCTGCCGCGTACAGGTCAGCGTGTTGAAGCCCACAGACTTGAGGTCAGCGGCAAGGCCGTCTTCTTCAAAACCAAGCCAGCGGTCGCCGTAGCGGTTGCGCATGGTTTCGTCGCTGTGGCGAAGAAAATCCGCCACAAAAAGACGTCCGCCGGGGGCCATGATGCGGCGTATCTCGCGCAGCCCGTGCAGCGGGTCGGAAAGATGGTGCAGCACAAGGTTGATGCAGGCGAAATCCGCTTCCTGGTCCCGCAGGGGCAGGTGGCTCAGTTCGCCGATACGCAGCGATACGCGGTCGTCCGAAAGGTCTTCAGGTGTAAAGCGCCGGCGGCAGATCTCAAGCATGCGTGCAGAGCCGTCCACACCGATGACGCCACGCGCCAGCGGCAGCATGCGCGCAAGCACGGCCCCTGTGCCGCAGCCCAGGTCCACAGCCATGCCGCAGTCTTTGGGCACAGCGGCGCACACGGCGTCAGGCAGATCAAAAGCCCCCAGAACCTCGCGGTTCAGTTCGTCCCAGTCTTCAGCAATGGCGTTGAAGAACTGGCGGGTTTTGAGGGCGCGTTCTTCAAGCATCTGCGCCGCCATATTAAGGTCTGCCCTCATGGCTGCGTCTGCATGAACAAAGGGTGAGATGGAGAGCAGAAAGTCGCGCTCTTCGCCTGCGCGTGGCGTAGCGTAGAAGACCCACAGCCCGTCGCGCCGCGAGGTAAGCAGCCCCGCCTCGGTAAGGATTTTCAGATGACGTGAAACCCGTGATTGCCCCATATCCAGAATGCGCACCAGTTCGTTGACCGACAACTCGTAATGCAGCAAGATATGCACAAGGCGAAGGCGTGTTTCGTCTGAAAGTGCTTTAAAATACAAAAGTGCCATTTGTTTTCCTGCGATAAATCAACTTATGTTGATGCTAATATCAATATATCTGCATATGGTCAACAGACCTCGTGCTGCGCAAACCTTTCCCTGTGCGGGGCGGCTCTGTGATTCAGCATGCCCATTATGGCGGAACTGCTCATGTTTCCTAAAGTATTTCGAAAAAAAAATAAAAATGCCGAGCCTGTTCCCGTGGGTGAAGTGCTGGCCGCGGTTATGGCCGGGCTTGGCGTGGACCCGGCGCAGGCTCAGGCGCGTAACCGCCTGAGTCATTTGTGGCAGAACTGGAGCATGGTTATGGGCCCGGAGCTGGCAGAGCTGGCGCGCCCCCTGGGACATCACAGGGACCTGCTGCTCATAGGAGCCGAGGACGCCATGCTGGCTCAAGAACTGCACCTTATGAGCGGTGAGCTACTGGAAAGGGTCAATGCCTTTATGGAAGAACCCTTTTTCGGCGGGGTAAAGGTTTCACTGCTTATGGGCAAGCCGGGGCTGGATGTGACGGCCAGCAAGCCATTGCCGGATGAAGATATGGGCTGGCGCGCCCCCCGTGTTGTGACGCCCGACCCTATTCAGGCCAGGGGCGTTTTTCTTGAAGGTATGGACCCGGACTCGCCAGTGGCACGCGCGTACTCCCGCTTTGCGGAAAGCAGTGCCCGACGTAAAGTATAACTACATATAAATATTGTATAAATGTTTTTGATTTAACATGAACCGCAATGCGACAAGCTCGTTTATGCCTGATTTTGCCGTGCTGATTTTTCAATTCTCTGGCCCAATTTTATTCCTCCCGGCTCTGCGCAGTGCTTTGCACTCACCTGTGGGCCTGCCCTGGCTGCAGGTTGCTCCCGATAGTAAAATTCATGAAAAAGTATGATGAACCGCAAGATTGTTTCAAGAAATATGTTTTATATTTATTATATATTTTAATATGATATAATATACACAAAATATTTCTACATGCGATTTTGTTGTTTGCTTGCTGCTATTGTTGACAACCATTTGCATGCAGTGCTAGCTTCCAAAAAGCGTTACCCGCCTGCGCACAAATGGTGGGAAAGAGCACGCGGAGGATTGAATGAACGTGCAAAAAATTATGGAAGACATTTGTCTGAAGCACGACAACGGCAGCGATTTCAGTTTTCGTGGCCGACTTTTTTCTGAGTGCTCGTGGTACGACGAAGCACTTGGCATGCTCACCCGTCAAAAGCTTTATGTGACCGACACCAACGAACAGGTGTATTATATCGTGCGCTCGTCTGGTCAGGAGCGCAGCCGTCATGCGTACCGTCTTGCAGTACATGGCGACAATTGCATCATTCATAACGGCCTGGCCGAAATGTCTTTGCAGTTCGATATGCTCATGCTGGCCGTACGCGGCCTTTGCGGGCTTGAATCTGGCGCAACGCCTACACTTTCAATGGTGGAAGAAATGCTCAAGGCGGCTAACGCCTGATTTTCCACATATCTTGATGTCTAAAGGGCGGCCCTTCTGGGTCGCCCTTTTGCGTTTTTGTTGTCGGCGTTGTTACTCTAGAGTTTTTCAATAAACGGCAGGGGGTAAGCCGCATTGCCGGCCTGCGGGACGGTTTTTCACGCAACAGTTCTGCGTTTGCGGGCGCCGGGCTTGCGCACGCAGTGGCTCTCGCTGGCATCATGCCCCGGCCCGAGTGCGGCGGGGCAGAGGCATCGGCTGTTGTTCCGCCAGAAGCACCAAGGTCTGCACAAAAATCCGCTGGCGTTTTTTTATGGCCAGCGGTTCTTTTACTTGGCGCTGGCAACACGCAACAGGTCGGCCCCGTGCGGTTGCCACAAGCGTCCTTCAGCCCATTCCGGCGTCAAACTTTCGCTCCAAACAGCAGGGAAAAGCATCACACGAAAACCCTGCCTGGCGCGGGGCTATTTCAGTCCGTGGTTTCGGGCAGAGCCTTCTGGTCGTCGCGGGCTGAGCACTCTATTCGTGGCAGTGGCGTGAAGTAGTTGGTACCCCAGGTGAGCGCCAGAACAAAAACTGCGGCGAAAAGGCCTATAACCGGGCTCCATAATGGCGCTGCGGAAAGAGATAACCGCATGAGCAGGGTGCCTATAACAAACCCGGAGTTGCGGAATACAGCGTGAAAGGCGGGCATGTAGCGTTGCGCTATAAGCACCAGGGTGATGTCTGAAAAAATCAAAATGGTGTACAGAGTTTCAAAAAAGCTCTGGTCGTTGCCTGTGGTGACAAAAGAAATAACATCCCGCACGGCGACGCAAAGGAAAATGATGAAGAGCAGCAGGGCCAGCAGCTTTTTGCTCATGACATAACGCATACGCAGATCTGGAGAGGAGATGAAATGCATGTGCCGGCGGGCAATGCGCTTGTACAGCCCAAGGCATAGGTATACCAGCAGGGCGCCCGCGCCCGAGACGGCGATATAGAGCACGGGCAGCATATCGCTGGCCACGCTGACGGGCTCCGGCAAATGGCTCAATTCCTTGAAGGCGTTGCGAAGCAGAATAAGGGTAAGAATTTCAAATTGCTTGCCCATTGATTGCGAAAGGGAGCTGGGTATGACGAGGATGAGCCCCATAACCTCAAGCACCAATATGAGCGTAAAAGCTAGATGGATAGCGTAAAAATGGCTGGTGGGCGTGACGGAAGACAACCAGGGGGGCAAAATTCCCTGTCTGTTCAGCTCAATACCCAGAAGGGCCAGCAAATAGACCCAGAGGATGAAAAAAGCCACACGCCGTTGGGTGACAGCGCGTTCCCAACTGTGTTGCAACCAATCAAATGCATCAGTAATGGGCTGCAATTTTTCAATAAACATATTTTGAAACACCCCTCTGAGCGAAATATTCGTTGTCTTGTTGTGTGCTGAAAAAGCATAGCCACACGCGGATAAATGTCAAAGACAGCTTTGCGGCAGGCCTGTGACAGAAGAGACAATTTTTTGGCGGCAGTTGCGGTTGCACATATATGCCCCCGTTATTCGGGTTTTTGCCCACTACTTGCCTTCCGCGCGCATTGAACGTAGAAAAAGGGCTTCCCCCAAAACCATCTGTCTGTCATGTTAATAGATTGCCACAGTGCCTACGAGGTTAGAACGCCATGCCCCATAAGGGTCCGCATATTTCCATTTCTCCCGACTATGTGGTGAACCGCATTCTGCGCATTAATATTGATGATTTTGCCGAATGGCCCGAATCCGTGCGCAACCTTGCCATCGCCATAGCCGAAGAGCTTTTTCTGGTGGCTTACAATCCCTTCATTGACGCCGATACCGTGCGCGGCAGCGTGCGCGCGAGCTTTGAAAAAGAAGCCGTTTCTCTGGCGCATTATTATGCCACGGCCATTGGCGAGGGCATTACCATGTTCTGGTCGGCCCACCAGGCCGAAATGGAGTTCAGGGAAAAGCTTATCGACGCTCTGGGCGACATCCTGCCTGCGGAATGTATTTTGACCAATCCCGGCGCACTGGTGGAATCTGCCACCGACGCGACGGACTTGCGCATGGAGCTGCCCCTGCTTGTGGTTGAACCCGACACCACAGAGCAGGTGGCCGAGCTGGTGAAGCTGGCCAATGACATGAAGTTCGCCCTTATTCCGCGTGGCGGCGGATCGGGCATGACAGGCGGCGCCGTGCCCGCGCGCAAGCGTACCCTTATCGTGAGCCTCACTCGCCTTACGCGCGTGGGGGACATTGATTTGAAGGATATGACAGTAACCTGTCAGGCCGGGGCCATTACCCAGACTGTCATAAACGCCGTTGACGCTGCTGGCGCTCTTTTTTCCGTTGACCCGGCCTCCAAGCAGGCTTCGTCCATTGGCGGGAATATTTCAGAAAATGCCGGCGGCCCAATGGCCTTTGAATACGGCACCACGCTGGACAACCTGCTGTGGTGGCGCATGGTGACGCCCACTGGTGAAATCATCACCATCGAACGCGAAAATCATCCGCGCCACAAGATTCTTGCCACAGAAACTGCGGTCTTTGTGGTCAAGGACGTGAGCGGCGGCGTGCGCAACGTGGTACACCTGCGTGGCGATGAAATCCGCCTGCCGGGCCTTGGCAAGGACGTGACCAACAAGGCTCTGGGCGGGCTGCCCGGCATGCAGAAAGAAGGCGTGGACGGCATTATCACCGAAGCCTGCTTTATTCTGCATCCCAAGCCCAAGCACAAGCGCATTATGGTGCTGGAATTTTTTGGCCGGTCAATGCACCCGGCTGCCATAGTGGTGCGCGAACTGGTGGCCCTGCGTAACCGTATTCGCGAAGAAGGCGACTACGCCCACCTTTCGGCCATGGAAGAATTCAACGCCAAGTACGTTCAGGCCATCGAATACAAGCGCAAGTCTGAAAAATACGAAGGTTCGCCCATTTCGGTCATTATCCTTCAGGTGGACGGCGACGATCCCTATCTGCTGGACACCTGCGTGGGCGATATCGTCAGCGTGGTGGAGCAACAGGAGAACGTTGATATTATTGTGGCCGCCGACGACAAGGAAGGCGAGCGCTTCTGGGAAGACCGCCACAAGCTTTCGGCCATAGCCAAGCGCACCTCCGGCTTCAAGCTTAACGAAGACGTTGTTATTCCTATGGAGCGCATACCGGATTTCGCGCTCTTTCTTGAGCAGGTCAACCTGGAATGCACTGCTGCGGCCTACCGTCATGCCCTTCAGGAAGTGGGGCGGCTGCCCGGTTATCCGATGGAAGACAAGGACTTCAACCGGGAATTTTCACAGGCTTCCAAGGCCGCTTCGGGCGACATTTCCGCCGCCGACCTGTCTGATATGGAAATGGCCGACCGTGCTGATACCTTTCTTGAAGCCCTGAAAGAAAAATATCCGCACCTCGCCAAGAAGATCATCAAGATTCACGAGTATATGAACGCCAGCCGCATTGTTGTAGCCAGCCACATGCACGCTGGTGACGGCAACTGCCATGTGAACATTCCCGTGAATTCCAACGATGCCCAGATGCTGGAAGAAGCCGAAGAAGTGGCAGCCCGCGTTATGGCTGAATGCCAGGAAATGGGCGGTGAAGTCTCGGGCGAGCACGGCATCGGCATCACCAAGATAGCCTTTTTCAGCAAAGAAAAAATGGACGCCCTGCGGGCCTTCAAGGAACGCGTGGACCCCCGCGACGTTATGAATCCCGCCAAGCTGGTCTACCGCGACCTGCCCGTGCGTCCCTTTACCTTCTCCTTCAACCGCCTTATCCGCGACATTCGCGAAAGCGGCTTGCCGGACAAGGACAAGCTTATCCACCTGCTCACATCCATTCAGGTGTGCACGCGCTGCGGCAAGTGCAAGCAGGTCTGCTCCATGTGCTATCCTGAACGCTCCATGCAGTACCACCCGCGCAACAAGAATATGGTGCTGGGTATGCTGCTGGAGGCGGTGTATTATTCGCAGGTCAACAAGGGCCGCATTGATGAACGTCTGCTCAAGTGGATGCGTGATGTGGTGGAGCACTGCACGGCCTGTGGGCGCTGCATGGCCAACTGCCCGGTGAAGATTCCTTCCGGCGAAGTGGCCCTGACCCTTCGTGCCCTGCTGGAGCATGAAGGCGCTGGCGGGCATCCCATCAAAGGGCGCGCGCTGGACTGGCTTGGGCATGATATTGCCAACCGTGTGCCCAAGGCCGCCAAGATGGCCTCTCTGGGCCAGAAGATGCAAAACAAGTTTCTTGGCTTTGTGCCCGAAGTGTGGAAGCGCCGCATGCAAAGCCCGCTTTTTTCGGGGCGCGGGCCCAAGATGGGCTATACCAACCTCTATGAAGCCCTCAAGCTGCACAGGGGGGCGGTTTTTGCGCCTGAAGAGCCAACACCCGGCATGCCACTGGTTTTGTACTTCCCGGGCTGCGGCGGCGCGCTTTTCTATGACCGCATTGGTGTTTCTTCCATAATGCTGCTGCTCAAGGCTGGTTTTGCCGTGGCTGTGCCGCCCAGGCATATGTGCTGCGGGTTCCCCCTGCTGGCAGCGGGGATGGACACTGCCTTTGAAGACAATATGGCCCAAAATCGCCAATACATGGCTTCAATGCTGCGTAACCTGGCCAAGCAGGGCTTTGACTGCAAGTATCTGGTGACAGCCTGCGGTTCCTGCCGCGACGGGCTGGAGCGTATGAACTTGCAGGCCCAATTCCCGGATCTGCTGATGCGCGACGTGGCGCAGCTTACGCTGCCGCTGCTTTCTCGCGATGACCTGAGCGCACCCCTGCCCGAAGGCTCCAAGGTGCTCTATCACGGGGCTTGCCACTGTGAGTGGGCCGACGTGCACAAGGTCAAGGGGCAGCAACAGGTGGTGCGCACCCTGGCTGATTTCACCGGAGCCAAGGTCGCGCTGAATCCCGGTTGCTGCGGTGAGTCCGGCATGGGAGCGATGACTTCGCCCCAGATTTACAACCTGTTGCGCTCGCGCAAGCAAAAGAGGCTTGGTGATGCTATGGGCGAAAATTATGAAGGCCCGGTAGTTGTGGGCTGCCCGTCGTGCAAGATCGGCATTGCCCGCTGCCTCATCAATATGCACGACAAGCACCCCGTGCTGCATGTGGCGGAATGGCTGGCCGGGCTTGTGGATGGCGAGGACCGCCGCCAGAGTTTCCGTAAGAAAGTCAATGAAACCAAGGGTGATGTGCGGGTTATCAACCTGAAGTAGGTGTTCTGCAAGGCGCATTGCGGTTTTGTGGCAAGCGTCAAGGATTGAATATACAAGTGCCGTCTCTGTTATGCAGGGGCGGCATTTGGCGTTTGAGGTGTGTACGTTGCGGCAGCGGGGAAATGGGGATTGGAGCTTTGAGAGTATGGTGTTGTGGCCTGTGGGTATGTGTCGATCTGACAAGCGAGGAGGAAAGAAAAATTGTTTCTTGTACCCTGCGGGTACGGAGGCTTTCTCGCTTATGTTGTTTTGGCCGCCTCGGCAGTGTCGTCACGAGATGAATTTTCTTGTTATTTCAAGGAGAACTAGCCTTTTATGTAAGGAGTGTACTCTGGTAGTACTCGACTGAAAGAAAAGGAGAAGTTCGACGCAGAAATAATAGGAAAGGCGCTCGTAACGACACTGCCTACGCGGCACGCGGCAGAAGGGGCCTGTTAGGGGCTGCCGCCCCTCCGAGGCCCCCCTCTGCACTCCCCCCGGACGACCCCGCTGGGCTTTCGTATATCTCCACTTCCCCCAATAAGCCTTCACGGGCCTTCCAAATTCCATCATTTCGCGAGGGCTGCGCGGTTTTCGCTTCGGGAGCTTCCCTCCCTTCGGTCGGGTGATCTCCCTGCGCGCCACGCAATGCCATCGCTGAGTTTCGTTGTGTGTGGGCAGGGGGCGTCTGATGAGCGGGGTGTGGGCTGGCCGAAAATTTGGAGTTTGTCTTTTGACTGATGTGTGTAGTGCCCTGCGGGCACGGTGCCTTCCCGTTTATGTTATTGGGTCGCCTACGCGGCGGGCGGCAGAAGGGGCCTGTTAGGGGCTGCCGCCCCTCCGAGGCCCCCTCTGCACTCCCCCCGGACGACCCCGCTGGGTTTTCGTATATCTCCACTCCCACGGGATAGCCTTCACGGGCTTTCCATATTTCGCCATTGTGCGAGGGCTGCGCGGCTTTTGCTTCGGGAGCTTCCTCGCTTCGCTCGGTGATCTCCCTGCGCGCCGCGCAATGCCACTGGGCGCTTATGCATTGGGTGTCAGCTTTGGTGAATCTGAGTGCTAAGACTCGTCTGGCGAGCTGTAAAGAAATCTATTCCCACCGTAATCCCAATGCTTTCAAGGCGGCAGGTGCCACTCCATAATCAATTTGATCGAGGTTTTGCAGTTTCTCAAGCAAAGCGCAGGCCATTGCCGGGGGCGGCGTCATAAAGAACCGAAGCCGACACGTCGGCGAGGTTCGTGCGTAGCCGCCCCCGAAAAAGATATTTGGTGGTCGGGGTAGAACAGGGGGTGCTTCGGGGGGGATGCAAGGGGGGCCGAGAAGGGGGCGAAGCCCCATAACCGGCCCCACCTTGCCGCGCGCCGCGCAGGCGGCAGAACTAAAAAGAGGAAAAGCCGACGTACCCGCAGGGCACAAATAGCTTTATAACAGCGACTCCATTCTTCTATTGCGGCCGCAGCTATCCCACTTTGCTGCGCGCCGCGCAGGCGGCAGAACTAAAAAGAAGAAAAACCGCCGTACCCGTATGGTACAAACGGTTTCGTAAAAGCGATGCCATTCTTCTATGCGCACTAAGCGCACCCCTCAATTTGCGGGGAAGACCCTTTCTCAAGTTTCAAAAGGGTCTCCCCCGCTGGCAGGAGCAGTTTAGTGTTTACTTTTTGCAGTGGCGGCCAGCGTGGCTGTTGCTGCCAGCTTCAGACTCTGTGAGCGGCTTGCTTACAGGGTGCGAATCAAAGTGGGCCATAGCCCTCTTGATATCGTCAATGAGCAGGCTGCCCAGGTCGCGGCTGAAACCGTGGCGTACCAGTACGCGCATGACGACGAGGTCTTCGCGGTGTGCGGGCATCGAGTAGGCAGGGACCTGCCATCCGCGTGAACGCAGGCGGTCAGAGAGGTCGTACAGTGAGTAGTTGACCTTGGCCTTGGGTTTGAAGGCCCAGCACAGGGCAGGGATGCCGCCGCGTCCGTTGTACAGCACCTCAAAGGGGCCGAGCTTGCCGATGGCGTCGCCAAGGTAGCGGGCCGTGTCATAGCAGTTCTGGTGAATACGGCGATAACCTTCCTTGCCGAGGCGCAGGAAGTTGTAATACTGAGCGATAATCTGCCCGCCGGGGCGTGAGAAGTTGAGAGCGAAGGTGGGCATGTTGCCACCGAGGTAGTTCACATTGAAAATGAGGTCTTCGGGAAGATCAGCTTTTTCGCGCCATACAACCCAGCCAACGCCCAACGGTGCGAGGCCGAACTTGTGGCCGGAAGAGTTGATGGATTTGACCCGGGGCAGGCGGAAGTCCCAGAGCAGGTCAGGCTCAATGAAGGGCGCCAAAAAGCCGCCGCTGGCTCCGTCCACATGGATGGGAATGTCCCAGCCTTTGCTTTTCTGCAACTTGTCCAGAGCCTTGCTTACTTCTTCCACAGGCTCGTACTGGCCCGTGAAGGTCACGCCCAGGGTGGGCACAACGCCGATGGTGTTTTCGTCGCAGCGCTTGATGACTTCGTCTGCGGTCATTATCAAACGGTCTTTTTCCATCGGAATTTCACGCAGTTCCACGTCCCAGTAGCGGGCGAACTTTTCCCAGCAAACCTGTACGGGGCCGCAAACCATATTGGGCTTGTCGTACGGCTTGCCTGCGGCCTTACGCATGTTGACCCAACGGCGCTTCATGCCAAGCCCGCCAAGCATGGCCGCTTCGCTGGAACCAGTGGTAGAGCAGCCAAGGGTTCCCTTGGGATCGGGGGAGTTCCACAAATCGGCCAACATGTGCACGCAGCGTGTTTCTGTTTCGGCTGTTTGCGGATATTCGTCCTTGTCGATCATGTTTTTATCAACGCATTCGGCCATGATCTGGTTGATTTCAGGGTCTACCCAGGTCTGGCAGAACGTGGCCAGGTTCTGGCGCGAATTCCCGTCCAGCATCAGTTCGTCATGAATGGCCTGATAAACGTCGCGGGGGCGGCTTTCATTTTTGGGCATCTCGTAGCGCGGCATGGCATCGGCCATATCTGACGCGGCGTAGGTGTCGTCAAGCACGGTATTACGCAGGGTATTCTTTGCAGTCATGCTCTACTCTCCATTGTTGCCGTTGATTGAATCACTGTTTTCTGCTTCCACAGCCAGCCTCCATTGAGGCTTTTTGAATGCTTGAATAAGCAGCGGGATAGCCAGAAACGTGCATAATCCGCCTGCCACCAACCCCACATAAAGGGCTGGTTTGCCTATGGGCAGGTTGTGCGGAGGGAAAAATCCCACAATAAAGGCGAAGGCCACTCCCAGTAAGCCCACGCCGCCAATAAAAAACATGCCTGTGAGCCCGCCCGGCACGCGATAAGGCCGTGGCAGGTCTGGCATGGTGATGCGCAACCGTATGGCCGCACTGAACATAAGCAGATACATGGCCAGGTAAATGCTGGCCGTGAGCGTTGTAAGAATGAAAAAGGCCACGCTGACGTTTTCAACCAGAAAGTATATGGAGCTCAAAATCAGAACGATGACGGCCTGTATGGCCAGCAAGGCTACGGGAGCCCCGGCCTTGTTTTCCTTGCCCAGCAGGGGAGGAGCCTCGCCCTCGCGTGCCGTTTGCAGCATGCCTTTGCTTGGGCCGGATACCCAGGCCATAACGTTGCCCACACCGCCAAAGGTTATGAGCAGCGCCACCACGGGCACCATAAAATCCAGATCAAACTTGTGCAGAATAAGCGAAAAAGCCTGCATGAGACCCGCGGTAAGGCTCATTTCCTGCGGCGACAGCACAGCGGCAACTGCCAATGAGCCCAGCATGTAGATAATAAAGGCGATGGCTGCTGCCAGCAGCATGGCAATGGGAAAATCCCTCTCTGGCCTTTTCATGGCAGTGGCCTGAACGCTTTGTACTTCTACGCCAGCGAACATCAACACAATTCCGGCAAGAAAAGTTACGCTGCCAAGTCCGGTCAGGTGAGGAAGAAATCGCGGATGCACATGTTCGTGCACAACGTGCCCGCCCACCTGAACGCTTTGCTCCAGAAAGGCCACGGGGTTGCCAAGGTCAACCCAAAGCAGGCCAAGAATAATGATGAAAAGGCTGGGAACAAGCGTGCCGACAAATACGCTGTATTTCGTCAGCGTGTTTACGGCCTCCGTACCGCTGAGGGCCACTGCGGTGGCGCATGCATATATTCCTATGCTGACCATGCCTGTATACAGGCCGCTTTGGGCCAGATGCGGATCGCCCAGGCAATAGGCCAGCGAAGCTGCAGAAAAGCCAAGAATGGTGGGATACCATGCAAGGGTTTGCACCCACTGCATCCAGATGGCCACAAATCCCCAACGCGGGCCAAAGGCCGCTTTAACCCATGTATATACACCACCTTTTTGTGAGGCGAAGGCACTGCCAAGTTCTGCCGAAACCATAGCTGCGGGTAACAGAAAGATGAATGTGGCGAACAGAATATAGAAAATCAGCGATAGCCCTTCGGCTGCCATCATTGGCAGCGCATTGAGGCTGACCACAGTGCCCACTGTCATGAGGGCCATGGTCGAAATTGCTACGGTTTTTCGCTGTGCAGGCATGCCGTGCTCCCGGAAAGAGGTTCGGTCTAGGCAGGCTGGGAGTTTGATCTGGATGGGCTTGACGCAAGTTAAGAGGAATTGTTCCAATTAACTAAAGCTAAGCATATTCCTGTGTCTTTGACAATATGTTTATCTATCGAGTATATGTAATGGATAATAGAAGTGATTTGTATAAAATTTTTACAGATCACTTCTATTTTTTTGCGTGAGTATTGGATTTTATTGTTGTGTTGCCTGGGGTTATTGAGAGAATAATTTTCGAGCACAATTAACAATATAGACTATAAAACAATTAAAATATTAAAATCTATTGACGCAATAAAGGTTTTTACCTACCTTTTCCTTAACTGGGAGCCATTATTGATTGAAATAATGGCCCGCCGCTTTCACCCTTCGGATCCAGCCTATTTTTCTCGTCTGAATGAATATCCCACACCACAATACAAGGAGCGCCACTATGGGAGAAGTAAAAGAGCAGGCGACCGGCTCTAAAATGTCTATCGCGACAATAGTGGTAATGAACATCACTGCTGTCGTGAGCTTGCGGTTCCTTCCTTCCGAAGCGGAATACGGCCTTGGGGCAATTTTTTATTATGCCTTTGCCGCTGTTGTTTTTCTTATTCCTATGGCCTTGGTAGCTGCGGAGCTTGCCACTACCTATCCTGAAAAGGGCGGTGTCTTCCGCTGGGTGAGCGAGGCTTTCGGCCCTCGCTGGGGTTTTTTGGCAATGGCGATGCTGTGGATTGAGGTCATACCGTATTTTCCCACAGTGCTGACCTTTGGCGCTGTTTCCATCGCCTTTGTGGATCCGCACATAGGCATGGCTGAAAGTATAGCGGCCAATAAATGGTACATTACGGGCTTTGTGCTCATTGTGTACTGGATGTCGGTATTCATCGCCCTGCGCGGGGTCGGCATTTTCGCCAGAGTTTCAAAGTGGTGCGGTATTGTAGGCACCATTATTCCTGCGGCAGTGGTGGTTATTCTGGGCTTTGCCTATCTGTTCTTCAGCGGCAAGCCACCGTTGATCGAGCTGAGTTGGGGCGCGCTGATGCCTGACTTTACCAACTTCAGCAACGTGGTGTTGGCTGCCAGTATCTTCCTGGCTTACGCGGGCATGGAAATGAACGCCGTACACGTCAAGGACATGGACAATCCCACCAAAAAATATCCCATCGCCATCAGCATCGCGTCTCTTGGCACAGTAGCCATTTTTCTTCTGAGCACACTTGGTATTGCCTTTATTGTGCCCAAGCAGGACATCAACCTTACCCAAAGCTTGCTGCTGGCGTATGACCTGCTGTTCAGGTGGATCAATGCAGAATGGCTGGGTTCCGTGCTGGCCGTCATGTTGGCCTTCGGCGTGCTGGGCGGTGTTGTTACCTGGATAGCCGGCCCCAACACGGGTATGCTGGCCGTTGCCAAGGCAGGATACTTGCCGCGCTGGTTCCAGAAGACAAACAGATTCGGCATGGGCAGCCGCCTCATGCTTGTGCAGGCCGTCGTCGTAACCATTCTGTCCATCACCTTCGTGGTCATGCCCTCGGTACAGGCGGCATTCCAGATATTGTCGCAGCTCACCGTTATTCTTTACCTTGTCATGTACCTGCTCATGTTTGCCAGCGGCATACGTTTGCGTGTGACGCAGCCCGCCCGTCCCCGTCCCTATCGGGTGCCCGGCATGTACCTGTGGGCCACTTTGGGCTTCCTTGGTTCTCTGCTGGCTTTTACACTCAGCTTTGTGCCTCCGGGGCAGATATCTGTGGGCAGCCCGGAAAGCTATGTGATGTATCTGGTGGTGCTGGTGGCTATTTTTATAGCTATTCCGCTGATTATTTTCGCATTGCGCAAGCCTGAGTGGCGTGACCCTTCCTCGGACTTCGAACCTTTCACCTGGGAAAAGGAACAGGCGCAAAACCAGGCTGGCGCGCAGAGCTCCGCTTCTGCTCCTACCCAGCCGTAGCCAGTGTTGTTACAAACGCCTTTGCAGTGGTTTTTACCACGGGATTCGTCTTTTTTCCGGTTGCACGCCATAACTATACGCAATCATCATAAAAGACTTGTTCCACCTGATATGACAAGGAAATTCGTCTTGTGACGATATTGCCTGACGATATACTGAATACAGCGAAACCCCGGGCGCAGGGCCGCAGCGAAAATGCGGCCCTGCGCAAAGGAAGTGCCTATGCCTGATATTGATAAAATTCAGTCGGTGGTGGACAGCGCTTATGCGCAGTTCAGCAAGACACCGGGTGGGGCCAATGCCGATTATATACCGTTTTTGGCGAACATTCCCAGCAACCTAGCTGCTGTGGCTGTGGTAACTGCCAAGGGGCAGTCTGTGGCAGCGGGCGACGCACAGTACCGCTTTGCCATTGAGTCCATTTCCAAGGTTTGCACGCTGGCGCTGGCGCTGGAAGATATGGGGCGGCAGGCCGTGCAGGAAAAAATCGGGGCCAGCCCAACGGGCCTGCCCTTTAATTCGGTTATGGCGCTTGAGCTGCACGGCGACAAGCCATTGTCGCCTCTGGTCAACGCGGGCGCAATGGCCTCTGCCAGCTTTGTTAAGGCCGGGTCTGTGGAAGAGCGCTGGCAGCGCATCTTGGGCATGCAGCGCAGGCTTGGCTCCAAGGAAATTGCTATGTCCGACGAGCTTAACCAGTCGGAGCAGACCACCAACTTTCATAACCGGGGCATTGCGTGGCTGCTGTACTCTGCGGGCTATATGTACTGCGACCCGATGGAAGCCTGCGACGTCTATACCCGCCAATGCTCAACACTGCTGAACACTGTGGAGCTGGCGACCATTGGCGCAACCATAGCCGCGCGCGGGCGCAACCCCATTACTGGCGAGCAGGTGCTCAAGCCTGAAAACTGCCCTTGCATCATGGCTGAAATGACGATGGAAGGCATGTATGACAGCTCGGGCGACTGGGCTTACAATGTGGGGCTGCCGGGCAAGAGCGGCGTAGGCGGCGGCATTTTGACCATTGTTCCCGGTGTTATGGCCATTGCGGCTTTTTCGCCGCCTCTGGACAAGGTGGGCAACAGCGTGCGGGGGCAAAAAATGGCAGCTTTTGTGGCTCAGGAGCTTGGATATAACCTGTATAAGGCATAAGGCTCCGGCAGACCAAAATTCATATGAAAATGGGCCGCCTTGCGAAAGTGCAGGGCGGCCCGTTTTTTTCTAGTCACTGCTTTGAGTGTCTCAAGAGCAGATTAACTTTGAAATGTTTTACATTTCAAAAGTTGTCATTTTGCATAAAATCGCATTTTTCAGCTGAATATACGCCATGTTGCGGCGCGTTGCGCTCTTGTGCTGTGTTAGAGCGTTTAAATTTTTTCAAAATAAAAATGCTCTAGCCGCGGTTGCCGCTTTTGCCCAAGCCTTCGCCGGGTTTGATGATCTTGCTCATAGCTGCAACCATGCCCGCCGCATCGGCGATATCCGCAGGAATGATAAGGCTGTTACCCTGTTTGGCGATGTGCCCGAACTGGGTGATGTACGATTCGGCCAGGCGCAGTTGCGCAGCAGCCACGGCGTCGTTGCCAAGCTGTTCGCCAACAATGCGCAATCCTTCAGCCGTGGCCATTGCGACCGTGCGAATCTGGGCGGCTTCGCCGTCCGCATTGTTTATTACAGCCTGCTTGTCGCCTTCGGACTGCGCGATGGCCGCAGCTTTTGCGCCTTCGGCCAGATTGATGCGCGACTGCATTTCACCTTCAGACTGGGCAATGACAGCGCGTTTTTCGCGTTCGGCGCGCATCTGCTTTTCCATTGCTTCCATCACCGTGATGGGGGGCGTGATGTCGCGAATTTCATAGCGCAACACCTTGACGCCCCAGGGGGAGGTGGCGGCGTCCAGAGCTTCCACAACTTCCTGATTGATGCGTGTGCGTTCCTCAAAGGTACGGTCAAGCTCAAGCGTGCCTATGACGGAACGCAGCGAAGTCTGGGCAAGCTGAATGGCGCCCCATTCGTAGTCTGAAATGCCATAGGCGGATTTGTCGGGGGTGATGATTTGCAGGTAAAGCACGCCGTCAATATCCACACTCACGTTATCGCGCGTGATGCAGGTCTGCTTGGGCACATCCAGAACTTGTTCCTTGAGGCTGCGCTTGTAGGCGATCACGTCCACAAAGGGCACCAGAATGTGAAAGCCCGCATACAGAACCTTGCTGAATTTGCCGAGCCTTTCAACAACGTAGGCAGACTGGTTGGGCACAACAACAGCGGTTTTGATAAGGACGATGATAACCAATACGGCCAACAGAAAAAGCCATCCGAAGCTATTCATAAATTCCATAATTACCTCATGCATGATTATAAGCGTGGCGGCACGGCCTGACGGCGGCCCGTGTCCTGATGAAATACCGTTGTGTCGGGCAGATGCCCGGCAGCCGGATTTTGCGTGCCCGGTTTAGCGCGGCTGTTATGTGATAGTGCCGCACGGGTGTTATTGAAGCCGGCCCCGGTTTTCACGGGGAAGAAGCCGGTGCTGTTGCACCCGCAGTGAGGGTGCCGTGCTTTTGTGCCTGCTGCCCATTGTAGCTTTGAAATTGCCGCCTGACGGCGGGTCAGGTCCGCCAGTGTTGATTTTGCCGCAAGGACTTAACAATGATCCCGTACAGACAAATGTACTTTTTTAAAGGCAATCTGCCTTATAACGCAGATATCAGGATTTGACCACAGGTTGCACCCGCAACACAAGGGCGTCGTCAGGTTCGGCCCCCAGAATGCGCACCGGGCTGCCTTCTGCAATTTTTTCGTGGGCAACGGCGCGCCAAAAGCTGCCGTCTATGCTGACTTCACCCACTTCGCCGGGGCGAAGAGGCTTGCTGAGGATTCCCTGCCTGCCTGTAAGCGGGTGGGGGGCGCAATGCTCTTCATCGTGCCCGTTACAGCTTTCAGAAGCCACATTACGGGCGCGGCCGCCGAAAACCGCCCGCAAGCGGCGGCGCAGAAAAAACAGCGTAAGAAGGGAAATGCAGATGAAGGTGATGATCTGCCATGCGAGGTCCATGCCCAGCAACGCGGCCAGAGCTGAAGCCCAGGCTCCCACGCCGAAAAAGAGCAGCACCATTGCCGGGGTCATAAGCTCGGCCAGAAAAAAGGCCACACCCACAATAAACCAGAGAAGAGGCGCGTTCATGATTGCATCCGTGCGGTCTGCCGTGTGCGCCGGGCCGGACTGCCGCTATTTGGGCGGCGCGGAGGTTTGCCCCTCCGCGCGCACCCTGTGAAAGCATCGGGCCGTTATTGCTGCGGGCCCTCATCAATGTCGATAATACGGCCCTGAAGCCAGATGTAGGCATCAATAGCCTGTCCCACTTCTGGTTCCAGATCGCCCAGGACCATCTTTGACGCATAGATGACCAGACGCAAAGGCTCGCGGTTTTCAAACGGAAAAGTGACGAACAAAGCCTTAACAGGCATTTTGTCCAGCTGGCAGTCCTGTACCTCTTCAATGACGGCACGCATCTGATATTCACAGAAGTTGCGGCCAGGCATAATCATGTGGCGGTCGCTCACATCCACCTGCAGAGGGGGCACATCCAGGCGGCTCTTGCCGGGGTTGGCTTCAAGCCACTGTTCGGCATAGGCCTCGTACTGCGGTCCCTGCGTGATGGTCATCTGGTCCAGCAGGGCCTTGCGGATGGCAAAGGCCAAGCCAGCTACCAAAAAGGTGTGGGTGACGCCAGGGGTAAGGTCTGTTCTGTCGCGGCCATAAAGCGGGTCAAAGAACCACATGGGGTTCTTGCCTTCGATCATGCTGACGGCGACGTTAGCGCCCATGCCGCTTTCCCACAGATGCACGCCTTCGACCATAAGGTCATTGGGCAGGCCGTCCAGCAGGGGCACGGCGGTAACAGGGGTCAGCTTTTCGCCTTCTTCGCCCATTACCAGCACAGCGGCGCGCAGGGGTTGATCCTGAGGCCATGCCATCATGATATGGTCCGTGCTGCCGCGCTTCCACTGCCAAGAGGGACGCGTGCCGCCTTCATGCAAAACGGTGCTCACAACCTGGTCCATAATTGCGGCCGGGTTCTGGCCCGTCAGCACAGCCCAGGCATCGCCCAGAGCTTCAGTGTGCACGCGGTTCTTGCCTTCGGCAGCGGCCTGCGCTTCTTTGTGCGCCTGGGCTTCGGCAGAATCGTTATTTTCAGCGGTTTCAGGTTCGGTATTTTTGCTCTTTTTGGACATGGGAACTTCCTTTACTGCTCTTTCAGCGGCCCGGTCAGGCGTGTAGTGTGCCTGACCGGGAATGCTTCAACTCAGGCCTCAGCAACGCTGCGCGTTGAGGACGTCCGTCAGGCGTTTAGCGCCTGTCGCCACGGCCACCACGGTCACGGCCACCACGGTCGCGGTCGCCACGTCCCCTGTCGCCACGGTCGCCCCTGTCGCCACGGTCAGTGCGCGGGGGGCGGGCAGTGTCTTCGGGATTCCAGGGATGGCCCTGTTCTTCCAGCAACACGGCCTTGCGGCTGGCGCGGATGCGGTCGCCATTGATTTCAATGACTTTGACCACCATATCTTCGCCAAGGCGAGCCACGTCACCGGGCTGTTCCACGCGGTTCACGTCAAGCTGAGAAACATGCACAAGGGCTTCCACGTTGGGAAGAACTTCAACAATGGCGCCGATTTCCATGATTTTACGCACCTTGGCAGTGTAGTTTTTGCCAATGTCGGGGCGCTGGTCGTAGTAGGAAACCATTTCACGGGCCTTTTCAAGGGCTTCAGCCGTGGGGGCGAAGATGGACACGCGGCCCGAATCTTCGATGTCCACAGAAGCGCCAGTGGCCGCAGTGATGGCCTTGATGTTCTTGCCGCCGGGGCCGATGATGAGGCGGATGATGTCGGGATTCACAAAAACTTCGGCATGCTGCGGGGCGTAGCGCGAAAGTTCCTTGCGCGGCGAAGCGATGGCCTTGGCCATTTCTTCCAGAATGTGCATACGGCCCTGGCGGGCTTGCTGCATGGCTGTGCGCATGACTTCAGTGGTAAGACCCGTAATCTTGATGTCCATCTGCACGCCGGTGATGCCTTCAGCGGTACCGGCGATCTTGAAGTCCATATCGCCCAGGGCGTCTTCATCACCAAGAATGTCGGTGAGCACGATGAACTTGTCGCCTTCCTTGATGAGGCCCATGGCCACACCGGCCACAGGGGAGCTCACAGGCACGCCCGCGTCCATAAGGGAGAGCGAACCGCCGCACACGGCAGCCATTGACGAGGAACCGTTGGATTCCATCGTTTCGGACACCACGCGCAGGGTGAAGGGGAATTCCGCGCCGGTGGGCAGCACGGGGCGCAGGGATCTTTCAGCCAGAGCGCCGTGGCCGATTTCACGGCGGGATACACGCACGGGCTTCACTTCGCCCACAGAGAAGGGCGGGAAGTTGTAGTGCAGCATAAAGCGTTTGGTCACGTCGCCCGTGAGGGAGTCCATGCGCTGTTCGTCAGTGGAAGAACCAAGGGTGGCAACAACCAGCGACTTGGTTTCGCCACGGCGGAACAGGGCGGAACCGTGAGCGCGGGGCAGCAGGCCGGTCTGGATCTGGATGGGGCGCACCGTGGTGGTGTCGCGTCCGTCAATGCGCGTGCCTTCGTTAAGAATGCGGGCGCGCACCAGCTTCTTTTCAAGGCCGGACAGGATGTCGCCCACAGCCTTGAGAGCAGCTTCGTTTTCAGCCCAGGCGGCGTCGGCCTTGAGGACTTCCATAACCTTGACTTTCACAGCCTTGCGGGCGTCTTTGCGGGCCATTTTTTCAGGCACGCGCAGGGCTTCTTCAATGCCATTGGCAAGGGCCAGCTCATGCACGCGAGCCACAAGGGCCGCGTCGTCTTCGTGCGGGGTGAAGGCCATTTTGGCCTTGCCGCAAAGCTCGCGCAGCTTGTGCTGGGCTTCCACCAGCGGAAGAATCTGCTGGCGGCCCCATTCAAGGGCTTCAATGATAACTTCTTCGGGCACGAACAGGGCTTCGCCTTCCACCATCGTGAGGGCGTCGCCGGAAGCGGCGAAAACGATGTTGAAATCGCTCAGCGCCTGCTGTTCGAAGGTGGGGTTGAGCACGAACTGACCGTTGACGCGGCCAATGCGGCCACCGGCCACCGGCCCTTCAAAGGGCAGGGGCGACAGCATGATGGCTGCCGAAGCGCCTGTAAGGGCCAGCACGTCGGATTCGTTTTCCTGGTCAGCGGAGATAACGCTGGCAAGCACCTGAACGTCTTCGTTCAGGCCCTTGGGGAAAAGCGGACGGATGGGGCGGTCGATCAGGCGCGAAACCAGGGTTTCACGTTCGGAAGGGCGGCCAATTTCACGGCGGAAGAAGCTGCCGGGAATGCGCCCTGCGGCGTACATTTTTTCGGAGTATTCAACGGTGAGGGGAAAGAAGCCCTTGTCGAATTCCAGGGGCTGGGAGCAGACGGTGACGAGCACCACGGTGCCGCCGCACTGGATCCATACTTCGCCGTGGGCCTGATTGGCCATGCGGCCAGTTTCCAGAATAACTTCCTTGCCGCCCACCTGGCAGGTGACGCGGGTGGGATTGAAAATATCTTGTAACATGCAGATTTCCTTTGCATAGGCGAAGGGGATTCCGGCAAAAGCGGGCAGAGCCGCGTGTCCCTGCCTGATTTTCCCGGACCCCCCTTCTCGCGTTGCGCCCCATCGGGGGCTTTGAGTTTATAAGTGGCAAGGGGGAAGCCTCAGGCTCCCCCCTTGTAGCCAAAAGCCTTACTTGCGCAGGCCGAGCTTTTCGATCAATGCGCGATAGCGCTGAACGTCAGTCTTTTTCAGGTAGTTCAGAATGTTGCGGCGACGGCCAACAAGCTTCAGCAGACCCGTGCGGGAGTGAAAGTCCTTCTTGTGCTCTTTGAAGTGACCGGTGAGGTCTTCAATACGGGCAGTAAGCAGGGCAACCTGCACTTCGGGGGATCCGGTGTCGCCTTCGTGTTTGGCGTGGGCGTCAATAACCGCTTTCTTCTGATTTACATCCATTACCACAGCAATTCTCCTTGAGTAAGGCTGTTACGGGCGTTAAACGCCCTTAGTTCCAAAGTCCCCGCAATACGGCCCAACAAGGCCCGGCAGCTGTGGCTTCGCGTTGTGCAAGAGCCAGGGCATGGCCCTGTTCCATCAAAAACGCGAGGTTTTCACCGTTGCCGGTATCAGCCTGTGACGCACGGCAAGGCACTGCCATGCCGTTACGCACGCGAGCGGCTTCTTCTGGCGTAAGATCCACCCTGGGCCAGTGGGGCAGCGCATCCGCAACCGGAATAACGCAGCCTGGCAACAGGGAGGGATCAGCCGTGAAGTCCGCTGGCTCGCGGGCCACATCAAGGCCGAAGGGGTGACTGTACTCTCGAGTCAGTTCCGTGAGCACGGCTCCGCATCCAAGGCGACTCCCCAAGCTGTGGGCCAGGGAGCGTATATAGGTGCCGGAACTGCATGCGACCCGAAAGCGCACAAACGGCAAGCTTATTTCAAGCACGTCCGCCTGTGAAATTTCCATACGTTTGATCTTTTGCGGGGCGTCAAGCCCCTTGCGGGCCAGTTTGTATAAAGGCTGGCCCTCATGTTTTGCGGCGGAATAGGACGGAACAGGCTGTTCGGTCAGGTCAAGCCATGCCGAAACTTCACGCCTCACGTCGTCTTCGCTGATATGCTGCCAGGGAGCCTCATCAAGCACCCGGCCCTCAATGTCCCAGGTGTCGGTGGTCTGTCCAAGGCGCAATTCACCGCTATAAACCTTGCCGCCCCCGGCCAGAAGGTGCCCGGAAAGCTTGGTGGCCTGACCGAGCAATACCAGCAAAACGCCGGAAGCCAGTGGGTCCAGCGTGCCGGCATGGCCGATTTTTTTTTGCCCGAGCCGTTTGATGGCTGTGAGGCAGCGGGCCGAGGTGGGCCCGGAAGGCTTGTTAAGCACGAGCACGCCGTGCTGCTGCGGCAGTGCGGCGTAAACTTTGCCATTGGGCTCCGGCATGGAGTTGCCGGGCCCTGAACCCAGGGCGCTTTCCGCTATGGCGGAAGGCGAATCCTGATGATCCTGAGGGGGGCAGAGTTGTACTAATGTATCTTTTTTAACCATACGCAAGTGGGAACCATATCCTCAGCTGTGCTATAAGTCAAAAGTTATGGCTCTCAATACCGGGTTATTTTGGTTTGGCGCGGCTTTTTGTCGGTTTTTTAGCCTGTGGAGCAGGCTTTCTGCTTTGCGCCTTTTTTCCGGCATCCGCTTTCTGGCTGTTCAGGTAAAGGCTGATGTGACGCAGCAGTTCCTGCCCCGCCTCTTCAAGAGGCATGCGCAGGGTGCCTCCGGCAGCGTTGAAGTGCCCGCCGCCATTCATTGCCGCGGCAATGGAGCGAACGTCGATGTCGCCGTAAGAGCGCAGGCTGAATTTGCACAGCTGGGGGCTGTCTTCACGCAACATTGCCGCAACCTTGACGTCACGCAGGCGGCGCAGCTGTTCCACAAAGCCTTCCAGGTCTTCCTTGAGGGCCTGGCAGCTACGAATATCTTCCAGGCTCACCTGGCAGAAGCCCACTTGGCCTTCCTGCTCGACGCGGGATTTCTCCATAAGCAGACTCCATAGACGCCAACGGCCAAGGCTCCAGCTATTGTCCATCTGTTCGCGCAGCCATGAGAGCTTGCAACCGTTTTCTACCAGGTGCGAGGCCAAAGCCAGAACCGCCGCGCTGGTATTGCCGTGGCAGAAGCCGCCTGTGTCTGTTATCAGGCCCAGGGCCACAGCCAGCGCCAGATCGCCAGTAAGGGGCAGGTCTGCCGCCATTGACAGATAGGCGACAAGCTGGGCCGTGGCCGCTGCTTCTGTGGCTACCCAGTTGCCTCTGTTGCCCATACCGTCGCCGCCAAGGTGATGGTCAATGTTCACGCTATCAAGATACGGCAGCAGTTCTGCCAGTTCGGAACCAAGGCGGTCAGGCTCGCCGCAGTCCAGCAGGACGGCGCATTTGGGGGTAAAGGGCGGGTGTGCCAGCGTTGTGTGCACCACAGCGGGCATCGGGAAAAACTCCAGATATCTGGGCAGACCAGGAGCAGCGTAAAGCATGAATTCCTTGCCCATTGCACGCAAAATGTGGCCTATTGCGGCCACTGATCCGGCGGCGTCGCCGTCGGGATGGATATGCCCCGCCACTATAATCTGGTCCATTTGCTTCAGGGCTTTGACCATTTGAAGGGCTTTTGCAGCGTAAGGAGAGGGTATTGAATCAGTCTGTTGCATATATTTCCACCTGACTTTCCACCATTTCTTCAGGGCAGACGGCTTCCATCATGAGCGCGCATTTGTCCATGCGGCTGCGTAGGTGCCCTTCGCTGTTGGAAATGGAGACAACGGCCAGGCGCAGGCTGCACAGGCTGTTTTCTGTGCCTGCCTCCGCTATGGCCACGTTAAATCTGTTGCGCGTTTTCTGTTTCAGACTATTGGCGACACGGCGTTTTGCCTTGAGATTGTCGTTGCCGTGCAGGCTGAATTCTACAGTGAGCACTGCCGTAAACATAGTCATACGTTTATTTGCGGCCCGCATTGACCGGCTGGTTTTGGCTGTTCGGGCTTATTGCCGTTCAAGCCAGAGCTTTTTGTGCACAAAACAGAAGCTGGGGGCAAGCCCCTGTTCTCAGATACCAGGTTCTGTTCTCGCTGTTGGGGGAATGGTTGAGAGTGAAGAAAAAAATGGATTCAGGGCAAACCGTATCCGCTGACGTGAGATAACGCCAGTACTTTATTGAGGAGTCTGCCTCGTAAGGCCTTTGGACGGAAATGGAAAACAGACCCGCCACGAAAACCGGGGGAAGGAGCACCGGATTTATCTGGCGCTCTTTCCCCCGAAAGTGTTCAAACTTCAATTGTGGCAAGCGGTTTGTCAGCACATGCAAGATGTGTCTGCCGCGTACCTGTATATTCTACAGCCGCGCTGGTTAGGGATGGCGACAGCAGATGCGTGGTGCAACTGCTGCGCCCCAACTCTTTACAGCGTCGCTGCTTCTTCCACAGTTTCGAAAGCTTCGATGATGTCGCCAATTTTGACGTCATTGAAGTTTTCAAGGCCTACGCCGCACTCATTGCCCTTGACCACTTCTTTGGAGTCGTCCTTGAAGCGCTTGAGGGATGAGATCTTGCCGGTATAGACAACCACACCGTCGCGCAGCAGGCGCACGCCCGCGTTTCGGGCAATTTTGCCGTCGGCCACATAGGAGCCGGCGATAACGCCCACCTTGGGCACGCTGAAGGTGTCGCGCACCTCGGCCTGGCCCAGGTACACTTCGCGCTGCACGGGGGCAAGCATGCCCGTCATGGCGCTTTTGATGTCGTCCACCAGCTTGTAAATGATCTCGTAGAAGCGGACATCCACGTTTTCGTGTTCGGCCACGTCCTTGATCTTGGCTGTGGGACGCACGTTGAAGCCGATGATGATGGCCTGCGAGGCAGAAGCCAGCAGAATATCGGATTCTGTGATGGCACCAGTGCCGCCATGCACCACGTTGATGCGTACCTTTTCGGTGCTCTGCTTGAGCAGGGCCTCGGTAATGGCTTCCAGACTGCCCTGAACGTCGGCTTTGAGCACGAGGTTGAGGGTCAGGGTTTCCTGATCGGACTTGCGCTGCGACAGGAAGGTTTCCAGAGTCACGCGGGATTCCGAAGCAAGGTCACGTTCACGCTGTTTGATGGCGCGGGAGTCGGCGATACGGCGGGCCAGCTTTTCGTCGCTGACCACAAAGAACTCTTCACCGGCTTCCGGCACACCCTCGAAGCCCTGTACTTCAACAGGCAGAGAGGGGCCGGCGTCCTTGACCTTTTTGCCCTGGTCACTCATGAGGGCGCGCACACGGCCAGAGAAGGGGCCGCACACGAAGTTGTCGCCCTGGCGCAGCGTGCCTTCCTGAATGAGCACGGTAGCCACAGGTCCGCGGCCCTTGTCCAGTTTGGCTTCCACAATGTGGCCGCGTGCAAACTTGTCAGGGTTGGCCTTGAGCTCCATAATTTCAGACTGCAGGGCCACCATTTCCAACAGTTCGTCCAGACCCATGCGGGTCTTGGCGGCAACCTTGGCAACAATGGTGTCTCCACCCCATTCTTCGGCCTGGAGGCCAAGTTCGGCCAGTTCGCGCAGAACGCGGTCCGGGTCGGCGCTGGGCTTGTCCATCTTGTTGACGGCAACCATGATGGGCACGCCAGCGGCGCGCGAATGGTTGATTGCTTCGCGGGTCTGTTCCATCACGCCGTCGTCAGCGGCCACCACCAGGATGACAAGGTCCGTCACCTGGGCGCCACGAGCACGCATGGCCGTAAAGGCTTCATGGCCGGGAGTGTCAAGGAAGACGATTTCGCCGCGCTTGGTCTTGACGTGGTACGCGCCGATATGCTGCGTGATGCCCCCGGCTTCGCCGCCGGTGACGTTGGTCTTGCGGATGGCGTCAAGCAGCGAGGTTTTGCCGTGGTCGACGTGGCCCATAATGGTGACCACAGGAGGACGCGGCTTGAGGGTTTCGGGAGCGTCCACTTCCTTGGGGGTCAGGTAGTCATCTTCAGAGAAGCCTGCCTTTTCCACTTCATAACCAAATTCGGAAGCTACCAGGGTGGCAGTTTCGAAATCCAGAGCCTGGTTGATGGTGGCCATAACGCCCAGACCAAAGAGAACCTTGATGATTTCATTGGCCTTAAGACCCATCTGGTGAGCCATGTCGGCTACGCGAATGGCTTCAGTCACGCGGATCTTGCGCTTGGCAGCCTTCAGCGGCTGTGTGGTCTGCGCTGCGGGAGCGGCTTTGCCGCCCTTGCGCCGACCCTTGCCGCGGCTCTGGCGTGCGCTGTCGTCATCATCCCTGCGGACGGAATCGCCCTGCTGGAAATCAACGGTGCGGCGACCCTTGAGACGCTTTTTCTTGCTCTGGCCGTCACGGCTGTCCGTGGGGGACGCGGGCGCGGGCTGCTGACCGAAGCCACCGCCGCCAGGACGGGGACCGCCTGGGCCAGAAGGACGGGGACCACCAGGACCGGAAGGACGGGGACCACCAGGACCAGCCGGGCGAGGGCCGCCGGGACGGGGAGGTCTGCCTGCATTGTCCCCACGGGGACCACCGGGGCCGGAACCACCGGGACCACCGTAGCCGGGACGCGCGCCAGCGGGACGCGCGGGGCGCTGTTCCTGCTGACTGCCGGGGGCGGGCCTGGATATAATACGAACCTGAGGCGCGGCGGGCGCCTGACCAGCCTCGGCCCTGGGGGCACGGCGAGAGGCGCCATCGGCGTCGTCAGCGTTGTCGGAGTCTTTCCAGGCTTCGGCACGGGCTTCGGGCGCACGCTGGGGCAGGGTGGGCGCGGACGAACCTTCGGGCATGGCGGAAGCGTCGGGGCGGGCCAGACGTGCAGCCTTGGCGGCCTTTTCGGCTTCGCTCTTGTCCTGAGCCTTGTCAGAAGATTTTTCTCCCGCTTCACGCGCGGCAAGCGCAGCAGCCACGGGGGAAATTTCAGGAACCTCGGGCTTCTTTTCCACTACTGCCACAGGTTCGGGCTTTTTCTCTTCTTCGCCGGGGCGGCTGATAACGCGGGCAGCAGAAACAACCTTGGCCTTGGTGGCCTTGGGAGCTTCTTCAACCGGGGCTTTTTCAGCTTCAGGCTCAATAATTTTTGCAGCTTTGCGGGGGCTGGGCGCGGGGGCTTCAACCTCAGGCGCAGAAACGGCTTCCACCGCAGGGCTTGCGGCTTCAGCGGGCTTTTCCACAACCTCGGGCGCACGCTCTTCCTGTGCTACGGAAGCTGTTTCCATAGCTTCAGGAGCGTCGGCATCCTTGCGGCGGCGACGTACGATGACGTTGGGGTGGGAACCGGAACGCTCGGCATCCGCCTGTTTTTGTTCGGCAAAGTGTTCGCGCACGCGTGCCGCCTCCTCAGTGCTCAGGGAACCAGCCATGCTTTTGGCAGATGTGCCCAGCTCACGCATTACGCGCAGCATGTCCTTTTGGAGCACTGCCGGGAATTCTTTGGCAAATTCCGATACTTTAATTTTTTCTTCAGACATGTTTACCCCCCTTGCGCCGTGTTCCGGGCCTGAACTTGGCGAACCTCGCCGCGCATACGGCATCGGAACATATGTACCAGCCCCTGCCAGGTCTGGTCTTTTCAGCGTCAATAGTCAAAATTCCTTGGGCCGTCAGTACATGGCGGGTCAATTGGGCTTTAGCGAAGCGGCGGCGGCATATGATGCACATGCGTACCGGCCCTTGCACGGTTTCTGCCGTGTTTTGCCCCTCCACCATAACTGCGCCCCTAAGCTTGCGCATCCTCTTCGGCGCCACCTTCAGCATCCTGGCTGGAGTCTTCTTCGGAAGCGTGTACTTTGCCCAATTCAACCGCAGAAGATTCGGGCGTACTTTCCACAACCGGAGCCAGGAAATTGATGGCTGAACGCAGGTCTGCGATGCGGGACGCGCTGATGGTCAGCTTGTCAGAAAGCTCCTGGTCCGTGGCCTGGCGCAACTTGTCGAGGGAACTGAATCCCGCGCCAAGCAGAGCCTCTATGGATACTTCGGCCACACTGGCCACCTGTTCGAGACCGTGCCCAATAGCATTTGCTTCGTTGTAGCGGGTCTCGGTAAATATATCGACTTTCCAGCCCAGAAGCCTGGCTGCCAGTTTGACGTTCTGCCCTTTGCGCCCAATGGCGTTGGTGAGCTGATCGTCAGGCACGATGACTTCAAGCAGGTTTTCTTCTTCATCCACCACAATGCGCGACACCAGGGCCGGGGCCAGGGAATTGCGGGCGTAGGTGGCAATGTCTGCGCTCCAGACGACGATATCAATACGTTCGCCGTGCAGTTCCTGCACAATATTCTGGATGCGGGATCCGCGCACGCCCACGCAGGCGCCCACGGGATCAACGTCACGCTCACGGGAGAGCACGGCAACCTTGGCTCGTGAGCCGGGGTCGCGGGCCACGCCCATAATCTGCACGACGCCATCGTCCACTTCCGGCACTTCGCGGCGGAAGAGGGCGGCCATGTAGTCGCGGTGCGCGCGGGAAATGACGACCTGCGGGCCGCGGCCTTCCTGACGAACCTCGATAATAAGGGCCTGCACGCGGTCGCCGCGCTTGTAATGTTCGCGGGGGATCTGTTCTTCGCGCGGCAGAATGGCTTCAGTGCGGCCAAGGTTGACCACCCAGCCGCCCTTGTCGCGGCGTTGCACGATGCCCGAAACGATTTCGCCCAGGCGATCCTTGTATTCGCTGTAAATAATTTCCTGCTCAGCGTCGCGCATGCGCTGGATGATGACTTGCTTGGCAGACTGGGCGGCAATGCGGCCCAGGTCTTCCACCTTCACGCGGAAGCCCATTTCGTCGTCCACCTGAACAGAGGGGTCGTGAGCAAGGGCATCAGTGAGTTCAATCTGCGTGTCGGGATTGGCCATATCGCCATCGGCCATCACGATTTTGAACTGGTAGACCTCAATGTCGCCCGTGTCGTCGTTATAGGACACTTCCACGTCCATATCTTCACTGAAACGGCGCAGCACAGAAGTGCGCACGGCATCCTCAAGCGTGTCAATGAGCATGTTACGGTCAAGGCCCTTGTCTTTACTGATCTGGTCAATGGCCTTTTTAAGTTCAAGATTCATGTGTGCCTCCGGCTGCCGCCCAGGGCGGCGTAAAATCGCTTGTTCCGGCTGCGGCGCATCGGGCCGCCCGCCATTACCCGCATGGGGCGGGTGTCGGGCTTGCCTCAGTTGGCCGTATGGTCGTTATCGGCAATGGCTTTGCCTGTTTTTTTGCCTGATTTGGCCTTCTTTGTGGCCTTTTGCCCGCCGCTGGCCTTGGAACCGTCTTTTCCCCGGGCCTTGCCACCGGGCTTCTTGCCCGGCTTTTGCGGCTGCTTGAAAATATACATGCGTGTGGCCCGGCGCACAGCGCTCCAGGGCAGAAGCACGGAAGGATGGTTTTCTTCCTCAACTTCGCCATCGGGGCTGATGGTCACGGGCGCAAGCACAAAGCCTTCTTCTTCCACCGCAGTGAGGATGCCCCGCCATACGCGGCGGGGGCCGCCGTGGGCGGCGGGATCTGTGGATGCCACCGGCGTAAGCAGCCTTGCTTCCACCACATCACCCACATAGGGGACCATTTGTTCAAGGCTGAATAACAGACGGCTCAGGCCCGGTGTGGAAACTTCCAGCACATAGGCTTCGGCAATACTGTCTTCCACCTCCAGCGCAAGCGCCAGATGACGCGAAATTTCTTCGCACTGTTCGATGGTGGCCGATGTGGGAGCAACGGGAGTGGAAGTGGCGGAAGGCTCACCCTGAGGGTGATCAGATTCTGCGGAACCGCTGTCAGCTTCAGTAATGGCCGAAAAGATTGCGCCTTCAGGGGCGTCCCCGGATTCTTCGGTCTGGGGCGCGGTAGGCACATCCACAAAGAGCCGCACAAGGGTGCGCCCGGCGCGGGCTATCTCTACTCCCCAGACAATAAGCCCGAGGGAATGGATAACGGGTTGGGCCAGACGTATGACGGTTTCTCTCAGGGCTTGATCAGTCATTCTTTCCTTTTGTGCGGGGTATGAACCGTCGCAGGGACAAAAAAAAGGGGGCCTATTCAGGCCACCCCGCTGGAACTGTGTTCCGCATCAGGATGTAGTGGTGACAGGTACTGTCATCCACTTTGAATGCATCCAACTAGCTCACCATATGGGGCTTGTCAAGGCTTTCGGGAAAAAAAGAAAAACTTGTTTTTTGTTTGAAAATAAAGAAAATTGAAAAATAGCCGTAACAACAGAAAGATAGGAAGCTTTCGCAGATAAAATGCACGCAAATGCTGATTTGTGCGGCAGTATAGCGAGTTATGCAAAACGGATAATTCTTTTGTGAGCGGATTTATACAGTAACGGGCTAGAAAAAATCGTACTTCAGTCCAAAAATAGTGGCATAAATTTCTGTATCAGCGTAATTGGTCAATTCTTTTTTTATAAATTTATTTTTTTAGAGTAAGGCTATCGTGCCTGCGTTTTTTATTCAGGAGGTCTCATGTCGCTGCAACAAAAAATCTGGGGTCTGGGCTTGCTGGCCTTGGCTGTATCCTTGGGGATTGTTTGGGTTGTGGGCCTTTTGAGCGGAGCATCGATGGCTGCCCTTTGGGGCGCTGCTGCGGGCGGTTTTATAGTATTGCTTGTTATGAGCCTGAGCCTGCGGTTGATTTACGGCGCCGCCTTTCAATCTCTTGCCCTTTGCCTGCGTGGGGGCTGCGAGCCGCGCGCGGCTGGTCAGGCCTCCTGCTGTTCGCCGCAGGCAGCGCCTGCTGACCTGAAGGATCTGTATGCCGCCGCTGCGGAGCTTTCAGCCCGGGCCTGTCACTCAAGCGGGGTGCTGCACGGCATACTTGCCGGTATGCCCTTGGCCTATTTGCTGGTGGATGTGAACGAGCAGGCAACGCATACCAACCAGGAATGCCTGAACATGCTTGAAATCGACGGCCCGGTGAAAAATTGTATCGGCAAGACCCTGGCCGAGCTTTTTTATAATGATCCCGGTCGTGAAACCGCAGTGGGCAAGAGTATTCGGCTTGGCCAGAATTTTCGTAATCTTTCCGTAACCATAACCGGGCATAAAGGCAGGCGCATTGATGTGCTGGCCAATGTTTTTCCCGTGTACGACGAGCACCGGACCTGCCTTGGCGGTCTGTGTCTTTACGTTGATATGACCGCCCTCAAGGAAGCCGAGCAGGTCATTACAGACAAAAATCACCGCATGGAAGCCGTTGCGCAGGAGCTCGACAATACTGTGCAGGAACTTGCCGCCATTGCCGGAGAGCTTGTGTCTGGCATAGGCCGCTCAAACAATGACGCGACCCGGGCTTCCCGCCTGTTGGGCGAGGCCGCCATAGCCATGAATCAGATGACGGCCACCGTGCGTGAGGTGGCCCATAATGCTGCCAACGCTTCAACCGCCTCAAATCAGACGCGGGATAAAGCGCACGAAGGCGCGCTGGTGGTGCGCAATGCCACGCAAAGCATCGAAGAGGTGCACGAGGTATCAATGGCGCTCAAGAGTGATATGGCGCTGTTGAACAATCATGCCCGGGCCATCACGGAAATCATGAATGTCATTTCAGACATAGCCGACCAGACCAACCTGCTGGCCCTCAATGCCGCCATTGAGGCCGCCCGGGCTGGCGATGCCGGACGCGGGTTTGCCGTGGTGGCAGACGAGGTACGCAAACTGGCTGAAAAAACAATGACTTCCACTAGCGACGTTGGCAATGCCATCAGCGCGATCCAGCAAAGCACCAGCAAGAGCATGGCCTCTATGGACAGTGCCGTGGATCAGGTGGAGCAGGCCACAACCTATGCTGGAGCGTCCGGTCAGGCGCTCGACGCCATCGTGGGCACGGTGGAGGACACCGTGGGGCAGATCAGCGCCATTGCCGCTGCCAGTGAAGAGCAGTCTGTGGCCAGCGAGCAGATCAACCGTTCCATTGATGAGGTTAACGGCGTTATGGCTGGCACTGCCAAATCAATGGCGGAAGCCCGGCTGGAAACGGACAAGCTGGTGGCCCTCGCCGAGAAGTTGGCGGATTTGACGGAAAGACTGAAGGATTAGCCCTTTTGAAGGGTAAATTTTGCAGGAAGCCATAGAAATGTCATGAAGGCCGGGAATTTTCCGGCCTTCATTGTTTTTATGCTTTGGCGTGATGTTTGGTGCGGAGGTGGATAGGTTGCCGCGAAAATTGGGGGAGTATCTTTGAGAGAAGTGTGTTGTGCCCTGTGGGCGCAGAGGCTTTTTCGTTTTTGTTGTTTGGGCCGCCTCGGCGGTGTCGGCACGAGATGAATTTTCTTGTTATTTCAAGGAGAACGAGACTTTTATGTAGGGAGCGTACTCTGATAGTACTCGACTGGAATAAAAGGCGAAGTTCGACGCAGAAATAATGGGAAAGGCGCTCGTGACGACACTGCCTGCGCGGCAGGCGGCAGAAGGGGCCTGTTAGGGGCTGCCGCCCCTCCGAGGCCCCCTCTGCACTCCCCCCGGACGACCCCGCTAGGCTTTCGTCTCTCTCCACTCCCACGGGATAGCCTTCAAGGGCCTTCCATATTCCATCATTTTACGAGGGCTGCGCGGCTTTTGCTTCGGGAGCTTCCTCGCTTCGCTCGGTGATCTCCCTGCGCGCGGCGCAATGCCACCGTGCGCTTTTGCGGTGAATGGGGGGAGGGGGCGTCTGGCGCGTGGGGGGGGCGGTTGTAGCAAAAATTGAGGAGGTATCTTTGAGAGAAGGGTGTTGTGCCCTGCGGGCATGAAGGTTTTTCGGCTTTACTGGTTTGGCAGTCCGTGGAGAAGCACACTCCCATCGTTACTCCTAATGTCTTCAAAGGCAACAGTTGTACCTACATAAGCAATTTGATCGGGGTGTTACAGTTTCTCAGGCAGAGCGCAGGCCATTGCCGGAGGCGGCGTTATAAAGAACCGAAGCCGACACGTCGGCGAGGTTCGTGCGTAGCCGCCTCCGAAAAAATACTTGGTGGTCGGGGTAGAACAGGGGGTGCTTCGGGGGGGATGCAAGGGGGGCCGAGAAGGGGGCGAAGCACCATAACCGGCCCCGCCTTGCCGTGCGCCGCGCAGGCGGCAGGAATAAAGAGAAGGAAAGCCGCCGTACCCGCAGGGTGCAAATGGTTTCATAAAAGCAACGGCATTCTTTTATTGCGCTCGCAGACATCCCCGTCTTGCCGCGCGCCGCGCAGGCGGCAGAAATAAAGAGAAGAAAAGTCGCCGTACCCGCAGGGTGCAAATGGTTTCATAAAAACAACGGCATTCTTTTATTGCGCTCGCAGGCATCCCCGCCTTGCCGCGCGCCGCGCAGGCGGCAGGAATAAAGAGAAGAAAAGCAGCCGTACCCGCAGGGTGCAAATGGTTTCATAAAAGCGACACCATTCTTCTACTGCGGCCGTAGGGTCGAAAAGCCCCGCACCGCCGCAGGCGGCAACCCTTAATGCCCGTTTTGCGTCAGGTGTTGCAGCACTGCCATCTGGTCGGCCTCGCTTTCCATCAAGTCCGTACCCGGAGAAGGCGCGCCAGCATCCTGCGTTTGCGGAGTTTCCGCGCCATCTTGGCCTTGCCCGGGCTGTTCAACGGATGTCATGTCGCCCGTATCCATCAAATTTTCCGGCTCCATCGGGAACAGACTGTCGTTCTGCAGTCCCCCCAGATGCAAGTTGTCCGCATCGCTTTCTCCCTGCGCCTGCGGAAGAAAAACGTCTTCAATATCCATAGTCAACGGACCGATATGGTCGTTCATGAAACTGTTGGCCAGTTCCTCATCAAGGATGTCATCAAGCATTTCGAAAGAATGATTGCCGGTATACGCCGCGAATGTGTCGCTCATGTCCAGGTTGTCGTCTATGCCCACAGGCGGCGTATCCGTATGACCTGCATCTGCGTGATCTGCCCCCGTATGGAGTGATTCCTGGGGGGCGTCTGCGGTCTGTGTGTCTGCACTATGTGTGTCCGCGTCAGACGTGTCTGTTGCAGATGTGTCTGCCGCTGAATCTGTTGAGGCTGTGTCGCTGTGTGACGGGTCTTGAGCCGCCTCCTGCCCGGATTGCGCCTCGTGATCTCCGCTGGCCGTGTTTTCCGCCGTGTCTGCATGGCCCGTGCCGGCGTGGACAGAGTCTTCGGGGTTGGTTGCCCCAGGTTGGGCCTCGGAATCTCCGGCAGGTATGTTGGCGGCGGTATCCGTCGATTCCGTGTCTGCTTGCGGCGATTCCTGAGCAGCGCTCTGGCCAGCTTGCGCAGCCTCATCCCCGGCAGATGCGCCTTCTGGCGTGCCCGCATGCGGGGTGTCCTGAGCTGTGGCATTGCCATTTTCGTCTGCGGCGGCATCAGCAGGATTTTGCTCTGCACCGTCAAGATCGTCCAGATCGTCAGGAATAAAGGCAAGACGCATGGCACCCATGCCCTGCATCTGAGGGGTTCCTCCCGAGCCATTGATGGTCACGGTTACTGTGGTCTGGGCCGAGCCGCCGTGGCCGTCGACCACGGTGACGTTAAAAACGTCATTAAGCGTGTCGCCGTCATTGAGGGCAATTACGGCGGCGGAATCCTTGTTCAGTACATAGGTGTATGACCCGTTGGTGTTGAGATAAAAGGTGCCATACAAGCCCGCAGTCGTTTGCGGAACCGCCTTGGGCGTGTCCGTACGGTCTGGATCAGCAATGACAAGCTGCCCGTACATGGCGGAAACGTCGTCTTCCGACACCGTAAGATACGCCTGCTGTACCGTGGGAGCATCGTTGACCCCGGTTATGGTGAACGTCACCGGCGTGATGACGGATTTGCCGCTGGCAGTGGCCCGCACCAGAAACACGTCCGAAGCTGTTTCGCCTTCGCCAAGCTTATGGCTTTCGCTTATGCCGTAGGCCGTGAGGTTATAGCTGTATGAGCCGTTGCTATTGAGCGTGAGTGTTCCGTACTGACCTTCCGCGCTGCTTTGCAGCGTGAATACGGGATTGGCGTAACCGGGTACCAGAAGGTTGCCCAGCAGGCTTGTAGCCCCGCCGGCCACTGTGGTGAGGCTGATGCTGCCCAGCAGACCGCCCGTAATATTCATGGTCATTGTATTGGTTGCGGTTGCTCCGTGCTCGTCAGTGACGGTGTAGGTGAAGGTATCTTTTAGCGTAGCCCCCAGGGTCAGAAGCAGGACGGCCAGCAGTCCTGTGTTGAGCGTGTATGTGTAAGAGCCGTCGGCATTCACGCTGAACCAGCCATAGTTGCCGCTCTCGTTGGTTTTGGTAATGAAGCGCAGGGTATCACTGGCGATGTTGTCCAAACTGTTGTCAGGGTCTGTGGGAGTGGGCAGCTTGCCTGTGTACTGGCTGACATTATTGCCCATAGCTGCGGTGGCTGGGCCGACGGAAGGCGCGTCGTTGGTACCGTTGATTGTGAAGGAAATCGTGCGCGCGGCTATGCCGCCGTGTCCGTCATTGGCCGCCACGGTAAATGTTTCCACCAGTTGCTCGCCCTGTCCCAAACCCTGAACGGAAGGCAGACCGTTGTTGAGCGTATAGACGTAGCTTCCGTTGCTGTTGAGCACAAAACTTCCGTACAGGCCCGTGATGTTCTGCGCCTGAAATACTGGCGTGTCGCCCTGATCTATATCTGTAACCATAATCGTGCCGGAGGACGTCAGGATGCTGTCTTCCTTGAGTGCGGTTGTAACAATCGGGGCTATGACAGGATTATCGTTGGTGCCGTTGATAGTGATGGTCATTGTGCTGGAAGACGTGGCCCCGTGCTGGTCTCTGACCGTATAGGTAAATGTTTCGGTAAGATGCTGGCCGACGCCAAGCTGCTGCACTACTGGCAAGGCATTGTTGAGCGTATATGTGTAGCTGCCGTTGGCTTGCAGGGTGAATGATCCGTACAGGCCCGCCGCTGCGGCCTGGGGCAGAAAACTGACCGTATCCCCCACGTCTATGTCCGTCGGCGTGGGAAGGGAGCCGCTTATGCTGGCCTGGTCTTCGTTGATGGCTGCGGTGGCTGCGGTGACCTTAGGGGCGTCATTGGTGCCGCGAATGGTGACGGTGAGGGTATTTGTGGCCGTGCCGCCGTGGCCGTCTGACACCGTATAGGTGAATGTTTCCGTAAGCTGCGCGCCCACACCCAGTTGCTGCACTGCTGTCAGGGCGTTGTTGAGGGCATAGGTATAGCTGCCGTTGGCCAGCAGGGTGAAAGAACCGTAAAGGCCTGCTGCGCTGCTCTGGGGCACATATGTCACTATGTCGCCAACGTCGATATCCGTGGGCACGGGCAGATTGCCGCTTATGCTGGCCTGATCTTCATTGATGGAAGCCACGGCTGCGGTGACCTGCGGGGCGTCGTTGGTGCCGTGAATGGTGATGGTGATGGTGTTTGTGGCCGTGCCGCCGTGGCCGTCTGACACGGTGTAGGTGAACACTTCTGTAAGTTGCGCGCCCACGCCCAGTTGCTGCACCGCTGCCAGGGCATTATTGAGGGCATAGGTGTAGCTGCCGTTGGCCTGAAGGGTAAATGATCCGTAGAGGCCCGGCGTGCTGCTTTGGGGCAGATATGCGGGAACGTCGCCAAGGTCGATGTCCGTGGGAACGGGCAGTGTGCCGCTTATGCTGGTCTGGTCCTCATTGATGGACGCAACGGCCGCGGTGACCTGCGGGGCGTCGTTGGTGCCGCGAATGGTGATGGTGAGGGTGTTTGTGGCCGTACCGCCGTGGCCGTCTGACACGGTGTAGGTGATTGTTTCCGTAAGCTGCGCGCCCACGCCCAGTTGCTGTACCGCCGTCAGGGCATTGTTGAGGGCATAGGTATAATTGCCGTTGGCCAGCAGGGTGAACGAACCGTAAAGGCCTGCTGTGCTGGTCTGGGGCACATATGTTAGGATGTCGCCAACGTCGATGTCCGTGGGGATGGGCAGGGTGCCGCTTATACCCGGCTGATCTTCATTGATGGACGCCACGGCCGCACTGACCTGCGGGGCGTCGTTGGTGCCGTGAATGGTGATGGTGAGGGTATTTGTGGCCGTGCCGCCGCGCCCGTCTGACACCGTGTAGGTGAATGTTTCCGTAAGTTGCGCGCCCACGCCCAGTTGCTGCACAACTGCAAGAGCATTGTTGAGGGCATAGGTATAATTGCCGTTGGCTTGCAGGGTAAAGGAGCCATAGAGGCCCAGTGCGGCAGTTTGGGGCACATAGGCAGGGGTGTCGCCAAGGTCGATATCCGTGGGAACGGGCAGTGTGCCGCTGACGCTGGCCTGGTCCTCATTGATGGACGCAACGGCCGCGGTGACCTGCGGGGCGTCGTTGGTGCCGTGAATGGTGATGGTGATGGTGTTTGTTGCCGTGCCGCCGTGGCCGTCTGACACGGTGTAGGTGATTGTCTCCGTAAGCTGCGCGCCCACGCCCAGTTGCTGTACCGCCGTCAGGGCATTGTTGAGGGCATAGGTATAATTGCCGTTGGCCAGCAGGGTGAACGAACCGTAAAGGCCTGCTGTGCTGGTCTGGGGCACATATGTCAGGATGTCGCCAAGATCGATGTCAGTGGGGATGGGCAGTGTGCCGCTTATGCCCGGCTGATCTTCATTGATGGACGCAACGACCGCGCTGACCTGTGGGGCGTCGTTGGTGCCGTGAATGGTGATGGTGAGGGTATTTGTGGCCGTGCCGCCGTGACCGTCTGACACCGTATAGGTGAATGTTTCCGTAAGCTGCGCGCCCACGCCCAGTTGTTGCACCGCCGCCAGAGCATTATTGAGGGCGTAGGTATAGCTTCCGTTGGCTTGAAGGGTAAAGGAGCCGTAGAGGCCTGCTGCGCTGGTCTGGGGCACATAGGCCGGGGTGTCGCCGACGTCGATGTCCGTAGGAACGGGCAGTGTGCCGCTGATGCTGGCCTGGTCTTCATTGATGGACGCCACGGCTGCGGTGACCTGCGGGGCGTCGTTGGTGCCGTTGATGGTGATGGTGATGGTGTTTGTTGCTGTGCCGCCGTGCCCGTCTGACACCGTGTAGGTGAACGTTTCCGTAAGCTGTGCGCCTGCGCCCAGTTGCTGTACCGCTGTCAGGGCATTGTTGAGGGCATAGGTATAATTGCCGTTGGCCAGCAGGGTGAAGGAGCCGTAGAACCCCGCTGCGTTGGTCTGGGGTATATAGGCCGGGGTGTCGCCAACGTCGATATCTGTAGGTACGGGCAGTGTGCCGCTGACGCTGGCCTGGTCTTCATTGATGGACGTTACTGCTGCGGTAACCTGCGGGGCGTCGTTGGTGCCGTGAATGGTGATGGTGAGGGTATTTGTGGCCGTGCCGCCGCGCCCGTCTGACACGGTGTAGGTGAATGTTTCCGTAAGTTGCGCGCCCACGCCCAGCTGCTGTACGGCGGCAAGAGCATTATTGAGGGCATAGGTATAATTGCCGTTGGCTTGCAGGGTAAATGAACCGTAGATGCCTGCTGCGCTGGTTTGGGGCACATAGGCCGGGGTGTCGCCAAGGTCGATGTCCGTGGGAACGGGCAGTGTGCCGCTGACGCTGGCCTGGTCTTCATTGATGGACGCCACGGCCGCGGTGACCTGCGGCGCATCATTGGTGCCGTTGATGGTGATGGTGATGGTGTTTGTTGCCGTGCCGCCGTGCCCGTCTGACACGGTGTAGGTGAACGTTTCCGTAAGTTGCGCGCCCACGCCCAGCTGCTGTACAGCTGCAAGAGCATTGTTGAGGGCATAGGTATAATTGCCGTTGGCTTGCAAGGTAAAGGAGCCGTAGAGCCCCGCTGCGTTGGTCTGGGGTGTATAGGCCGGGATGTCGCCGACGTCGATATCCGTGGGAACGGGCAGTGTGCCGCTGATGCTGGCCTGGTCTTCATTGATGGACGCCACGGCCGCGCTGACCTGCGGGGCGTCGTTGGTGCCGTGAATGGTGATGGTGATGGTGTTTGTTGCCGTGCCGCCGCGCCCGTCTGACACGGTGTAGGTGAATGTTTCCGTGAGTTGCGCGCCCACGCCCAGCTGCTGTACAGCTGCAAGAGCATTGTTGAGGGCATAGGTATAATTGCCGTTGGCTTGCAGGGTAAAGGAGCCATAGAGGCCCAGCGCGGCAGTTTGGGGCACATAGGCCGGGGTATCGCCAAGGTCGATGTCCGTGGGAACGGGCAGTGTGCCGCTGACGCTGGCATGGTCTTCATTGATGGAAGCCACGGCTGCGGTGACCTGCGGCGCATCGTTGGTGCCGTGAATGGTGATGGTGATGGTGTTTGAAGACGTTGCCCCATGCTGGTCTGTGGCAGTGTAGGTAAACGTTTCCGTAAGTTGCGCACCCACGCCCAGTTGTTGCACCGCCGCCAGAGCATTGTTGAGCGTATAGGTATAGTTGCCGTCGGCTTGCAAGGTAAAGGAACCGTAGAGTCCCGGCGTACTGGCTTGGGGCACATACTGGGTAATGTCGCCCACATCCACATCGGAGGCTGCGGGCAAAACGCCACTGACGCTGGCTGCATCCTCGTAAATGGATGTGCTGGCGGCGCTGACCTGGGGCGCGTCGTTGGTGCCGTTGATGGTGATAGTCAGTACGTTGGACGCAGTCAGCCCGTTTTGATCCACCACCGTGAACGAAAAAGTTTCACTCAACTGGTGCCCGACCCCCAACTGCTGTATGGCGGACAGGGCATTGTTGAGCGTGTAGGTGTAACTGCCGTCATTTTGCAGGGTAAATGTGCCGTACTGGCCGGAAATATTGGTCTGCGTCACATATTCGGCAGTGTTGCCGGGGTCCATATCTGTGGGCGCGGGCAAGATGCCGCTGACGCTGGCATCGTCTTCATTAATGGAAGCAGTGGCGGCGCTGACCTGTGGCGAGCCATTGGTGCCGCGAACCGTGATGGTAATGATATTGGATGCGGTAGCGCCGTGCTGGTCTGTGACGGTATAGGTAAAAGTTTCTGTAACCTGCTGGCCTGCGGTTAATGACTGCACAACGGGCAGGGCATTGTTAAGGGTGTAGGCATAGCTGCCGTCCGTTTGCAGGGTAAATGTGCCGTACAGGCCGGAATTTGTCTGCGCCACATAGAGTACGGTGTCGCCGCTATCAATATCTGTGGGAACAGGCAGGGTGCCGAGTATGTCTGCCTCATCTTTTTGAATAAAGGCAAAGCTTGCGCTGACCTGGGGCGCGTCGTTGGTGCCGTTTATGGTTACAGTGAGGGTGTTTGTGGCTGTGCCGCCGTGCCCGTCTGAAACCGTGTAGGTGAACGTTTCCGTGAGCTGCGCGCCTTCGCCAAGTTGCTGCACCACGGGCAGGGCATTATTAAGGCTATAGGCGTAGCTGCCGTCTGCTTGCAGGGTAAAGGTGCCGTACAGGCCAGGGTTTGTCTGGGGTACATACTGTGGAACATCGCCCACATCTATGTCTGTGGGGACAGGCAGGTTGCCGCTGACGCTGGCTTGATCTTCATTGATGGACGCCGTGGCAGAGGCGACCTGTGGCGCGTCGTTAGTGCCGTTGATGGTGATGGTGATGGTATTGGACGCTGTAGCGCCGTGCTGGTCCGTAACCGTGTAGGTGAACGTTTCCGTAAGCTGCGCGCCGGCCCCCAGCTGTTGGACCACGGGCAATGCATTGTTGAGGCTGTAGGCATAGCTGCCGTCAGTTTGCAGGGTAAAAGTGCCGTAGAGTCCGGGGGTGTTGGCCTGTGCCGTAAACTGAACACTGTCACCCGTGTCCACATCCGTGGGGGCAGGCAGGTTACCGCTGACGCTTGGCTGGTCTTCATTTATGGACGCCACCGCCGAGCTGACCTGCGGGGCGTCGTTGGTGCCGTTGATGGTGATGGTGATGGTATTGGACGCTGTAGCGCCGTGCTGGTCCGTGACGGTGTAGGTGAACGTTTCCGTAAGCTGCGCGCCCACGCCCAGCTGCTGCACTGCTGCCAGGGCGTTGTTGAGGTTGTAGGCGTAGCTGCCGTCAGCTTGCAGTGTAAAGGTGCCGTAGAGTCCCGGGGTGTTGGCCTGAGCCGTAAATTGAACGCTGTCACCCACATCTGTGTCTGTGGGGGGTGGCAGGGTGCCACTGACGCTTGGCTGATCTTCATTGATGGACGCCACTGCCGAGCTGACCTGCGGGGCGTCATTGGTGCCGTTGATGGTGATGGTGATGGTATTGGACGCTGTAGCGCCGTGCTGGTCCGTGACGGTGTAGGTGAACGTTTCCGTAAGCTGCGCGCCTACGCCGAGCTGCTGGACTGCTGCCAGCGCATTGTTGAGGCTGTAGGCATAGCTGCCGTCAGCTTGCAGTGTAAAGGTGCCGTAGAGTCCCGGGGTGTTGGCCTGTGCCGTAAACTGAACGCTGTCGCCCGTGTCCACATCTGTAGGTATGGGCAGGGCGCCGCTGACGCTTGGCTGGTCTTCATTTATGGACGCCACCGCCGAGCTGACCTGCGGGGCGTCGTTAGTGCCGTTGATGGTGATTGTGATGGTATTGGACGCTGTAGCGCCGTGCTGGTCCGTGACCGTGTAGGTGAATGTTTCTGTAAGCTGCGCGCCCACGCCCAGCTGCTGTACTGTTGCCAACGCATTGTTGAGGTTGTAGGCATAGCTGCCGTCAGCTTGCAGTGTAAAGGTGCCGTAGAGGCCGGGAGCATTGGTCTGCGGCGCATACTGCACAATATCGCCCACATCTGTGTCTGTGGGGGGTGGCAGGGTACCACTGACGCTGGCCTGATCTTCATTTATGGACGCCACCGCCGAGCCAACCTGCGGGGCGTCGTTGGTGCCGTTGATGGTGATGGTGATGATATTGGACGCTGTAGCGCCGTGCTGGTCCGTGACGGTGTAGGTGAACGTTTCCGTAAGTTGTGCGCCTACGCCGAGCTGTTGCACTGCTGCCAGGGCATTGTTGAGGCTGTATGCATAGCTGCCGTCAGTTTGCAGGGTAAAAGTGCCGTAGAGTCCGGGGGTGTTGGCCTGTGCCGTAAACTGAACACTGTCGCCCGTGTCCACATCCGTGGGTGCAGGCAGGTTACCGCTGACGCTTGGCTGGTCTTCATTTATGGACGCCACCGCCGAGCTGACCTGCGGGGCGTCGTTGGTGCCGTTGATGGTGATGGTGATGGTATTGGACGCCGTAGCGCCGTGCTGGTCCGTGACCGTGTAGGTGAATGTTTCTGTAAGCTGCGCGCCCACGCCGAGCTGCTGTACTGCTGCCAGCGCATTGTTGAGGTTGTAGGCGTAGCTGCCGTCAGCTTGCAGGGTAAAGGTACCGTAGAGACCGGGAGCATTGGTTTGCGGTACAAACTGGGCGCTGTCGCCAGCGTCCACATCCGTGGGTGCAGGCAGGCTACCGCTGACGTTTGGCTGATCTTCATTTATGGACGCCACTGCCGAGCTGACCTGCGGTGCGTCGTTGGTGCCGTTGATTGTGATGGTGATGGTATTGGACGCTGTAGCGCCGTGCTGGTCAGTGACGGTGTAGGTGAACGTTTCTGTAAGCTGTGCGCCCACGCCCAACTGCTGCACTGCTGCCAGGGCATTGTTGAGATTATAGGCATAGCTGCCGTCAGCTTGCAGGGTAAACGTACCGTAAAGCCCCGGGGTGCTGGCCTGCGCAACAAACTGAAGGCTGTCGCCAGCGTCCACATCTGTAGGTATGGGCAGGGTGCCGCTGACGCTCGGCTGATCTTCATTTATGGACGCCACTGCCGAGCTGACCTGCGGTGCGTCGTTGGTGCCGTTGATGGTGATGGTGATGGTATTGGACGCTGTAGCGCCGTGCTGGTCCGTGACGGTGTAGGTGAATGTTTCCGTAAGCTGCGCGCCCATGCCCAACTGCTGCACTGCTGCCAGGGCATTGTTGAGACTATAGGCATAGCTGCCGTCCGCTTGCAGGCTAAAGGTGCCGTACAGTCCAGATGTATTGGTTTGCGGCACATACTGGGCGCTGTCGCCCGTGTCTATATCCGTGGGGGCTTGCAAGGTGCCGCTGACGCTTGGCTGATCTTCACTGATAGCCGCCACTGCCGTGCCAACCTGCGGAGTATCGTTGGTGCCGTTGATGGTGATGGTAATGGTATTGGACGCCGTAGCGCCGTGCTGGTCAGTGACGGTGTAGGTGAATGTTTCCGTAAGCTGTGCGCCCACGCCCAACTGCTGCACTGTTGCCAGGGCATTGTTGAGATTGTAGGCGTAGCTGCCGTCCGCTTGCAGGGTAAAGGTGCCGTAGAGGCCCGGCGCATTGGTTTGCGGCACAAACTGGGCGCTGTCGCCCGTGTCTATATCCGTGGGGGCAGGCAGGGTTCCGCTGACGCTTGGCTGATCTTCATCAATTGATGCCACGGCTGCGCCAACCTGCGGTGCATCGTTGGTGCCGTTGATGGTAATGGTAATGGTATTGGAGGCCGTTGCGCCGTGCTGATCCACCACGGTGTATGTAAACACTTCAGTAAGCTGGTCGCCAACGCCCAGTTTTTGCACCACAGCCAGATGGTTGTTGAGTATATATGCAAATGCGCCCTCGGCTTGGGTAAACAGGCCGTACAGGCCGAAGTTCGTCTTCGGTACAAACTCCACCACATCTCCTGTGTCCGGGTCCACAGGAGTTGGCAGGTTTCCGGTAACGCTTGGCGCACCCGCAGCGATGATTCTGCTGTCTGCGCTGACCTGCGGGGCGTCGTTGGTTCCATTGATGGTAATGGTGATGGTGTTGGAACCCGTTGCGCCGTGCTGGTCTGTAGCTGTGTATGTGAACGTTTCCGTAAGCTGCGCGCCCACGCCCAGCTGTTGCACTGCAGGCAGGGCATTGTTCAGCGTGTAGCTGTAGCTGCCATCAGGTTGCAGGGTGAAACTGCCGTACATGCCGGGCGCATCGGTCAGGGGCACAAACTGGATGCTGTCTCCTGTGTCCACATCCGTGGGGGCAGGCAGGGTTCCGCTGATGCTGGCTTCGTCTTCATTTATGGACGCCGTAGCCGCTGTGACCTGTGGGGCATCATTGGTGCCGTTGATCGTGATGGTAAGCGTGTTGGTGGCTGTGTCGCCATGTCCGTCTGAAACGGTGTATGTGATGGTTTCTGTGAGCTGTTGCCCAACGCCCAGCTGTTGTACGGCGGGCAGGGCATTGTTCAGCGTGTAGCTGTAGCTGCCGTCCGCTTGCAAGGTGAAGGTTCCGTATAGACCAGCGGCATTGGTTTGGGCGACGTAGTGCGGGCTGTCACCGGCATCAACATCCGTAGGGGCAGGCAGAATACCGCTGATGCTGATGTCGTCTTCGTTAATGGCGGCTACAGCCGGGCCGACCTCCGGGGCATCGTTGGTGCCGTGGATGGTGATGGTGATGGTGTTGGAAGCGGTGGCTCCGTGCTGGTCCGTGACCGTGTAGGTAAAGGTTTCCGTAAGCTCATCGCCTTCGCCCAGCTGCTGTACCGCAGGCAGGGCGTTGTTCAGCGTGTAGCTGTAGCTGCCGTCTGGTTGCAGCGCGAAGACGCCGTATGTGCCCGGAGTATTAGCCTGCGCTACAAACTGGACGCTGTCTCCGGCGTCAACATCTGTGGGAGCAGGCAGTGTACCGCTGACGCTGGCCTCATCCTCACTGATAGCCATGCTGGCCGCGTTAATCTGCGGGGCATCGTTGGTTCCGTTGATGGTTATGGTGAGTGTATTGGATGCCGTTGCGCCGTGCTGGTCCACGACAGTATAGGTAACTGTTTCCGTAAGCTGGCTGCCCACACCCAGTTGTTGCACCTCGGGCAGGGCGTTGTTCAGCGTGTAGCTGTAGCTGCCGTCCGCTTGCAGGGTAAAGGTGCCATAAAGGCCAGCGGTATTGGTTTGGGCGACGTAGTGCGGGCTGTCACCGGCATCAACATCCGTTGGGTTCGGCAAGATGCCGCTGACGCTGGGCTGATCTTCATTTATGGACGCTACAGCCGGGCCGACCACCGGGGCATCGTTGGTGCCGTGGATGGTGATGGTGATGGTGTTGGAAGCGGTGGCTCCGTGCTGGTCCGTGACCGTGTAGGTAAAGGTTTCCGTAAGCTCGTCGCCTTCGCCCAGCTGCTGTACCGCAGGCAGGGCGTTGTTCAGCGTGTAGCTGTAGCTGCCGTCTGGTTGCAGCGCGAAGATGCCGTATGTGCCCGGAGTATTAGCCTGCGCTACAAACTGGACGCTGTCTCCGGCGTCAACATCTGTGGGAGAAGGCAGGGTGCCGCTGACGCTGGCCTGATCTTCATTTACGTCTGCCGCCGCTGCGCTGATCTGCGGGGCATCGTTTGTGCCGTTGATGGTGATGGTAAGCGTGTTGGACCCTGTTGCGCCGTGCTGGTCCACGACAGTATAGGTAACCGTTTCCGTAAGCTGGCTGCCCACACCTAGTTGTTGTACCTCGGGCAGGGCGTTGTTCAGCGTGTAGCTGTAGCTGCCGTCAGCTTGCAGGGTAAAGGTACCGTAAAGCCCGGGTGTATTGGCCTGGGGCACAAACTGGGCACTGTCGCCTGCGTCCACATCCGTGGGGGCAGGCAGGGTGCCGCTGATGCCGGGTTGATCTTCATTAATGGACGCCGTTGCCGCGCTGACCTGTGGCGCGTCGTTAACGCCATTGATGGTGATGGTGATGGAGTTGGTGGCCGTGCCGCCGTGGCCGTCATACACGGTATAGGTAAAAACATCGGTCAGTTGCTGTCCATCGGCCAGGTTTTGCAGGCCGGGCGCGGCATAGTCCAAAACGTAGGTGTAGTTTCCGGCGGCGTCCACGCTGAGGTTGCCGTACTGCCCTGGCGTATTGTGCTGCTCATAAAAGTTGAGGGTGTCGTTGGCGTCCACGTCATACGGGGTGGGCAAGGTGCCCCCGATAAGCCCTTGATGTTCGGTCAGGGAGGCTGAAGAGGCTGCCACGGTGGGTGTGTCATTGGTACCGTTGATGGTGATTGTCAGTGTTTTGCTGACCTGACTTTGGCCGTCTGTGACAGTGAAAGTAAACTGTTCTGTAAGAGTATCGCCAAGGCTGAGTGCCTGAATTTCTGGCCGCGTATTATCCAGGGCATAGCTGTAGTTGCCCTGGGCATCGACGGTAAGAACCCCGTATGCCCCTACGCTACCTGCTTGCGGTATGAATTGCGGCGTGTCGCCTGCATCCACATCGTGCGGGGTAGGCAGCACGCCTGTGAGCACCGGGCCGTCTTCATCCACCATTGCCGTGGCGGCCATAACCGTTGGAACGTCATTGGTGCCATAAATGGTAATGACAAGGCTGCCCGAAGCCGTGCCGCCGTTGCCGTCGTCTACGGTATAGTTGAACGTTTCCGTAAGAAAATCAGTTGAGCCAAGCTGTTGGACAACAGAAAGGTTGTTGTCCAGCGTGTAGGTAAAGGTTCCGTCGGCGTTGAGGGTGAGGTTGCCGTAGAGCCCTGCCGTGTTTGTCTGAGTCAGATACTGCGGTGAATCGCTGACGTCGATGTCCTGCGGGGTTGGCAAAATACCCGTGGTATTGTTCTGATCTTCGGCTATGGAGGTGGCGGCAGAGGCGACGGTTGGCGCATCGTTAAGCCCATTGATAGTGATGGTGACCGTATTGGCGATGGTACCGCCCTGGCCGTCGTCCACCGTGTAGGTGAACGTTTCTGTAAGCGTTTGACCAACGCCAAGACCTTGCACGTTGGGCAGGGTGTTGTTCAGCTGATACGAGTAAACGCCATTGGCATCCACGCTGAAGCTGCCATAGAGGCCCAAAATTCCGGTTTGGGGCACAAAAGAAAGATTTTGTCCTGTGCTCGCATCATGCGGAGTGGGAATCTGGCCGTTTACGTCAGTGTCGTCTTCCGTCATGCTGGCATGGGCGGCGACAACATTGGGGCCTGTATTGCCCGGCCCGCCCGGACCAGTTCCGGGCCCTGTGCCTGGTCCAGTTCCCGGGCCAGTTCCGGGTCCTGTGCCGGGCCCGGTGCCTGGGCCTCCTGGCCCGCCGGGTCCAGAACCTGTGCCGCCTTGTCCGTTGCCGATACCGTCAAGGCCTGAAAGTATGCCATTGGCATCGGCCTGAAGCGCATTTTGCAGTACGCCCTCATCGTCATCAGCTTTTGCTCTGGCGCCTCTTGCCCATTCCTCTTCATGAAGCAGCCCGCCCAGAGCGTCTATGCCTTCATGAAGATCCCCGTGCTTGTGGTCACGATAAGCAGCATCGCGGGTGGCAGGCGTCTCCGGCTGCGGCATGCCCTCTTCGCCAAGGGAGGAAAAAAAATGCGCGGGCGACATTTCTCTGCCATTGATGATAATGGCGGGAGGCTCGGCTGCCAGCAGCGCCGCAACGGCAGGGGCCGCACCTGGTGCGGCGGCAGGCTGTACGGTGAGTGATGCTATGGGGCTCAGGTAGCCTTCGAGAACCAGCCGGGAACCGTCATTGCGTGAAAAGACAAGATCACTGCCTTTCACCCCCACAAAAAGGGCATGCATTGAAAAATTCAGTTCAATTCGGGACTGGTGTGAAAGGCCTTTGAGCACAGCTGCGTGCCCTGCCGGGGGCATGTATAAGATATGGGGTGCAGACATGTGCGCCTCACGAGATTAGCGTTCTCTCATGGCGTTTTGTTGCGCCTTGAGCAGGGGTTTGAGCAGATAATCCAGCACGGTTTTTTTCCCGGAAATGATTTCAACTACGGCCACCATGCCGGGGATGATGGGCAGGTGTTCGTTTCGGTAGACGATTTCGTTTTTTCTGGTGCGCAATTTGACCAGATAAAAAAAATCGCTCCTTTTGTCCTCGATGGTGTCGGCGCTGATTTGCTCCACTACAGCCTCAAGGCCGCCATAGATGGAAAAATCGTAGGCAGAAATTTTGACGATGGCCCGCTGCTCTGCGTGGATAAATGCGATGTCGGCAGGGCGTATGCGGGCCTCTACCAGCAGGGTGTCGCCCAGAGGAACGATCTCCATGATGGGTTCGCCGGAACGCACCACGCCGCCAAGTGTGTTGATGATGACTCTTTTTACCGTGCCCCGCACCGGAGCGCGCAATTCGGTTCGGGTCACGCGGTCGCCCCCGGCTGAAAGCAGGGCTTGAAGCGAGGTCAGTTCTGTGCGGCGCTTGTTGATTTCTGCGGTGATTTCGGCATCGTATTCGGCCTTGTGCAGAAGCAGCTTGCGTTCGACTTCCAGCGCGGCCTCTTCAGCTTTGCCTGCCGCGGAGGAAACAGCTTCAACATCGCCACGCAGAGTCACAACGCGCTGTTCCAGATCCAGATACTCCACTCTGGGGTAGAGCTTGCGCGCCTCTAGCGGTTTGGCTATGTCGCGGCGTTCTTCAGCCAGGGCAAGATTATGAATAAGCTGAATTTTGCGTCCGCGCTGTTCGTCCACATCCCTGAGGCGCTGCTTGTGTTGCGAAGTCAGCATGGCCATTTCAGAAAGAAATCTGTCGCGGCGGCTGGTGTACATTTCTTCCTGGTCAGCCACTATTTGCGGGGCCGCGGCCACCAGCTCCGCGTCAAAAACAGGGACGGTTCCATTCTTTTCCGCTTCAAGGCGTATGAGGGCCACCCGGTTTTCCAGCGCCTTGGTCAGGGCGTCGGTGTATTGGCTGGCCGCGCCCATATTGTCGAGCCGGGCCAGAGGCTGCTCTTTTTCAACCACTTGCCCCTCGCGCACCAGCACATCGCGCAGGATGCCGCCTTCAAGATTTTGTATGACCTGAGTGCCGCTGGCGGCCACCACCTGCCCCTGCCCGCGTGTGACTTCATCAATGGAGGCCCAGGCCGCCCAGACAAGCAGAATGGCAATAAGAAAGGCCGTGCCGATGGAAAGAAAAACGGCCTCAAATTTGCCTTTGCGCTGCAAGGCGGCGTCCACCTTGTTCATATAGGGCAGATGCTCCTCCTCGTGTGCAGGAGGCAAGCCGAACAAACGCCGCCAGAAATTCAAAAGAGCACTCATGCTGCCCCCCGGATGCCACCTTTAAAAGAATCTTCAGGTGGCGCAGTTGGTGATGTTGGCGCCAGTTTTTCAACACTGGTTTTTTTACCTTCACCTGCGGTTTGCCCTGTATTTTTATCCGCTTTCTCCGCATGGTTGCGGTCGTTCTTTGCGGAGGCGGAAGATTTGTGCTTTTGAGATTTTTGACTGCTTATGGCTTCCAGCACTTCGTCACGCGGGCCGTCAGCCACCACGCGGCCATTATCAATAATGATGAGACGGTTCACCAGGGCCAGCAGGCTGGCCCTGTGCGTGATGAGAACAAGAGTCTTGCCTTCCACCAGTTTGGCAAGGCGCGTGCGCAGCAGGCTCTCGGTAGCCTTGTCCATATTGCTTGTGGGTTCATCAAGAATGAGCACTTCCGGGTCGTGCAGCAGCGCGCGTGCCAGCGCTACGGATTGGCGCTGTCCCCCGGAAATGGCAAATCCCTGTTCACCTACCGGAGCGCCCAGCCCGCCGGGCAGCGTGCGGATAAATTCTGTGGCTCCCGCCTGATAGGCGGCGCGCAGCACCCGCTGGTCTTCGATGCCGGGATCATCCAGAGCGATATTGTCGCGTATGGTGCCGTAAAACAGCGTCACATCCTGTGGCAGATAGCCTATGCGGCCACGCAGATTGGCGGCGTCCATCTGCCGCAGGTCCACGCCTCCAAAGCGCACGGCTCCTTCCTGCGGCGTGTAAAGCCCTGTCATGAGGCGGCCCACAGTTGATTTGCCGGAACCCATGCGCCCGATGATGCCCACTTTTTCGTGAGGGCGTATGGTAAAGCTCACGTCCGACAATGAATTGTGCTTGGCCCCCGGATAGCTGAATCCCACATGCTCGAATGTAAACGCGGGTTGCAGCAGGCCAAAGTCTGTCTTGTCTGTTTCAGCGGGGTCTTCAGTGGGCAGCTCCATAATGGAGTTCAGCGCTGCGAGGGCCATGCGCGACTGGTGCAGGCGCGAAATCATGCCCGCCAGCTGCATCAGCGGGGCCATTGCCCGCCCTGCCAGAATGTTGCAGGCAATAAGGCCGCCCATCGTCATCGCGCCGTCCATGATGCGGTACACGCCCCACACAATAACCCCGACAGACACAAGCTGGCTGAGACCGCTTGAAACGCTGAGGGTCAGGGTGGCGTAACGCCGGGAAATGCGGGATGTTTCAGCCGAGGCGTCGCAGATCTGCTCCCAAAGATGAAGCAGGCGGCTTTCTGCCCGGCTGGTTTTGACGGTTTCAAGCCCGTGCACGATTTCAGTCAGCAGGGCGTTCTTTTGCATATTCAGCATGTAGTTGGTGGCGGCGAAGCGCCGCGCGCCCATTTGCAGCAAAAGTCCTATACCCACCATAAGCGGAACAGCTGTCAGCGGCACGAACACAATGGGGCCGCCGATAAGAAATATGAGGCTGAGAAAGATAATAAGAAAGGGCAGGTCGGCCAAAACGACCAGACTGCCCGAGCTGAAAAAATCCCGCAGCGATTCGAATCCGCTCAGGTTGTTGACAAGCGCTCCCGTTGAATCGGGCTTTGCGTCCATGCGCAGGGAGAGCACCTTGCTCATGAGCTTGCTGGACAGCACCACATCCGCATTGCGTCCGGCCAGATCCACAAAATAGCCGCGCACATTGCGCAGAATGAAATCCACCACATAGGCGAACAAAACGCCTGACGCCAGTACCCACAAGGTTTCTTCGGCCTGGTTGGGCACCACGCGGTCATAAACGTTCATCGCGAAAAGCGAACCCGCTATGCCCAGAAAATTGATGAGAATGGTGGCAATAATGACGTGTTTGTATAAAGGCATGTAGTGGGCAATGACATCCCAGAACCAGCGCTTTGTCACAGGCAGGGCCACGCGGGCGCGGGCGTCCAGCTTGCCGGTAAGGCTGCCAAACACCGCGTATCCCACGTATTCTTCTTCCAGTTCCTGCCGGTTTACGCTTTTGGGATTTTCAGAACCTTCGGGAAAAATGACTTCCGCAGTGTTTGCCGCCGAATCCTGTTTCAGCAAAACACAACTTTGGCCGTGTTTCAGCAGCAGAATGCAGGGCAGAACCAGAGAGGAGATGTTGTTGAGGCTTTTGCGGTGCGCGATGCACGCGTCAAGACCATACCGCTTGGCGGAGCGCAGGCAGGCCGAAGGTGAATCTGAGCTTGGGCCGCCGCGTATGCCGCTGAGCAAAAGGGGTAGAGACACCGGCCTGCCCAGAAGGCGCAGCAATGTGCGCAAGGAATGGGCGAAGGACGGCGTATGGTCCGCACTTTCGGGTATGCTGTCTGCCAAAACTTTTGGTGTTTCGTCAGATGCAGATTTTTGCTCTTGCCTCATGCCTGCCTTATGCAGGACATCCTCAACTCTCTACTTAATAATAAGAAATATTATATAGAAAATGCAAGAGAAAAATACCATTATTTTTCATGTATTATACTATTCAGTCAGGCGCGCTTGACGCACTGTTGCGGAGGCGGGCTCATCTGACGTTGCAGCAGGCTTGTTGAACAGGCTGTCTGCCAGCTTGCGGTGGGCAGCGGGCATGGCCAAATTCTCCAGTTCTTCCGGGGTGGTCCACTTATATTGCTGGGCTGCGGTCAGTTGCAGCGGGGGCGGGCAGGCTTCAGAATATTTTTCGGCTTCAGCGCCGCCGCAGGGATTCATCAGCTCAAGCCCAAAGCAGTGCAGGGTGAGCCGATAGGTGGTGTAGCCGTGGCGTATGACGCCATAATTGGCTGTTACGCGCACCTCGAATCCCGTTTCTTCCATAAATTCCCGAACCGAGGCCTGTTCGGGGCTTTCGCCCGGTTCAACCCTGCCGCCGGGGAATTCCCACAGGTTTCCCCATACGCCGGATGGCGGGCGTTTTTGCACAAAAATGTTTTTGCCGATACGCAGCACGCCCGTGACTGCGTTAACGGGCTTTATGACAGCGCGCTTGCCCGGTACGGGGCGCTGGTCGGCGATGCCAAGATGATGGCTGATGCAGAAGGCTGCCAGGGGGCATGCCCCGCAAAGCGGTTTTTTTCGGCAAACAAGGGCACCCAGCTCCATCATGGCCTGATTGTGCTCGCGGGATTTTCCCTCTGGAACAAGCTTCAATGCCCAACGGTGGATCACGCCCGCCGCAGGTTCCTGCTTCACCGGGCTGTCCACATCAAAAATGCGGGAAATGACGCGCTCCACATTGGCGTCCACACAGGGCAGCTTTTCGCCAAAGGCTATGCTGGCAATAGCTCCTGCCGTGTATGGCCCCACGCCGGGAAGTGCGCGGATGGAAGCCAGATCCGAGGGAAAAACGCCGCCGTGTTCAGCCATTATCTTGCGGGCAGCGGCAAGGATGTGGCGCGCGCGCGAATAGTAGCCCAGGCCTTCCCACAAAAGCAGCACGTCTTCTTCATGCGCCGCCGCCAGTGTGGCGACATCGGGGAAGCGTTGCATCCAGCGCAAAAAATAGCTGACGCCGCGCTCCATTTGCGTTTGCTGCAACATGACTTCTGAAATCCAGACTTCATAGGGCGTGTAGCTGACACGCCAGGGCAGGGCGCGCTGGTGTACGGCAAACCAGTCGAGCAGGGCTTTTTGCAGGCCGGGGATATGATCGCCCGGCGTCAGATGGCGCACCGTGTCAGCCGTTGCTGGCAGGCAGGATTCTTCAAAACCCGGCAAAAGGCTGGCAGGCTGTCCGGCGCTGGCGTCTTTTTTTGAGACGCCATTGGGGAGTTTTTTGCGTGTTTGGGGCATGAAGGCTAATCTATACCCAGCGGCAGGCATTGTCATCTTTCGGGGCATACCCTATATTCCGGCTCAGGACGCTCCTCCGGTTTTTTCCGGGGTGCGGGCCATCACCACTAAAGGAGCTATCATGGCTGAAAATCCCACGGTTTTGCTGGAAACCACGTCCGGCGACATTTTGATCGAGCTCTTCCCCGACAAGGCCCCGAAAACCGTTGCCAATTTTTTGCAATATGTGGATGAGGGTTTTTACAACAACACCATCTTCCACCGCGTGATCCCCGGTTTCATGATCCAGGGCGGCGGTCTTGGCGCGCGTATGGACGAAAAAGCCACCCGCGAACCTGTGGCCAACGAGGCTGACAACGGCGTGAAAAACGAACGCGGCACCATTGCTATGGCCCGCACCCGTGACCCGCACAGTGCCACGGCGCAGTTTTTCATCAATCTGGTGGACAACGCTTTTCTTGACCACAGTTCTCCCACCCTTGACGGATGGGGCTATTGCGCCTTTGGCCGCGTGACCGAAGGTATGGACATTGTGGAAAAGATCGCCAAGGTGAAAACCAAGAGCATGGGCATGCACGAAAACGTGCCCGTGGATATGGTGCTCATCACTGGCTCCAGCCGTTTCGAATAAATCTGGCGCCGATAACTGGCACAAATTTCGTAATGTATTGTCGCTAATTGACAATCGGCTGATTTGATCTCAAGCCCCCGCTTTGCACAAGGCGGGGGCTTTGGTTATGCTGGCGGCAAGGGCAATTCACGCATGGAATACGTCAATTGCTCCGCAAGAATTCGCAGGCAAATTCTTGCCGTAAACGGACATGGGCGAGCTTTTCCCGCCGTAACGCGGCGATTTCAAGTGCAAAATGTTCGCGCTTCCAGCGCAACCGCACAGTCTGTGCGGCCACGAGAACGCAACGAATTTTGCCACTGTGTTCACGATGTGCATTTTCAATGCAAATATGCCCAAAGGAGAAATTCATGTCTCGCGATATTACCAATGCAATTCAGGCTCCTTATCGCCATTCCTGGAACCTTTTGACCCAACTTATTGATACCTGCCCCGACAAAGTCTGGAATGAAACACGCGGCGGTTGGCCTTTTTGGCAGCAGGTTGCGCATGTTCTTGCGGTGCTGAATTTTTTTACGCTTGCCGAAAATGAAGAGCCGCTGCCAGCCCCCTGCGACATGGCCACGCTTATGCTCAAGGTGCAGGGTTCCTGCGTTATAAGCAAAGACACCATGCGTGATTATGCCGAAGCCGTGCGCGTCGCCGTAGACGGCTGGCTGGACGGTCTTTCCGACAGCGATCTTGTCAAGGTGCATACAGTACTGAGCAAAAAAATCGGGCGCGATGTGGCTTTTGGAGCAGCCATAGCCATGCTGGCCAGCCATACCTGCTATCACATTGGCTCCTGTGACGCCGCCCTGCGGGACAACGGCCTGCCCGGCGTTTTTTAGGCTAACGGCTGCCGCCAGAAATTGCCCTGCATTTCAAGGCTGGCGTTTTACCGGAGAATGCGCTTACTGTGGCAGCGTGGGCAAGAGATGCATTTTCTTGTTATGTCTGGAAGAACGAAGCCTTTCGCGGGAGTGTCTTTTTTGTGGCACTCTTGCTTAAAAAGCGAAGTTCAACGCAGAGATAGTGAAAAAAGCGTTTGCGAACAACAGGCTCAAATGAACGCCGGTCTGTGCGGACGTACTGCCTGTTGCCGCGCGATCTCATTCAGAAAAACACGCAAATCCTGATCTAGCGCTGTAACAGACGCCTTTGTCAGAAAAAAATCTCTGCCAGATTGCCTCAAGGGCTTGCCCCGCATGAAAAGGTAGCTATGTATTGTGCATAGAGACGGCTGAAAAACAAGGAGAATACCATGACCACATGGAATAATGATCCGGCCCATTCCCGCCTTGGTTTTGTAGTCAGACATATCACCATTACTGACGTGACAGGCAGATTTGCCGACTTTGTGGTTACTGCCCAGATCGGCAAGGATGATCTTTCCGACGCCAAGTTCAGCATGGCTGCCCAGGTAGCCAGCATTGATACAGATGTGGACGCGCGTGACGAACATTTGCGCAGCCCCGACTTTTTTGAGGCTGCCGTGCATCCCGTCATCACCTTTGAAAGCAGCCGGGTGCATCTTGAATCCAACGGGGAGGGCAAGATCACCGGCACCCTGACCATCCGTGGTGTGGCAAAGGAAGCGACCTTCAACTTCCGCGCCAGCGAAGTGGTAACCAACCCCATGAATGAAAAGCCCACACGCGCCTTCAAGGTGTGGGGCGACATAAAGAGAAGCGAGTTCAATGTCGGCAAGGGCGTTCCCTCACTCATTGTGGGAGAGACCGTGCATGTGACCGCAGATATGGAATGCTCGCCAGCCTAAACAGTGTTGCCGCGAGGGCTTTTCAACGGTCTCTGCATTGAGCTTCGGCTTTTACGGTGGTGGGGTGTCAAAGAATTACTCCCCGCGTAACGGACCGTTCTTGCAGAGATAACAAGTAAGTTCGTCTCGTGACGGCGCAGCCTGATGGCTGACTGTAAATATGGTTTTGATGCTCACGAAAGCGGCCCTTTTCACGCATGAAGGGGGCCGCTTTGTCTGTTTTTGGAGCCAGTTGCTTTGGAGCTTTTTTTGGATTTTGCAGGGATGGCACATGTGCATTGCCCGGCATGCGCGGGTTGCCATTATGTGTTCCGTAAAAATTGAGGCCCGCCCATATGGGCGGGCCTCTGTCCGCGCTGCCAACCTGGGCTTAGGCCTTGCGGCGTCGGCGCCACAGCGCGGAAACTGTTCCTATGTTCAGCAACAGGCTGATGCCCAGCAAGGCCCGCAAGGGGGTGGAAAAACCTCCCCACGCGTCTGCGGCGGCACCAGCCGTGGGTGCGGTGCCGCCGCTATGGACCACCGTAGTCTCGTGCTCTACCCTGTGGCCCATATTGTCGGCCATAATCACCCGCCATTGGCCTGGGGCATTAGGCACAAAGGCGAAGCGTCCCTGGGCATCGGTTCGGCCATTCTGGAACTCCAGGGCTGCATCATCCGGGCTGTAAACTTCCACTTTCGCGTAGGCTGGCACTTCACCCGTGGAATAGGCAAACTGCACGACAATGGCGTTATCTTGTGGAATTTCCACAGCCCGCAAAGCGTGTGCTGAAACTTGCCCCGCGCCTGCCAGTAAAAGACAGGCACAGAGCAGAAAGACGCTGCATGTTTTTGAGGACACAATGATTCTCACTGACGATCTGCCTCGCTAGAGCAGTTTGCTAATGAAATTAGCTGTCCTGCAAGGATTTGCGTGCAAAATGCTCTACCGGACAGGAAAAACGTAGGTTGCCCGCAGATGGTGTTCGTCTGCGTCAGTTCCCGGGGTTTTTTCAGCCGTGGCGGTGCGAACCATCCACAAGGCGGGCTTGTCCACGGTAAACGAGGCTTTGCCCTGGGCATCCGTGGTGGCGGTAGTTTTGTAGGTATCTTCTTCCTTGCTGAATCCATCGTGGGTCAGACCCACTGCAGCGCCAGCCAGCGGCTTGCCGCGCAGCAGAACCTGCACGTTCATTGTGCCGCCCGGCTTCACGGTTGCGGGATTGTCCAGCAGAACAATTTCAAGCATCTGATTTTGAGGCGTCTTGTACAGGCTGTCGGTTGCTGCAGGATTGAGCAGGGTTTTGGCGAATTTTTCGTACTTGCCTACAGAGCGAACTTTCTTGCCCTGGGCTTCAAGTTGCGCGCGGTTGCCTTCAAGCACGCCTTCGGTGGTTTCGCTCCATATCTGGGGCAGGCGGTGCCCCACCAGCAGGGCCGGGGCCGTGTCTGCCAGCGCAATATCGCCCACAAGAGCGGCAAGGGCAGCGTCTTCGCTCAGATTTACGGAAGAGGCTTTGCCATTTTGCAGAACTTGCAGGCGCACGGTCGCGGGATTTTCCGCTTCTTCGCTAATCATGAAAACGTGTGAAGCCTGCGCCTGCACCCGGGTTTTTTGCCCGGCGGGCGGCGTTACAGTGTCGGGCTTGAGAATGAATTCGTGTGCTGCGGCGGGCAAGGCCGCACCAAGAAGAGCCGTAAGAGCCAGACCGCCAAGAAAGGGTTTTGCCTTATGGCCTATCTGCTGCAAAAGGGTCATGGGGGGCACTCCGGGTTGAGGTTCGGCATAGAATGATGTGTTACGAACTTTAAAAAGATGCTACATGTGGCATGTGGATTTGGCAAGCTGAAAAACACGATTTTTATAATCGTGTTACGATGTGTTCAGAAAACGCCACAAAGACCCCTTGATTCATACCTTCAGCTTGCTACTTACAGCTACGGTTAGAGCGGATTTACTTTGCGGCAGTGTGGTGTCTGAAAGGCGTTGCTAGTGACTCCCGCTTCAAACTGGGAGTTTCGAAGCGCTTTCTGGCAACAAATAGGGATATTGGAGCGTGATAGTGGGGAGAGTTGTTAGAACAGGGTGTTGTCCCTCAAAGCCGTCTAAAGCTTAAATGCGCTACCACTGCACAAGAGTGCTGCGTGGCGCATTGCGGCGTGAATTCCGCCGAGGCTACAATTTTCGGCGGAATAACAGCTTTAGAATGTGAAGCCGTTCAAATTAGTCTGCTGTAAGGGCGGATACGCAAACGGCCTGCGTTCAACTCATGCTCAAAAGCTGAATGGCGGCCAGATGCTCCAGTTCCTCGGTCAGGCAAAGGGCTTCTGCCAGACTTTCCCCGGTACCGCACAAGCCGTGCCCGGACATCCAGACTGCCGGATGTTCCAGGCTTGCCTTGGCCACGGCATCGGCCAGTTCCGTGGTTCCGGGAGGCAGGGCAGGGGCAAAACCCAGACGGGCGCGCCAAACGTCTGCTTCAAAGAGGGGAAGCCGCAAAAAGTCCTTCAGAACGTTTGGCAGGCCGTCTGGCAGCCCGCCCTTCTGGTCGCCGGACTGACCTGATTCAAGCCGCAGGCTCAGGGCCAGCAGGCGGCGCGGATGCGTATGCAGAATGGCCTTGCAGTGGGGCTTTGCCCGGTAAATGGCAAGATGCATGCCGGATTCGGTGGACGCCGGGCCGCCATACAGGGGCGTGGCGCTGTGCAGGTCCACAAGGCAGCAGTCCTGCGGGGCGAGGCGGCCCTTGGCCGCACCGCTGCGGGTGAGGCACACAATAGTGTCATACGGCGCAGGCAGGCGGCAACTGGCATTGCCGTTACAACCGGAGAGCAAGCCCTGTTCCCACGCATCGCGGCAGACGCTGCGCATGTCTTCCGCCACGCGCGGCATCAGCTCTTCGGCTACGAAAGGTAGAATGGTTTTGTCCACGCTGTGCCTGGGTTCGGTCATGAGGGTATTCCTTTTTTCTGCCACGCGCGCAGGTCCAGCTGTGAAATGTCGCCGATCTGGCTGGTTTCTACAGTCTGCACCAGGTGGGTGAGCAGGCGTTGAAGAGCTTTGTGCTTTGGGTTGAGGCTGAAGCTCAGCCCGTCCGGCCCTTCAACGGGCAGATATTTGCGGTCGACTTTAAGTGGAATGATGCCCTGTTCAAACAGCAGCAGATACATGAGGTATGCCTTGGTTCCTGAAAGGGCTGCCGTGCGGCTGGAAAGCTTGCCGCTTTCAATGTCGGGGTCGCGCCATTCCGGTTCCGCGCCCAGGTGGCGCACAGCGTCTTCATGAAGCGCGTAGGCCAGCAGATAGCCCGCCCGTCGCGCGCGCCAGCTGTATTCCAGATCTTCGTAGCCGTAGCGGCCATAGCCTTCGTTCCAGAAACCCAGTTTCTCGTGCACGGCGCGGGGAATACATGCGCAGGCCCCGTTGCAGCATGCCACGCTGAGGGCAGGCGTGGTGTCGGCCAACTGTATGGGCGTGCCTTCATGCCAGGGGCAAAGGCGGTATCCTGCCATGCCCACACGTTCATCGGCGGCGAGCATGCCCATGAGGCGCTCAAGCCAGTGCGGGTCGCGGATTTCAACGTCATTATCCAGCTTGACAAAATAGTCTGCGCCGTTTGCGTCTTCCCAGGCCAGATTGGAGGCCACGGCCACGCCCATATTGCGCTTGAGCAGGCGCAAGCGCATGTGCGGATGGGCGTCGGCCAACTCTTTCAGATACAGGGGGGTGCCGTCGGTGCTGCCGTTGTCCACCACTGTAAGGCTGTAGCCGGGCGGCGTTTGCGCAAGCAGGCTTGTGAGGCACAGCCGGGTGAGATCCTGACGGTTCCAGGTCACAACGCCGATATGGGCGCGCATGTCAGGCATCCTGCCCGGCGTCAAAGTGGTCAAAGCCGCCGCCAAGGCTGTCCAGCGGGGCGTTGTTGCACTCTATGCCCCCGCCAGCCGTAACCACGCCAATGCTGAAGAGGCCGGGAATGGCCGCATGCAGGGGCGGCAGCATGTCAGGTGCGCAGGAGCCGAGCAGGGCATAGTCCTCACCGCCCAGCAAGGCCTCGTGCACGGGATTTTTACCAGTTTCGGCGGCGTAGCGCAAAAGCTCGGGATGCAGGCGGCCTTGCGGCAGCACGATTTCCGCGCCAAGGCCAGTGCACTTTTCCGGGCAGGTGACGCTGAGTTCACCCGTAAGGCCCAGCAGGCGCGGCAGATCGCGCATGATGCCGTCTGAAAGGTCCATAAGGGCCGGGGGGCGCGCATTGTAGCCTGCCCGCGCCAGCATGAGGCCAGCGTCCACTTGCGGCACTGGGCGCAAATGGGCAGCGCATGCGGCGGGCCACTCGTTCAGGGCCTGACGGCCTTGCGCTTCCAGTCTGTTCAGCCCCACGCGGGCCAGACCCAGAGAGCCGACCACAAAAAGAACGTCGCCGGGCATGCTGCCGCCGCGCACAAGAAAATGGCCGGGATCAGCCGGTTCGCCCCACACAGTTATGGAAACATGCAGTTTTTCGCTGCGCGACAGGTCGCCGCCAGCCAGCGCCATACGGTGCAGGCCAGCCACTTCGGCCATGCCGCTGAAAAACCTGTTAAGCCAGTCCATATCTGCCCATGCGGGCAGGCCAAGGCAAAGCGTAAAGCCCAAGGGCCGCGCGCCGCACCCCGCAAGATCGCTGACATTGGCGGCCAGCGCCTTGTAGCCCATATCCTCGGGCGTGAAGTAGGATTGGCGAAAATGGATGTCTTCCAAAAAAAGATCGCTGCTCACGCAGAGAGGCCGCCCGGCCTTGAGCACAGCGCAGTCGTCGCCCCTGCCCAATAGCAGCGAGGGGTGCGTCTGGGGAAAATATCCCGCCAGACAGGCAAGAATGCGGTCTTCCGATAGCGGTGCAGCGGAGCCGCTGGTGGAGGAGGCCGGAGCCATATCAATTCTCCATGAGCAGATATTCGCTCAAAATGACCTTGAGGCCGAAGCCGGGAAAGTTCACCTGCACCTTTTCGGGCGACAGGTGCTTGATAATCTTGCCACGTCCGAAGATGCGGTGGGTGCAGTAACAAAGCTGCCCCTGGGCGGCGTCGCCCTTGATCTCGCCGCCAGTACTTCCGGTTGGGGTTGCGCCGCTGCCTGCGGGGGCAGGCGAGGGCGCAAAGTTGCGCGATTGCGAGAAGCTCTGGCCCGGCGAGGTTTTTTCCTGTTCCGCTGGCAGCTGGCAGTCATCGAAGGCGGCATAATCCGGCGTGGCCTGCGGGCGGGCCAGGGGCCGCGCCTGGAACCGGGCCTGATACGAGGGCTGCGCGCCTCCTGAGCTTCCTGCCGCACGGCGTGAAAGAATGCCGCCAAAGCCCTCGATCCATTCTTCCACGAGGTTTGGGGCCAGTTCGCGCACAAAGGGGCTCTGGTTTACATGCTGGCTGCCGCGCTCTGCCCGGTTGTACAGTGACGCCGGGGCGTAAAGATCAAGGTTCTGCCGGGCGCGGGTGCAGGCCACATACATGAGGCGGCGCTCTTCTTCAAAATCTTCCGGTCTGGCAAGGGCGTGCCGTGAGGGAAAACGGTCTTCAACAAGGTCAATGATGCACACGGCGTTCCATTCCAGCCCCTTGGCCGAATGCACGGTGGAAAGGGTGATCTTGCCCTCGGTGTCGTTTTCGTCTTCTTCGGGCGATTCCAGCGCCAGATCGGCCAGAAAAAGATCAAGGTGTATGTAGCCCGAAGCCATCTGTATGATTTCTTCAAGCCCTTGCTGGCGGCGTGGCCAGTCTTCGGGGTACAGGGTTTCCAGACGCGGGCGGTAGTGCTCAAGCACTGCGGCCAGCGTGGATGAAGGCGACATGGGACGCGTGCGCAGATCATTGATAAAGCGCATGTCTTCCAGAAAACCCGTATGGCGCCCAAAGGCTTTTTCCGTGGAGGCAGCGTCGCCGCTGCGGGCAACGGCATAGAGCTTTTCCACCGTCTTGGGGCCGATGCCGCTGTGCTGCGCGGCCACGCGGGCAAAGGCGGGCAGGTCCAGCGGGTTGAGCAGTAGCCGGGCGTAGGCCATGACATCCTTGACGTGGGCAGCCTCGGTATAGCGCAGGCCGCCGTATTTGCGAAAGCCGATGCCAGCCTGATTGAGCGCCATTTCAAGATTGTAGGAGTGGAATCCCGCGCGAAAGAGCACCGCTATTTCATGCGGCATGTGGTCGCGCAGCAGTTCTTCAATACGGCGCACCACAATTTTGGCCTGGCTGGCGTCGCTCATGGGCGTCACCAGACGCACCAGTTCCCCGCCTTCCTTGCGGGTAAAGAGATTTTTGTGAAAGGACTCCGCCGCATGGGCCAGCAAACTGTTGGCCACATCCAGCACGGGCTTGGTGGAGCGGTAGTTCTCTTCCAGACGAATGACCGTGGTACCCGGAAAAAATTTGGGGAAATCCAGAATGTTGCGAACATTGGCCCCACGGAAGGCGTAGATGGACTGCGCTTCGTCGCCCACAGCCATAACGTTGCCGGGGGGGCCGTCTTCCGGCCCGGCCAGCAGGCGCACTATGCGGGCCTGCACCAGGTTGGTGTCCTGATACTCGTCCACAAGAATATGGCTGAAGCGCTGGCGCAGGCTGGCGGCGGCCATTTCATTGTTGCGCAGCAGGGCTTCAAGTTCAAAAAGCAGGTCGTCATAATCCATGAGACCTTTTTCGCGCCTGTAAGAATCGTAGGCATCGCCAAGGCGGGTCAGGCTGTCGGCGTGGGGCAGCAGGTGAAAGGCCTCGCGCCTGAGCACCTCATCCAGCGGCAGTTCCTTGTTGCGGGACTTGCTGAGCAGGCCCACCACGGTTTGCGTTTTGGGAAAGGACTTGTCGCCCCTGCCCAGCTTGAGGTCATCCTTGCAGTGTTTGACCGCCGCCGTGATGTCGGCTGCGTCCATAACCGTAAAGGGACGGTCGGCAAGCCATGCGGGCTTCCAGCGGCGCAGCACGCTGAAAGAAAATGCGTGAAAAGTTCCGCCCTGTACGCCAGTAAGCCCCTGGTTCAGCAGCATGCCCGCGCGGTGCAGCATTTCCTGCGCGGCTTTGCGGGTAAAGGTGAGCAGCAGCATGGCGTCTGGCGAGATGCCGTTTTCAGCCAGCCAGGCCAGACGGTAAACAATGGTGCGGGTTTTGCCGCTGCCCGCGCCGGCCACCACCAGCACGGGGCCATCGCCGCTGGTGGCTGCCTGATACTGGGCTTCGTTGAGCGCTTGTGCGTAATCAATCATAGCGCGACCCTAGCACAAGGCTTTTCGGCCCGCCAGAGTGCCCTGCGGGCAAATACCCGCCAGGGCGCAAACTTGACTTTACGGCCAAGCGGGCGGAGTATCCCGTAAAATCAAGGAATAGTACTGCATGAGTTTCAAGAATGATGTTGTTGTAGGCCCAGGCGTCCGGTTAAGCCGATCTCGCAGACTTTTTTTTGCACTGCTGCTCGCCATGCTGGGAGCCTTCGGTCCCCTGAGCATAGACACCTACTTGCCCAGCCTGCCCCAGATTGCCGGGGATTTGTCCATTTCAACGGCGACAACCCAGATCACCATCACCGCATTTCTTCTGGGCATGGCTATTGGACAGGTGTTTATCGGCCCCATTTCAGACAGTCACGGGCGGCGTGGCCCCTTGCTGCTGGCTCTGGCCTTCTTTACGCTGGCGTCGTTTTTTTGTGCGCGCGCCACGTCGGGCGAAAGCTTTATTGCCCTGCGTTTTGCGCAGGGCCTTAGCGGAGCTGGCGGGGTAGTGCTTTCACGCGCCATTGCCTGCGACCTTTTTCGCGGGCCGGAGCTGACCAGCTTTATGGCTGTTCTTATTGCCATTCAAAGCGTGGCCCCCATTGTGGCTCCGCTGTTGGGCGGCGGGCTGGCAATTCTGGGCGGGTGGCACGCGGTTTTTGTTTTTCTGACGGGCTTTGGCCTGCTGCTTGTGTGCCTGTGCGCGTGGCGGATGCCGGAAACCCTGTTGCCTGAAACGCGCAGGCCCGGCGGCGTGTTCGCCGCTTTGCGCTATACTGGCAAGTTGTTCAAGGAAAAGGCCTTCATGTGCTTTGCAGGCGTGCAGGGCTTCACCATGGCGGGATTTTTCGGCTATGTGGCGGCCTCGCCCTTTATTTTTCAGGATATGTACGGCTTTTCCCACACGGCCTACGCAATGATTTTTGGGGCAAATGCCCTCAGCCTTTCCCTGATGGCCGTAATCACCGGGCGTCTGGCCCGCAGGGTCAAAGAAGAAAAGCTGCTTGTGGCGGGCAATGTTTTGCGCTGGATAGCCTGCCTGATAGTGCTGGCGGTGACCCTTGTGCGTCCGGCTTCGCCCTGGCCCCTGATTGCGGCCCTGTACTGCATGATAACCCTTCAGGGTGTGACCTTTGCTACCAGCTTTACGCTGGGCATTGCCGCGCAGGATGTGGGCGCGGGCGCTGCTTCCGGCGTGATTGGCGTGGCGGCGTTTATTTTTGGGGCTTTTTCTTCCCCTCTTGTGGGCTTGGCCGGACCGGAAACCGCCGTGCCTCTGGGCGTAGTTTGCGCCGTGACAGGAACCGCCACCCTGGTTCTGAGCCTTATGGGCAACAAGGCCCTGCGCCAGCGGCGTGAGCGTTTGGCCGCCGCGAAACAGCCGGAGAATTGAGGTTTGGCCGGGCTTTGCGGCGATTCGCATTGACGCGGGCTGCACCCGATAGTACATATAAAAACGCTTGCGATATTTTTCCCTAGTGCAGATTAACTTTAAGAATTTATATTCTCGAAGTTAAAGACATGCTCGTTACGGCGTTTCACCGCGCTAATAAATAGCGCTTACGCCTCCACGGCGGGCACCAGAGCATTTCAACCTTGAAACGCTCTAGCGGGGGCCGTAACAAATGTTTTCGGCCTTTGGCTGTGCCAGACTGCGTTTTGTTTTCCGGCTGAGTGCCAGCTTTGTAAGGCGCATTGCTGCAAAGTTGATTTGGTCACGTTCTGGTAGAGAATCGGGCCTGACTATACCGGGCCATCAAAAAAATTAAGGAGTTTCCATGCCTGAACCACAGAGCCAATTCCAGAGCGCTGTCGCCGCAATGATTGAATCGGTAATGTTTGAAAACTGGTTGCGCTTCTATTTTATCAGCGAAAAGCCCGAAGCCGCTCCGGTGGATGGCGAAGCGCCGCTGTTTATGGCCGTGCCGGTCAAGGGGATGGAACGCATTGCCGAGCTGTATCCTCATCTGCTGCCTCTGGCCGACGAAATGAATGGCAAGGAAGTGACGTTTGAAATGTCGCAGCGCGCCATCTGTAACTTTGTGGCCACCCATGTTGAAGGCAAAAGCATTGCCCGCGACAGCGCGGCAATGATTTTTAACAGCTCTACTTTTCAGGTGCAGATGCAGCTTTTCAACACCTGGTTACAGATGCATGAAGACCAGCTTGACCGTGGCTTCACGGAATTCGGCGCATGGCGCAAGCTGTTTGACGAATGGCGTCAGAGCCCCGGAGCCCGCGAACTGGCTGAAAAGCTGAGCCTCAGCATTCAGGGTTCGCCTGCCGCAAGCGGCAAGGAAACCGTACAGTAATCTTTGTACCCGCCGCCCATTTGCCCGAAACAGTCTTTCAGGCAAATGGGCGGCGGGTACCCCGATTCGCCTGATAATCTGCCAGTCCCTTGAAAAACTGCTGAAAATCTGTCAGTCCCCTTTGCCTGATACGTGCGCCGCACCGCGCTGCATGGGTTCCTGCTGTTGTTGGTGCGAGATTGTATGGCTGGCGCGTAAATTCTGTTGGAAGGGTAATGCCGGACTGCACGCCGTGCAGAAATGCAAACCATTTCAAATATGCCTCTGCCTAGAAGGGTGGCTTGCGGCAGAAGATAATTTTTTGTACAGCGATACCCCCGCAGCAAGGGCGCCAGCTGACGAGGTATAAGTTTTTAAACTAAACAGGATTTGTTCCTGAAATATATTTTCAATAATTACAGAATATTAAAGAGAATAATTCTTGGGTTTTATTTGGCACGGCCATTGCACAATAGAAAGTACCTTCCTTTCTTTTGCTGACAGCCTCCTCCAAATAAGACGGCCTGCCTCCCCAAGCGGGCCGTTTTATTTGGTTCATCCACGCAGTCATGAGGATAGTCATGCAGCATTTTCTTGCATCGGAATACAGCCCGGTTCGGCCAGATCAGGCCGCCTTTCATATCATTCCTGTTCCGCTGGAGCAGAGCGTTTCCTACGGCGGGGGCACAGCCCACGGCCCAGAGGCTCTGCTCACGGCCTCGCAGCAGCTTGAAGCCTGGGAATGCGGGCACACTCCTGGCGAGTCAGGTTTTTATACTGCCCCGCCTGTGGACTGTCGCGGTCCCATTGAGGCCACCCTTGACCGCATTGAGGCGGCCACTGCCCACGCCCTTTCCTGCAAGGCCATGCCCGTGCTGCTTGGCGGCGAGCACACCGTAAGCCTTGGCGCGTTGCGCGCTTTGGCAAAGCATGCCCAAAACACGGGCGAGCCCTTCGGTATTGTGCAGTTTGACGCCCATGCCGACTTGCGTGCAAGCTATGAAGGCAGCCCATACTCGCATGCCTGCGTTATGCACCGCGCGGTGGCTGACCTGGGCCTGCCGCTGGTACAGTTCGGCGTGCGCGACTTTAGCCGTGAAGAGGCCGAGGTGCGCAAGGCCCACAACGTCACGCACTACGACGCCTATTTCATGTCCCGAGTGGGCCTGCCCGAACTGCCTTTTCCCGAGGATTTTCCTCGGCGCATCTATATCACCTTTGATGTCGACGCTTTTGACGCTTCCCTTATGCCCGCCACAGGTACACCGTCACCCGGCGGCATAAACTGGCGCGAAGCCCAGTTCATTCTTGAGCGTTGCGTGGAAGGCAGGCAGGTCGTGGGCCTGGACGTGGTGGAGCTTGCGCCTATTGCGGGCCTGCACCATTGTGATTTCACGGCGGCCAAGCTGACGCATCTGCTTATGGGGCTGGCCCATAACGCCAACAATCGGCCTTGCCCGGAATAATACAGTCTGGGCTGGCGTAGCAGTTTTCCCCGGCATCTGCCCGCACGGTTTTATCAAGGAGCATTTATCATGAAGAACACTGTGGTCACATTTCGCGCTGCCAAGGGGCAAGACAAGCTTGTAGTGCTTACAGCCTATGACTACAGCACGGCCCGCGTTATGGACGCCGCCGGGGTCAATGCCCTTTTGGTGGGAGACTCGCTGGGCATGGTCATGCTGGGACACGACGATACACTCAGCGTCACAATGGACGACATGATCCGCCATTGCGCCGCCGTGGCGCGCGCTGCGGAACAGGCCCTTGTTATTTGTGACATGCCTTACATGAGCTATCACACAAGCGTGGACGAAGCCGTGCGCAATGCTGGCAGGCTGGTGTGCGAAGGCCATGCCCAGGCCGTCAAGCTTGAGGGCGGCGCGGAATTTTGCGATGTGGTCAAGGCACTTGTGCGGGCGTCCATTCCCGTCATGGGGCATCTGGGCCTCACGCCCCAGTCTGTAAACGCTTTTGGCGGCTTCAAGATGCAGGGCAAGACGCCCAGCGCAGCCCAAAAACTGCTGGACGACGCCCGCGCCCTTCAGGACGCCGGAGCCTTTGCCGTGGTGCTGGAATGCGTGCCAGCGGCTCTGGCCGCCCGTGTTACCAAGGAGCTTGCCATACCTGTCATCGGCATAGGCGCAGGCGCGGAATGTGACGGGCAGGTGCTGGTCTGGCAGGACATGACTGGCCTCAATACCCGCCCGCTGCCGCGGTTTGTCAAATACTTCGGCTCGGTGGACAAAGCCTTGCGTGACGCCATTGAGGGCTATACCCGTGAAGTACGCGCCGGAGCCTTTCCCGGTGAGGAGCATTGCTATCCCTTGCCAGAGGGTATGGAAAAAACCATCAAAAAGCTCAAATAGGTCTGCGCCGCTTCAGCTTTTCAAAGATTGCACAAACAAAAACCCCGGTATTGCCGGGGTTTTTGTTTTGTTTGGCGTGCGGTCGAATGCACCAGAAGTAAAGCTGCCAGGTATGCAGGCGAGGCCAGCACGGCTATGTGTTTGTACCGACGAACGCTGTAGCTAGCATGTATTAACTTTGAAAAAGTGCATTCTCAAACGTAATCAGCTTTAGTCTTCACCAAGTTCTTCAAGCAGATCCGCGGAAGGAACGAAAAATAACGTGCCCGTTGCCGCGGTGCTGAAATCCAGCAGCCGGTCGGTGTTGCCGATGGGCTCACCTATGAACATGTTTTCAAGCATCTTGCGCGTGGTGGAAAATTTACCGGCATAGCCGATAAAATAGGTGCCGAATTCGCCCTTGGCGGGGTTGGCGAAGGCCATATTCGCCCGCACTATTTTCAGTTCATTACCGTCTTCGTCTTCAATATTTGTAACGGCATTATGTGCGTTTTCGGGCTTTTCCTCGTCGCTGAGTTCAACATCGTTGAACTTCCGTCTGCCAATGGCTTTTTCCTGTTCTTCAGTGGAAAGGGCATTCCAGGCATTCATGTCATGCAGATACTTTTGCACAAAAGCGTAGCTGCCGCCCGCAAAATCAGCGTCATCCACGCCTATGGCGGCTGATGCCAGCCGTGCTTCATCTTCAGGGTTTTCAGTGCCGTCAACAAAACCGATTATGGCGCGCCCATCGAAATAGCGAAAGCCCTGCACCTCATCAATGGGATACACCGCACCGTGAAGCTTGGAGCTGATAATGGTCGCCGCTTCAAGGCACACGTCGAGCCGCGCCGCGCGAATATGAAGGAAAATATCACCCGGCGTGGAAACTGCGGTGTATTTGCTGCCTTTGATTTCTTTGAATACTTCAAGCTCTTTTGGCTTGCCGCGTTTCGGAAAAAGCTTGCTCCAGGCTTCAGCGCCGAAGCCCATGATGCAGCTGATTGCCGAATCTGGCAGCCGGGTGCGCATGCTTCTGGCAACAGCGGTAAAGTCGGCGCACAGGTCTTTTACTTTTGCCAGAGCTTCATCGCCGTCCTGCAAACCGAAAATCATGAAAATAGCGTGCTCGCCCGGAGTATTGGTGACGTCTTGCGGTTTCATAAAAATCCCTTTGTGGTTATGGGAAAAATATTTTGTTTATGGAAACGCAGCCAAACGAAATAACTGCGAGTTTTCAGGAGATTCTTTATCCGTGCGTTCTTAATATTAGCGCATAGTAAGTTTGAAAAAAATAGGGTCTGTTCTATTGCTGCAGTGTGCTGGCAGGCCCGGCTATCTGGCCTGCGGGGGGCGCAGATCCACAGGCACGCGCACGCGCGACCCTGCCTTGTTGGTGAACAGCAAATGGCCGTGCTCCAGACCGTAGAGGTAGAGGCGGCGGGTCAGGTCCACGTCCATGCGGCAGTAGGCAGCGATTTCGTCCATCTTGCCTTCCTTCCACCAGCGCAGGGCTTGCAGGCCGTCGGCACTCTTGGGTGCCTCAAGGGTGGCCTGCCCCAGATTGTCCAGTGAGATGCGGTAGCTCAGGCGATCTTTGATGCGCTGCAGGATGTCGAGGCTTGGCAGACGGTGCAGGTCAAAGGGCGCAAAAGGCGCCAGCACTGCATAGTCAAAGCGCAGACTGTTGAAGCCCACCACCAGGCCGGATGCCCGCATGCGTTCAAACAGGGCGGGCAGCTCATCCTGCGTATAGCTGAAAAAATCGTCAGCGCGGCTGTCATAGGCCACGGCCACGCTCACACCCATATCGCCAGCCTTGTGCCAGCCGCCCACCTCGGCGGCGGAACGGCGTGTTTCCACGTCAAAAACCACAAAATGTTCTGGCGGGGGCATGGCTATGTGACTTTGCAGGTCTGTCATGGGGGAACCTCCATCAGGGCTGGCGGGCGTGGCATTTGCGCCGTGCGCTGTAGCGTGGCCCGTTACATGCCCAGTCGCATGTCCAGTAGTATACTCCGCAGCGTGTGGCGGTGCGCTGGCTGTGCCCCTAGTAGCCGCGCCACTGGTTGCCGGGCCGTTCGCAAAGGCAGGGCGGGCAGTGTTTGCGGACGCTGCCGCAAAGCGGTGCGGGTCAGCGGGTTCAAACGTGGAGTCTGTGTCCGTCATAGCCGTTGCTGCCACAAACTCAAGTTCCGGGCGTGGCGGGGGTGGGCTTATGGTCAGCTTTTCGTGCAACAAATTGCCCTCATTGCCCGAGGCCAGCAGTTGGCGCAACAACTCCAGAGCCGCCCTTTTGTCGATGGGGCGGTTGCTCGAGCCGCACTTGGGCGAATGCACGCAGGAGGGGCAGCCGTCTTCACAGGGGCAGGCAGCCACGGTTTTATAGGTGGCTTCCAGCAGGGCGCGGGCATCGCCAAATGCCTGCCGCGTCAGGCCAGCGCCGCCGGGCAGGCCATCGTAAATAAAAACAGCGGGCAGCCCCAGTTGCGCGTGCATGGGGGTGGATATGCCGCCAAAGTCGTTGCGGTCGGCCATGATGAGCAGGGGCAGCATGCCGATGGCCGCATGCTCCAGAGCGTGAATGCCGCCCATAAAGTGCATGAAGTTGTCTTCCATCTCTGCGCGGATATTGTCGGGAATGACAAACCACAGGCCCTCGGTTTCAAAAACCTGCGGCGGCGCGTCCAGCGGCGTGATGGTCAGCAGGCGGTTGCCCGAGGTGGAGCGCTTTTCATAGCCCGTCACCGTATCAATGATGCGCAGCCGCCCCCGGCACACAAGGGTGCGCCCCAAAGACATGCGTTCGGTTTCTTCAAGAATGTCTGTGGCTTTTTGCCCCCGGGTGCGGGTAAACCAGCCCACCTTGGCCTCCTTGGCCATAATGCGGGCGCGTGCCGGGTCCATATCTTCAATGATGTAGCTGCGGCCCCGGTGCAGGTAGACCGCTCCGGGATGCGTCTCGCGCCATGCGCGAAAGCCGTCCACAGAGCCGATGATGTGTCCCTGTTCGTCCTCAATGCTGAAGGTCTGCCCTGTGCCGCGCAAATCCACATGCCGCTGGGGCCGCTTGCGCGAGGCCACCAATTGTTTGCCGTCTGCCGACTGCAGCAGCAGACCCTGGCTGTTGAGCTGCCGCGCTGCGGCCAGCGCCGCCGGACTTGCCAGCATGGCTTCGCCAAGGCGCAGGGGCATTTCTGCGGCGGCGCATTCCAGATGGCGCGCCAGAATGACCTCGTTGTCGGGATTGACCACGGCCTTTTCCGGCGGGCGGCTGAAAAAATCTTCGGGATTTCTGGCAAAATACTGGTCCAGCGCGTCTTCACCCGCCACCACGATAACGGCAGATTCCTGCTGCGCCCGGCCCACGCGGCCACCGCGCTGCAAGGTTGCCATAACCGTACCCGGATAGCCCACCAGAATGCAGACATCCAGACCGCCGATGTCGATGCCCAGCTCAAGGGCGCTGGTGCTCACAACAGCCAGCAGATCGCCGCTGGCCATGCGTGATTCAATGCTGCGGCGTTCTTCAGGCAGAAAGCCCGCCCGGTAAGCTGAAATGCGGCTGGCAAAAGAGCCGGATTGCCCGGCCCACAGGCTGATAAGCTCGGTCATGCGGCGCGAACGGCAGTAAACAATGGTGCGCAGATTGCGCGCCAGTGCTGCCTTGAGCAGGTCAATGGCCGCCGTGGCCGGGCTTTGTTCCGGGTTGAGGAACACAAAATGTCTTGGGCCTTGCGGTGCGCCGGATTTGTCGATGACAACAGGCGGCGGCGCGGCAGGGTTTGTGGTCTGGAACACCGGGGCGGCTGCGGAGATGCTGGTGGTGTTGCTGACAACGGCGCCAGCGGTGCTATCACCTTGATCGCTAGCTGTCGCGCCACTAGTAGCGACAGACACAATGTTCTCTTCCGCCACAGGATACGCCGTGCCCGTAAGCGCGGCCCCCAGTTCACCGGGATTGCCCACGGTGGCAGTGCACAGCACATAAACGGGCTTTGCGCCGTAGCGCCCTGCCAGACGGTTGAGCCGACGGAATACCTGCGCCATATGCGCGCCAAACACCCCGCGATAGGTATGGGCCTCGTCCACCACCACATGCGTGAGCCCCGCCAGAAAGGCTGCCCATTGCTCGTGGTGCGGCAAAATGCCCAGATGCAGCATCTCGGGATTGCTGATGAGCACAGCGGGCGGGTCACGGCGTATCTTGCGGCGAAAGTGGTCCGTTGTGTCGCCGTCGTACAGGGCTGCGGCGGGGCGGGCGTCCTTGGGCCATGTGGCCGTAAGGGCGTTGAAGGCGGCAAGCTGGTCCTGCGCCAGCGCCTTGAGGGGAAAAAGATAGAGCGCGCGTGCGTCGGGGTCGCGCAGGTGGCGTTCCAGCACGGGCAGATTGTAGATCAGGCTTTTGCCGCTGGCCGTGGGCGTGGCCGCAACAATAGAGTGCCCGGCCCGTATGTGGTCCGTGGCCAGCGCCTGATGGCTGTACAGTCCGGCTATGCCGCGCTGCTCAAGAATACGGCTGATGGCTGCGGGCCAGGGCAGGCGCGTTTGAGCGTACTGAGGCTCGGCAGCGGGCAGCAGGCGGTGGCAGGTAACTTGCCCGCCAAGCTTTTCCGAAGCCAGAAGGGCGGAAATATAGGAACCGACAGACATTTAAACTTCCATGCAAGAGGCTCCCACGCGGGAAGCGCTCATTATGCGTCTCTCCTGAGCGGGATTTCGGTTTGCGCGGCAGGCCTTGCCTGCCCTGCGGATTGCGGCGCGGCGGCGCGGTCTTCAGTGGGAACAAGAGAACGCAGCACACGGGCCGGCGACCCTGCAGCAAGGCTGTGCGGCGGCACGTCTTTTGTTACCACGCTGCCAGCACCGATAATAGCTCCCTCGCCAATGGTGACGCCCTTGAGAATGATGCAGTTGAGGCCAATCCAGGCGTAGTCGCCAATGGCCACGGGCCTGTCGCCTTCCATCCCCGGTTCTGTGGCGCGGGCTTCTGGCGGCCAATGGGCGTGAAAGTCTGAATCCACAATGATGCAGTTGGGCGCAATCAATACCTGCCGTCCGATGCTGATGGCGGTGGAGCGGGCAGTTATGGACGTGCCGCTGAGTTGCGCGCCGGGGCCAATATCAATGCGTGCGCCGGGGCCAAAGGTACGCAGGCGCACAGGCGTTGCCAGAGCCGCTGCCGTGGCCCGCCGCCAGGATGAAATAAGGCTTGTTTCATCCCCGATGGATATGTGGCTGCCCGGCCAGCGCATGAGCCCCACCGGGCCGTGGGCAGTAACGCCTGCGCCAATGGGCACGCCCACAAGGGCGGCCTTGCAACGCAGACGCAGGGTGCCCCAAAAGCGTCCCCATCGCGTCATCACCTGAAGGCTGGCGTAGCTGATTATATTGGCAGGGGTGAGGCCCCGTTCCAGAGCTTTTCGCAGCATGCTCATGTTGATTACCTCCGCCAGCCCTGGCGGTAATGCCGTAGTTTGTTCGCTTGCGTCCGTATCCATTACATTGGACAGACTGGTGGCGGAGTGGTGCTGGCTGACTTGAACAACCAGCATGCCAGACTTGGCTCCAGTGGTCGAGGGGCTGGCTAGGGAGTGGTTTGGCGAGGCAGAAATAATTTCTGTTATATCTTGAAATAACAGAGATAAATACTTATATGCCAGCTTGACGGCCATAGCCCTCTGGACTAGATTGAAAATGAAAGTTGTTTTTATGATGGGCGGATGAGTTCAAGGCACAAGGCCGCCTTGTCGGTGTGGGGTGAAATGCCCCGGGCCGCAGGCACGGCGTGTTGCTGTGTCGCAGTGTTTTTCAGTTGTAATTTCTGCTGGTGAGGCTTTTATGGACAAGCGCGAAAGTGTTTTTCCGCTCACGGCCCTCAAGGTTGGCGAGCCTGCGTATATTGTAAGCATCAATGCCAGGGGCGAACTGGCCCGCAGAATTCGCGACATGGGACTCGGTTCGGGCATGCCTGTTTCAGTGGTAGGGTATGCCCCGCTGAGGGATCCTCTGGCCCTGCGTTGCGCCGAGGCTACCATTGCCCTGCGGCGCAGTGAGGCCAAATCCATCATGGTGCGGCAACACGTTGAAACACAGCCCGCAGCAACCCGCAAATAAATTTCAGGCGCACCGGGCGCGTCGCAGTTTCCATAAGCAGAAAAGCGCCTCTACAAGATAATCCGTGTCCTCCACGTCTTCACGTCCTGGCCCTGCATTGCCGCAAGGGCAAATTGAAAACCCGCTCCGGCGCATACCGGAGCGGGTTTTTAATCACTGGCTGTACACAGCGAAAATCATGCATTTCAGTCGGCTATGCGAACCGTGCCGCATTGCCGCAACCTGCCGCGCGTTTCGCAAGCGAAACGCAGCAAGCGTTTGGGTTGCTTTGCAAATATGCTGGCTATTTTTTCAGTTGCCGGGTCCACTGGGCAAGAGCCTGCATGACCTCGGCAGTCTGTTTGGCGAGGCCGTCGTCCACCACATTGCCCTGGTCGTCAAAGCTTGGTGTAAAGGCATTGGAGAACAGTTCGGGCTTGTTCAGCACATGCAGGTTCAGATACACGCAAACCTGACGCAGATGGTACTGGCTACGGCTGGTGCCCATGCCGCCTCCGGCGCCCACAATGCAAACGGCCTTGCCCGAAAGCGGGCCGAGGTTGGGCTCACGCGAAACCCAGTCCAGCGCGTTTTTCAGAGCAGGAGCCAGCGAGTAGTTGTACTCCGGGCAAGCCAGCACAAGAGCGTCTGCCGCAGTGACCTGCGCAATGAGGTCTTTGGCGGCCTGCGGTTTTTCAATATCTTCATTATAGAAGGGCAGTGCGGAGATATTGGCGATCTCCATACGGACGCCCTCGGGAAGATGGGCGGCGCAGCAGCGCAGCAGACCCGTATTGCGGGAGGCGCGGCGCAAACTGCCTGAAATACCCAAAAAGGTAAGATTGCTCATAAGGATTCTCCTTGTGTTCGTAAGTGCGAACGCGTTCAGAGTAGCAATTTTTATGGCGAAAGCCTACGGATTAGCTTGCCTGTTTTTCGCATGGCCCTGCCAGAGCATTTCAATGTTCATCTGCTCCAGAAATCAGCAGCCACAGTCCTTGCGGTGGCGGGTGCGGCTTTCAAACTTTTCTTTATGTACCACGACGCGTTCGTGAACGCCCTCGCCTATCAGGCCCACTTCGTCACGGGCGCTTACCTTGAAGGTCAGTCCCTTGCCGTTGGAGGACATGCCCGTCAGTTCCGCGGTGAACGTCACCTGCATGCCGCAGGGTGTTGCCGCTACATGGGCCACATCCACCTTGGTGCCCACAGTGGTCATGCCTTCAGGCAGCACATCCTGCACGACGGCCACGGCGGTGGCTTCCATCCGGGCTATCATCATGGCTGTGGAAAAAACCTCAACCAGACCGCTGCCAACATGACAGGCCAGCATGGCTTCGCTGACAGTAATTTCAGACGTGCCGGAAATGCCCGGCTCCAGAATTTTTTTCATTCTCGCCTCGTTTGCCTCCCGCAGTCCGGTCTCCGGCGGGAGTGCTTGCGGTGGAGGGTTGCCATGAGCCCGCTTTACGGGCGTGTATGCAGGCATAGTAGAAAAGATGCGGTGCGCTATCAAGTGCGGCGCATAAAAGGGTCCGCCCGGGAAAGCCATTGGCGTTCCCGGGCGGACTTTTACAGACAGAGCCTGTGGAGGGCTATGGCTGGTCTGGAATTACTTTCCCTGACTGCCTTGGGAGGTCAGGCGGTCCTGCCCTTCCCATACCTGTTCAGCCTTGGGCAGCGCAGGCAGCAGCTTGGTCCAGGGGTTCTGCTTGAGGAACTCGGGATCCTGCTGAAGCTTGCGGCTCATGTTCAGAATGGGCGGCACAATCTCCTTGATGTCGCCAGCCAGCATGGGGGCGATGCCGAATTCCGTGGCCTGGGTGGCCAGATCAACGGCCTTCTGGCTGCATTCCATACTGGTCATGAGCGTGTCGAGCGCCTTGGTCGGGTTATGGAAGCCCACGCTATTTTCAGCGGAGACGTAGTCCCAGAACAACTGGCCCTTGCGCACCATTTCGCGCGCTTCAGTCATAAGGGCTTCATAGTTGGGCGCGCGGCGGCCTTCGTAAGCATTGGCAAGACGCACGGCTTCATGAGCCTTGACGGATATTTCCTGTGCCTTGATCAGCTGGTCGTAGGTCTTCTTCTGGGTGTTAAGCACGCGCTGGCGCAGGTATTCGCCGGTCTTGTCAGCATGGCACTGGCGGCAGGCGCGCATTTCGGGGTCCTTCATGGGCGAGGTGATCCAGTGGCTCGTCATCTTCTTGCCGTCTTCACGCACGTACTGCATGTGGCAGTCGACGCAGGAAACTCCGGCAGCGCCGTGGGGACCGTCCTGGAAGGTTTCGTACTCGGGGTGCTGCATCTTGATCATGGGTACCTTGGAGGCAGCGTGTACCCAGTCAACAAAGGGGCCGGGCTTGCCGTCGGCGTCCTTGGCTCCGTGGCCCTTGTAGTACTGATACATGTCTTCGGGGTTGAAGCCGTTATCCCAGGGGAATACGGGCTTGGCAGCCGGGCCGTTGTCCTTGTGGGTGAAGTAGTATTCCACATGGCACTGGGCGCAGACGAGAGTGCGCTTTTCGTTGCGGCTTATCTTCTGCCAGTCCTTGCCGCTGCGCTTGAGCCAGTCCTTGAGCGGTTCGGAATACAGGCGCAGCTCCATCGTGCCGGGGTCGTGGCAGGTGGCGCAGCTTATGCTTTCTTCATGAGCGTTGATTTTGTCTTTGGCGCGGAATTCATTGACGTCCATAGACCAGAATTTATCGCCGTACTGGCCGACCCATTCCATCATCTTGGGGGTCTTGCAGTTCCAGCAGGTGGCGGGCAGGTTGCCCTTGCCGTCAGCCGCGAAACGGTTGATGCGGTCAATATTTACAAAGTCGTCAATGGCGTAGGTATGCCCACGCGTTTCATTGTATTCATACATGAAAGGATAGCCCAGCCAGAGATTTTTCAGGTAGGGCTGAGCATGTTTGAAGCCCTTGGGCAGGGGGTTCACATTGTCATTTTTATGGTAAGGCACAGACCCTTTATAGTCGGTCATGACCTTGTCTTCGTTATTTTTCATATACGAAGCATACTGCTGGGGAAATGCGCCCTTGAAGGCCGACATCTTGAGTTCTGTTTCAGGAATGCCCGTTTTATATTTGGGGGCCTTCAGCTCGGTGGATACATCCTGACAGCCGCTGAGCAAAGCAACGCCCAGCAGCGTGGCCAGAGCCAGGGCCGTGGTCACAATTCGCTTATTCATAGGCTACCGTCCTTGTACTGATAGGCTTCATACGCATGTGGGCCACGCCCCTGTGGCAATCCACACAGTAGGGCTTTGCGTCCATGCTGGCCACGTTGATGTTGGTTTGGGCATGGCACGCCTTGCAGTTGGCGTTTACCACGTCACGCGTGTGCAGACTTAAGGGACGCGGAATATCGTGCCCCATAATGTTGCCCACCACATCGCGCAGGCCTTCTTTTGCCTTGAACGGCAACTTGACCAAAAGATTGTGCGGGGCGTGGCAATCATTGCAGGAAAGATTGGCGTGCGTGCCCATCTTCTGGGTAACGGCAGCCTCCTGCATGATGTGACAACTGGCGCAGAACGGTCGCTGGTCGGTGGTCGTCATGGCATATGCCAGAACTCCCATCAGCACCACTCCCGCCGCAACGCCGCCCATCAGCCATTTCAGCCAGGGTCCATTGCGGGGTATACCCATAGAGCCTCCTTCACTCGCTCCTAGTGCAGATGCGTCCTGAAAACCCACATTTTCAGGACGTAGTATCGCCCACGGCCAGGCCTTGCAGCCTGTTTTTCATGAGCTTTGGCAACCCGAAGGGGATCGCCGGACGGCCGTTGGTCCAGGCAGACCGTCCATTGCGCAGCCACCACGGCGGCACAATATGATTCCTGTAACATCAAGAATTGTACCATTTATGTGAAAATTTTTGTAAAGAAAAAACTTTGATAAACGTGAGTGTTGTGTGATTTTTTTATCAGGCGGCCAATAGCGGCATTGAAAAATCCAGATAAAGATGACAAAATTCATAAAAATATGACAACAGATGGGGCTTTTGTCTCATTTATCGCTATGAGGCTTCTATGACATCTACAGATGCGAAGAAAAACGGTCCGGTTATCTGGATTCCTCTACTGGCCTGTTTTTTCTGGCTTGTGCTCACCCTTGCCCTCTACCGGCAAGCCTCGCAGGTTGACGAAGCCCATAGACTTGAGTTGGAGCATACCAGACTTTCAACCGTTGCGCGACAACTTATGGATGCGCGTAATTGGAATGCGACCCACGGCGGTGTGTATGTGCTGAAAAGCGAATACGGCCAGCCTAACCCCTGGCTGCCGGAGGGCGAACGCACTCTTGCCACCGAAGACGGCCGCACGCTTGTGCTCATGAATCCCGCGTATATGAGCCGTCAACTGGCTGAACGCAGTTCGGAACCTGGCATAGGAATCAGCATCATAAGTAACGTGCCTCTGCGGCCGGAAAACAAGGCTGATACTTGGGAATCTGGCGCTCTCGGCCAGTGTACGGAAGAGGCGCGGGAAGTTTTCAGCGCTCCCGGGGAGGATGGGCAGGGGAAATTACGCCTGCTCAGCGTGCTTGTGGCGCAGGAAAGCTGCCTGCGTTGTCATCTGGGACGCAAGGTGGGCGAGGTGCTCGGGGGCATCAGCGTCAGCCAGGATGCAGACGTTTACCTGCATAATGTGGAGCAGCAACAGCGCAACATGCAGCTGTTATACTCCCTGCTGGGGCTGACGGGCGTTCTTGCCATTGGGGGGCTGACCCTCAATCTCACGCGCCGCCGCTGGCTTGCAGAGGAAACCAGCCGCATGAAGAGCGCTTTTATGGCCCGCCTGAGTCATGATATGCGCACCCCGCTGACAGCCATACTGGGCATGAGCGAACTGCTGCAACAAAAGGGCATGCAGGAGCAGGACCGCAAAAAGGCCTTGCGCTATCTTTCCCAGGCGGGCAGCGCCCTGCTGGAAATGGTGCGTGACGTGACAGACCACGCAAGTCTGGAACAGGGGGCCCTGCAACTGCGGCCAGCCCCTTTTGCCTTGCGCGCCGCGCTTGAAGACTGCATGGCGCTTTTCAGGCCAGTGGCTGAAGCCAAGGGGTTGGATATTGATCTGGACGTGAATCCGGATTTGCCGGATGCCGTGGTGGGTGACTGCTTTCGCCTGCGGCAGACCTTGGGCAACCTTGTAAGCAATGCGGTAAAATTTACTGAGCTGGGGCGGGTGCGCGTTTGTGTGGAACCTGCCGGACGCAAGGCAGGGGGCATCAATCAGGGCGCGGCTGACACCCTGCGGCTTAAAATTATGGTGCAGGATACCGGGCCGGGGCTGCCCGAGGAAGACGCCGAGCGCATATTCGAAAGCTTTCAGCGTGGCAGCGATAATCCCAGCGTTCCGGGCACTGGCCTTGGCCTGTATATCTCGCGCACTATCGCCCGCCGCATGGGCGGTGATGTGACCGTGATTTCCTCGCCGGGGTGCGGATCGTGTTTTACCCTTGAACTTTGCTTGCAACTGCCAAGCTGGACAGATCAGAAGAAAAAGAATGGCGGCTGCGGCCCGCAAGGGCCAGAAAATGTTGCAGACAAACAGGATGCGGGCGGTGCGCAGGCTCCGGCCTGCGACAGTGTTGGCGGTACTGCCTCGTCTGTTGCCCCTGTGGCAGATTGCCGGCCCGCTCAAGAGCTTGGTCAGGAGCCAGGTTTGAGGGTTAGCCTGAAAGCTGGCCCCGAGGCTGACGAAATTCCGAACTCGCAGGCGTCCTTTCCGCAAAACGGTTGCTTTGCGGGCTGCCGCATTCTTGTGGCTGAAGACAATGAGGCCAATCGATATATTATGGAGCACATGCTGCGGGCAGAGGGCGCTTGCGTGCGTATGGCCCGTGACGGCAAAAGCGCTCTGGCCGCTCTGGAGGATGGCCCGTGGGATATGGTCATCCTTGACGCGCGCATGCCCGACATGGGCGGGCTGGAGGTTTTGCAAGCCGTGCGTGCAGGACATACCGCTGCTTCGCCCCGGCAGAAAATCATTATCTATACCGCCGCCCTCGATGCGGAAGACAGGCAACGCAGCGCAGATCTGCAGGCGGATATGGTTTTGCTCAAGCCGCTTACCTTTGCAAGCCTGCGTACGGAGCTGGCTTCATTGCTGTCAGCCAGAGAAAGAGACGGTATGGGCCAGAATCGTATGTGCCAAGAAGATACGTGCCAAGACAACGCGTCTGTGTGTGGGCAAGCGTCTCCTTGCGCGTCCGGCATGCCTTGCGGAGACGTGCCTTCCGCTGGTTCCATACCCGCACGTTGCGAGGCGGATTGCTGCTCCAGCGTACGTTCTGCTCCTCGTGGATGCGCCGTATCCTTTCCAAATTCGCCTCAAGAGGAGGCACTCATGCCCTGGAACAGGCAGGAAGCGCTTGCCGCGCTGGACCACGACCATGAACTGCTGGTGCAGCTGGCCGAGGTTTTGAGAAAAGATCTTCAGGCTCGTGGCGCGCACCTTGAGGCGGCCTTGAGCGCAGGCGATGCTTACAATCTGCGGCGTCTGGCGCATGCCGTAAAAAATTCAGCCGGAACCATGCGCTTTGATGTGCTGCACGCGCGGGCTGGCGACACTGAAAGTGCGCAGGAGGCTGATCTGGAACAGGCTGCGGCGCATATGCAGCGTGCCTTGCACGAAGCGCTGGCCATGCTGGACGAGTATCTGGATGAATCCTTGGGCGCGGAACCTGATGCGGATTTTATGGCAGGCAAAACTGCTGCCCCGGAATGTGATTTGGCCCCGGCGGGCCGCAAGGGAGACTGCTGATGGCCCGTATTCTTGTGGTGGATGACGAAGCTCTCATGCGCACGATGGTCGAAGTGGTGTGTACCCGCATGGGCCATGAAGTCTTGCTGGCGGAGAGCATCAGTCAGGGGCTGGATATGGGCCGCAAGGGAGTGGACGTGGTGCTGCTTGACGTCTGGCTGCCCGACGGCAGCGGGCTTGAGTGGCAGGGCGACTTTGCGCATTTGCCGGGTCTGCCCGATGTGGTCATCATCACCGGGCACGGCGACGGCGACGCCGCCGAAGCTGCCCTGCGTTCGGGCGCGTGGGAATTTTTGACCAAGCCTCTGAAGGTGCGGGATATTGAGCAATGCCTGCGCCATGTTTTGACCTTCCGCCAAAACAGGGTGCCTGGGCCGGAAGCACTGCTGGTGGACAGCGGGCACATTCTCGGCGCGGGCATGGGCATGAGCCGGGCGTTGAAGCTGCTGGCCCAGGCTGCGCAAAGCGAAGTGAACGTCCTCTTGCTGGGTGAAACTGGCGTAGGCAAAGAAGTTTTTGCCAAGACGCTGTTTCGCAACAGTGCGCGGGCCGCGCGTCCTTTTGTAACAGTGGACTGCGCCTCGCTGCCTGAAAACCTTGTGGAAAGCCATCTTTTCGGGCACAGCCGCGGGGCGTTCACCGGAGCAGACAGGGCGCGGGACGGGCTTTTGCTGGCGGCACACAAAGGCACGCTCTTTCTTGACGAAGTGGGCGACCTGCCGCAGTCCATGCAGGGAGCATTTTTGCGCGCCCTTGAGCTGCGGCGGTTCAGACCCGTGGGAGAAGTGCGGGAGGTCAACAGCGATTTTCGCCTTGTGGCCGCCACCAACAGAGACATTGAAGGCATGACCGGAGACGGAAGCTTTCGCTCTGACCTGTTGTACCGTTTGCAGGGCATTACCATAGTCATACCGCCCCTGCGGGAAAGAAGAGACGAAATTCCTGCCTTGGCCCAGCAGGCGGCAAGCCGCTTCTGCCTGCATAACGATTTGCCGCCCAAGGCCATTTCCGGGCAGGTGCTGGATATGCTTATGGAGTATTCCTGGCCGGGCAATGTGCGGGAACTTATCAACAGCACAGAGCGCGCCTGTCTGGCGGCTGGGCAGGGTGATCTGCTTTTGCCCGTGCATCTGCCCACCCGCATGCGCGTTGATGAGGCACGCCGCCGCATGGGACGCGGGCAGGATGGCGGTTTTGGCGAAGCAGTGGGCAGTGTTGCCCTTGGCGCAAACGGAATTTCCGCCGGGCAGGCCTCGGGAGCACAGCCGGGGAACACTGCTCCCGTAACTGCAGCGCTGCCCCCGCTGCCTGGCGACGAGCAGGATTTGCCGCCTTTGCGCCAATGGAAGGCTTTGGCTGAAGAAAATTATGTGCGGCGCATTTGGGCCGCCAGCGGGGCTGATGCCCGCAAGGCCGCAGGCATGGCTGGCATATCGCGGGGCCATTGGTATGAGCTGATGAAAAAGTGTGGTCTTTGATGGGCCAAGATGATTTTTCTTGCCCCGCCGTATGCTCCAACCGCCCGGCAGAGTAGCGTTTACGCAAAAAAAGTCAGATCAAGGCCGTACGGGATATTGCATCACCGCATGAAAGGGGCTATAGCGAAAAAAATCCGCTTATTAAAGGCAATAAGACAGCATATGAACAAAAGTTCCCTTACCATCAAAGGATACGTTACGGCGTTGCCCCGCTCTGTGGATGCAAGGCAGGCCAGGGTGGCTGTGGTCCAGGACGACGTGGAATACCGCATCGTACCGCGCGGTGCTGGTGTGGATATGGATGACGAAGTCAGCCTTCCTGTGGAAGTTTCCGGGCTGCTTGAAGAGGTGGACGGCGTGAATTACCTCGTCGTGCGCGGCTACACTGTGCTGGAAGACGATTCCTGGCTTGAAGAATAGAAATCTTTCTTTTCTGTAGTCAGAACGCAGATTAAGGAATTTTTCGGCAGACGTGGCGCATTATGACGGCGTCCCGGCGGCATGCTCCTTTGATCGGCAATCGCAGGTTGTGGTAAATGATATTTGAGGTGGATCGTGCGTAAGCCCGGTCCACCTTTTGCGTTCGGGCGTTTAAACCTTGAGACTGTGTGAAGCCGAAAGGCGCTGCCGTGGAGCCATTGTTTCAGACCAGAAGGTTCTGTCATTTGCCCCACTAACGATAAGGGTTTCAGGGATAGCGGACGTGGGAGATGGGGCGGAAACCCCTTTACAAAAGGGGTGCTCCCCACAAAGCACCGCAACGATGCTCTGGCACGGCCTGAACCAGCAAAATGCCCCTTCTGTCCTGGCAGACAGAGGGGGCATTTTTTTATCCAGCGCAATTGTTTTTATCCAGGGCGGATGAATGTTGTAATACTTCGTATTGCAACGTTGGTATTCAATTGAAAACACAATCTCCGGCAGAATCCACGCATAATGCAGGGCTTAACCGCACCCACGTAATTATTTTTTCATTTCACCAATGAGGTCGCTCAGGCTGTGCGCCTGCCGCGCCAGATCGCTGACAGACCGGGCAGCTTCGTTCATTGCCTGAGCCGTCTGCTGCACCACTTCGTTAACCGAGGTAATGGAGCGGTTGATCTCTTCGCTGGCGGCGGACTGTTGTTCGCTGGCGGCGGCAATGGCGTTGACCTGATCTGCCGTGACCTCGACTGTGGTAACAATTTCACTGAGGGCAAGACCGGACTGGTTGGCAAACTCCGTAGCCTGATTTACCTGCTCCGCAGCGCCTTCCATTGCGGCCATGCTTTTTGCCGTGCTTTCCTGAATGGCCTTGATAGCATTGCCCACGTCGTGCGTGGAGGCCATTGTTTTTTCGGCCAGCTTGCGCACTTCATCGGCCACCACGGCGAAGCCGCGACCGGCTTCACCAGCGCGGGCAGCTTCAATGGCGGCATTGAGGGCCAGCAGGTTGGTCTGGTCCGCAATGTCGGAAATAACGTTCATGATCTTGCTGATGGCCTGGGCCTGATCGTTGAGCTGCCCCATATTTTCCGTAAGACGCAGTGAAACTTCGTGTACCTGGCCTATGCTGTGCACGGCCTGTTCCACAATACGCGCGCCTGCCACGGCCCTTTCGCGTGTTTCGCTTGAAGCTACGGAGGCTTCGGACGCGTTTTGGGCCACGCTCTGCACCGTGGCGTTCATTTCATTCATGGCAGTAGCTGCGTCAGTCAGGCGGCGGGCGGAATCAAGCGCGCCCTTGTCGGACTGCTCGATCTGGGCCGAAAGCTGCGTTGAAGCGGTGCTGACCACATGGGCCACCTGTTCAAGCTTGTCGGCGGCCATAAGCATGGCTGCTGCCTTTGCCTGCGCATCCTTGCCCGCCTGTTCGGCTTCGCCCTGGGCAATTCTGGCTTCGGCTGCGGCTTCGTCAGCCTGACGGCTTTTTTCTGCCGCCTGATTGATAAGCTGCTTCAGGTTGCCGACCATGTCGCGCAGGGCCTGTTCCAGAACAGCCACCTCGTCCTTGCCTGTGGGGGCGATATGCACATCCAGATCGCCCGCGGCCACGGCGCGGGCCTGCCCGGTGATGCCGCTCAGGGGTTTGGTGATGGACGTCACCAGATGGTAGGAAAGGGGTATGACGATGAGCAGCAAAATGGCCAAAAAGCCGCCGCCATAGGTAGTCAGGGTATGTGTGAGCAAACCCTGCATGGTGGTGCGCAGTTTGGTCTCGTCTCTGTCCACGTTGTCTATGTAAACGCCGGTACCAATCCAGTAGGGCGTTCCCGCAACATTTTCAGCATAGCCGAGCTTGAACACGTCGCCAGCACCGGGTTTGGGAAAGATAAAGTCAACAAAGCCCCCGCCTTTGGTTGAGGCCTTATGCAGTTCCGTGACGTAGTGTACGCCCTGTTTGTCTGCTGTGCCGGACAGGTCTTTGCCAATGAGCTGTTTTTGTGTGGGGTGGGCCACACTGATCGTGCCTTCGTAGACATAAAAGTACCCGGAGGAGTCGTCCTCAAAGCGGGATTTTTCAACATAGTCCGTAATGACGCGCAACTGTTCCTGCTTTGGCAGGTCTTTTGTCATGGCGGCCAATCCCAGAGCAGAGGCGTGGGTCACGTCCTTGATGCGCGCACGCTGCGAATCAAGCAGCTGGCTTCTGGCAACAGCGGTTCCCTCGTTGATGACGCCGCTGGTCATAAAAAAGGACAAGATAGCCATACTTATGGTCATGGTTATCATAAGTATGACAAAGCACGTTATGCGTTGCGAAATGCTGATGGCTCTGAGCATGGCGATTCTCCAGGGTGGTCCGGGTGGACGCAGCCGCCTGATGGGACCGGGAAAGACAGCGGGTCTAGTTTGTTTGATCGGGTATTTGGCCGGGGCAAGTCTGCACCGGGCATGCGGTTATCATGTGACAGTTTCAAGGAAAACAGGCGTCACGTCCCCTTGGGCGGCGTGCCGGGAGGCGGGCTGAAAAAAGGGCACAGCAATCCATGCCGCAACGTGGGCGAGTGGGGCCGGACACAAATGGCAGGTGACGCCGCCGTATTGCCCGTATGCGGGAAAACCCCGCACGTATGCGTGGATTGTTGGCTCATGATGCTGGATGGGTGAACAGGCCATACCTGCACAAACGCAGCACTTCGCCGAAAAACCTCAATAATAAGGTAGATCCGGCGGCGCATGGCAGTTGTCTGAAGCCGGGCCTGCCCGGCATTCAGACAACAATTAATCAGAAAGATTTACTGATTGTACTCTTCATTTCGCATCTCTGCAATAAGAGATGTTAGGGTGCGGGTTTGCCGCGCCAAATCGCCAACGGCTTCAGAGGCCTCGTTCATTGCCTGCGCTGTTTGCTGTACGGCCTCGTTGACCGTGGATATGGAGCGGTTGATCTCTTCGCTGGCAACGGACTGCTGTTCACTGGCGGCGGCAATGGCGTTGACCTGATCCGCTGTGCCCTCGACGGTGGTGACTATTTCACCAAGAGCCTGGCCTGACTGGTTGGCGAACCCGGTGGCGTTGTCGACCTGCGCGGCGGCCATATCCATAGCAGCCACACTTTTTGCCGTGCTTTCCTGAATGGCCTTGATGGCGCTACCCACGTCATGCGTTGACGTCATGGTTTTTTCGGCCAGTTTGCGCACCTCGTCTGCCACCACGGCGAAGCCGCGCCCGGCTTCACCAGCACGGGCAGCTTCAATGGCCGCGTTGAGAGCCAGCAGGTTGGTTTGATCTGCAATATCGGAAATGACATTCATGATATTGCTGATGGCCTGGGCCTGCGTGTTGAGCTGGCCCATATTTTCTGTGAGGCGCAGCGAAACCTCGTGCACCTGTCCGATGCTGAGTACGGCCTGTTCCACAATGTGCGCTCCAGCCAAGGCTTTTTCGCGGGTTTCGTGTGACGCTGCGGAGGCCTGGGCCGCATTGTGGGCCACGTTATGCACTGTGGCGTTCATCTGATTCATGGCACTGGCCGCTTCAGCCAGCCGCTGGGCAGAAGCAATCGCGCCCTTGTCGGATTGTTCGATCTGTACCGAGAGCTGGGTGGAAGCTGCGCTGACACCCTGGGCGACCTGCTCAAGTTTATGGGCAGCGGCAAGCATGGCCGCTGTTTTCTTTTTGGCATCTTCTTCAGAAGTTTCAGCCTTGCGTAAGGCTTCCGCCGCCATGTGCGATTGCTCCAGGGCCTTTTCCGATTCCTGGTGGGCCCGTTCGATATGGCTTTTCAGGGCTTCCACCATAGCGACGATGTCGCCGTACACGCCGCGCCGGGAGCCGCCATCATCCATGTGGTAGTCGCCCTTGGCCACACGGCGGGCAATAAGAGCGAGCTGGCCGGGATCCTTGCCAAGCTGCCTGCTGACTGACCGCGTAAGAAGCAGGCAGATGCCCACCGCACAAATGAGGCCCGCTCCGGCAAGAATCAGGGACGTGGCGCGGGCCTGCTCGCCGATGGAGGAAGCGTCGCCCGCCGCCTGCTGGCTGCCGTTGACGCTGCGGCTGAGCAGCTCGCCGTATGCCTCGGCCATTTTTTCAAAAACAGGACGGTACTTGCCGTCAAAGTTGGACACCGCCATGCCCCGGCGGCCGTTGAGTATGCCTTTGACAAGATTTTCGCGTATGTCATCGGCTTCAGTGGACAAGGCGTCGATGCGCTCTATAAGCTCTTTGTCCTGCATGCTGATGCCGTCCGGCAGGGACTGCATGAGAGCAAGAAATCTTTCGCGATTTTCTTGCAAAATCTGCAGGGATTGCTGGATTCTCGCTTCATACTTGCGGATTTCGTCCGCGTAGTTTTGCGACATGATGGCGGCAAGGTCGGCCCGCACGGCATTGATTTGTATGTTCATGCTCTGGACGGTGATAACCGCCGGCAGCCATGTGGTGTCGATTTCATTGACTCTGGAATTCATTGCATCCAGATTTTTGATGGCTACGCCTGAAAGAATGAGAAGTATGGCAATAACAGACAGAAATGACAGCATGAGTTTGACGCCCAGCTTCATTGGCGTTCCCTCCACGATGGCCGGTGTACGACGCGGGGCAAAGCCCTGCATCTGACAAAAAAAGCCCGACAGACCATACTGCGGGCTACATGGCCATTCCGCCTTGCTGCGGAATGTGGGGGGTGCCTTTCCGCTGGTGCCCCGAACCTGACTGGCGACAGGAGGGCGCGGATGGGGTGGAGCGGGCCTGACGCCCGAATCCCTCTAAGCATTACTGTGATCTATGTTTTTTGTAGCAGCCTCTTTGCGTTTTCGCAACTGGCTGTATGGGCGATCTGGTGCTGAAATAACGAAGCCGGGGTTCGTCTGACGAACCCCGGCTTTTTTGCTGGTTATGGAAGTCTGGCCCCCTTGAGCCGGCGTTTTTAGGCGTTTTCTACCATCTGCCGGGCAACTTCGCCAGACACGTCGGCGCTGGGCGCTTCCGGCTCGGCAACTCTGGCCCCAGCATCATCGCCGGAGGAAGCCTGAGACTGCGCGGCGGAGGCCACAGGCAGGGCAGCTTCCTTCAGGGCGGCGGTGTTGGTCAGGTCAATGAGGTCTCTTGCGTCAACTGCATGTTCGCCAGTGGTTTCTTCCGCCGTGGATGCGGGCTGAAGCACGCTGTCCAGACTGTCATCACCTTCGCGCAGAATGTCGTCCATTTCTGCAAGGGACTGCCCGGGGGTGTTGTATCCCTCATGGCTGTCAGAGGCCGCACTTTCAGTGGAGGAAGCGTCCCATATTCCGGTTTCGGAGTAGTTGGCGTTCATCGCATCGTCGTACAGGCTTTCATCCGCATCAAGGAAATCGCTGTCATCATTGGCAAAGAGCAGGGTGGAGTAGGCATCACTGTCAAAGTCGTGGTGCAGCGGGTCAATACCGTCGCCAGAGTCATTGTTGTCAGTGCCGCCGTGCCCAAAGCCGTCGTGGTCCTGGGGAGCATCGAAGGCGGCTGAGAACGATTCCGGTTGCGCGTCCGAAGTGCTGGTGAAGGATACCTTGTCTCCGTCTACCTTACCCAGAAAGCCGGAAAGAATGCCCTGCAGCGTGGCTTCGTCTGCACCTGACCATCCGCCGTCGATCTGGAACTGCACCGAGGTCAGACCCGCGAAGAAGCCGATATCCGTCAGGCCGTTGAGCCAGTCGGCATAGCGGCTTGCGAATTCGTTCATGTCGCTGGCCTGCAAGATCAGGGTAAAGGTGTTGTCCGCATTGGCCACGATATTGAGGCTGCCCTGGGCAACGTTGCCAGCCACCGTCACCGTATTGCCGGAGCCAGAAACCACAATCTTGTTTTCACTGGCTGCATTGCCGTCAGTCTTGATGTTGCCCTGAATGGTTATCTGGCTGCCAGCGCCAAGCGAAATTTCATTCCTGCCGCCGTCATTGGCGCTCAGAGCCGTACCCTGACCGTCCTGCGCAGTGATGTTCACGCTGCTGTTCTGGCCGCCGTTGATGATGTTCAGCGAGCCGCCGCCCTTGGCCCACATGGCAACGGCATTGTTGGCCCCCGCCGCTGTGGCGGTGATGGACACGGTCACCGAACCGTCGCTGTTGATTTCGTTATGGCCGCCGTTCAAGGCAGACATGGCCGTAGCATTATTGGTTGTTCCCGGCGCATAATTGGCCGTCACGTTCACGTTGCCGGAATCGAGGCTGAGGATGTTACTGCTGCTGGCCCCGCTGGCCTGCATGCCGAAGAGTTCGCCTTCAACATCGATGCTGCCGTGCCCGTCTATGGAAACGTCATTGTAGCCAGCGCCTATAACTTCCATGCCCCGGGCGCCTGAGATGTTTATGGTGCCTCCGTCGCTGGCAGTAATCTGGTTGTCGCCAGCGTTGGAAACGAAGAGCCCCGCGCCTTCTGTGGGCGGTCCGGCGGGGCTTGATTCCTGTCTGGCTCCGGAAATGTCGATATTCTTGCCAATGATGTAGTTGGCTCCACCGCTGGTGGCAGACACGCCGTACTGGCCGGAGACATTCACCGTGCCGCCGGGGGCATGAATGCTGTTGGCGGAAAGCGCGCCGTCAGCGGACATGCCGTCCCACTCGCCAGTGACGGTGATGACGTTGCTGCCCTGGCCCACGACTTCGTTACGGCCGCCGCCCGTGGCGTTCATGCCAGTCGCGCCGCCTTCAATGGTGATGGCGGTATCGCCCTGTCCAATGATCTTGTTGCCCACATGAGCGGCCCCGCCAGTGTTGGCGGTGGCGTAGACGGCGCTGGAATCGCCCTTGATGGTGATGCTGCCGCCCGTGCCTGTGACGGTGTTGTTGCCCATGCCAGAGGCATTGAGGCCTGATGAGGAGCCGGAGATGTTCACATCCCTGCCAGTGACTTCATTACTGCCATCGGCTGCCACAATCGCGCTGCCGTTGCTGGCGGTGACAGTAACCGTACCTTGCTCGGCGGTGAGCGTGTTGTTGGAGCTCTGGTTAAAGGCACCAGCGCCGAAGATTTCGCCTTCCACGGTGATATTGCCCTGGCCTTCCACAGACACGTCATTGCTGCCGCCGGAAAGGGCTTCGAGCCCACGGTGCCCCGTGACGGTCACGTTGCCGTCCATTGCGGTGACTTCGTTGATGCTGCCGCCGGAAGCGAAGATGCCAGCCGCGCCGGACATGCCGCCGCCGGGCACGGTTTGGCCCGAAGCGCCCGTGATGTTCACGTTCTTGCCGATGATGTAGTTGGCTCCGTTTCTGATGGCGGAAAGCCCTTCGGCATCCTGCCCCGTGACGTTGACGGTTCCGTCCACAGCCAGAATGCTGTTGGCGGAAAGCGCGCCGTCAGCGGACATGCCGTCCCACTCGCCAGTGACGGTGATGACGTTGTTGCCCTGGCCCACGACTTCGTTACGGCCGCCGCCCGTGGCGTTCATGCCAGTCGCGCCGCCTTCAATGGTGATGGCGGTATCGCCCTGTCCAATGATCTTGTTGCCCACATGAGCGGCCCCGCCAGTGTTGGCGGTGGCGTAGACGGCGCTGGAATCGCCCTTGATGGTGACGCTGCCGCCTGTGCCTGTGACGGTATTGCTGCCCAGGCCAGCGGCATTGAGGCCTGATGAGGAACCAGTGATGTTCACATCCTTGCCAGTGACTTCATTGCTGCCGTCCGCAGCCACAAGCGCGCTGCCGTTGCTGGCGGTAACAGTAACCGCGCCCTGTTCGGCGGTGAGCTTGTTGTTGGAGCTCAGGTTAAAGGCACCAGCGCCGAAAATTTCGCCTTCTACGGTGATATTGCCCTGGCCTTCCACAGACACGTCATTGCTGCCGCCAGAAACGGCCTCGAGCCCACGGTGTCCCGTGACAGTCACGTCGCCGTCCATTGCGGTGACTTCGTTGATGCTGCCTCCGGAAGCGAAGATTCCAGCCGCGCCGGACATGCCGCCGCCGGGCACGGTTTGGCCCGAAGCGCCCGTGATGTTCACGTTCTTGCCAATAACATAGTTGGCTCCGTTGCCAGTGGCGGCCAAACCCTCAACGGATTGGCCCGTAATGTCTATTGTGCCGTGTTGGTTGGAGATATAGTTGGATGATCCGGCCCCGTCAGCATACACGCCTTCATCTTCACCGATGATGGTAAGGGGCTTGTCGCCAGTGTTAATGATGCTGTTCTGACCGCCGTTCTCGGCATAGACGCCCGCGCCGCTGCCCTCCACAAGAATCTGATTGCCGGAAATGGTGTTGCTGCCCTGGCTGGCCGCCACGCCGTGGCCAGAGGTGTTGCTGATGTGGACTTGCCCCTTGCCCATATCTATGGAGTTGGAAGCGTTGCCACCCTCGGCACTCACTCCGTCATGCACGCGCAGGGTGCCGTCATAGGATGTAACGGCAGTTGCACCGCCAGTGTTGATCACGCCCTTGTTCATGAGAATGGTATTGAAGTCGTGCCCCATGTCAGACGGGTTGCCGCTGGCGTGGACGTAACTGCCGCCAATAAGGCTGTCGTTGAGCACAATATCGTTATTCTTGGAGGACGAGGTGATGTGGTAGCTGCCGTTTTGGCCGGAACCTTGGTGGTATTCGCCGATATAGTCCGTGCCAAGGCCGGAAACGGCGCCATACTCTTCGTCATAGTCAGCCGAATTGAAATAGGTGCCCTGCGTGCCCACAACTTCGACCTTATATTCCGAAGTTTGGCCGTTCATGGTCACGGTTACGGTTACAAAGCCGCGCAGGAAGGAGTCGTCGCCTGTCTGTTGCAGCATTTGCAGGCCTTGGGGACTCAGCTTGAAAACCAGCTGACCGTTTTCCACAACAGGGTCAGCAAGCCAGCTGTTGTCCCAGTCAGCCGGAAAAGACCAGGCGACAGCATAGGAACCTGCGGGCGCGCCAGAAAGGTTTACTACGGAACCGTCGGCATTTTTGAAAAATATGGGCGTGGTCACAACATGGTCGGCGCTGTTGGGGCCAGTGTTGTACATGACCGCGCGAACGTCGGCCGCAAAGCTCTGTCCAATGGGCGGCACCGTGGGCGGAGACGTGGGGCCTTCGCCTGAAACGGGACCGGAGTTGTTGACCGCGCCAAGATTCATGAGGGGCGCAGCCAGTTGGCTCTCCATACTGACGGCTGAACCGGGAATGCTCATGTCCAGACCATCCAGGTGGTCTATGCCCGAGGCCAGGTCGGCATTGCCCATTTCGTTGTAGCGGGCGCTGCGTGCTGCTTCGGGGCCAGCAGCCGGGGCAAGGTCAGGGCCAAGGGCCGCAAAAAAGTCAGAACCGGAGAGAATCTGACCGCCAACTTCAAATTCGGGCAGGTTTTCTCCTGTAAAGTCTACGTAAAAATCTTCTATGAGTATGCTGGAGCCGTCGTCAAAAACGAAAACAAGGTTTTCGCCCTGACGTTCAACAGTTGCTTCTTCAAGCACGAAATCCATGCTGATTCTGCTGCCGGGAGCGGCTTTTACTGTGGTGTGCTGTCCAGCCGTGGGGTGAGCAAGTATGATGGTGTTCATGATTTCTCCTGCATACGGCCATACGTGGTTGCGCTGGCGGTATGATCCAAAATATCTGGGGCTGCGTGGCGGTTATGGCAGTGCGTGGCTTTTTGTCCCGGGGCTGCCTGCTCCAGCCAAGCCGCGTGGTCGCGGTTTGCTGTGCGTTGGTATGCCTTCAGGTACAAGATGTACTGCTGCAAAAACGCCGTGCGGCGAAGTAGTGGCTTTGGGAGGGGGAACAGGGATAAGGCTGTTCCGTGTTCCAGGCCGATGCCCCTTTCAGGTACGGCCCGACTCGGATTTCTGTGCAGATCCCGAGCATTGATGCTTTGGGCAAGGTCGTGGGGCACCTTGCGTAAGCAGGGCAGCGAATGCATAACCACATGCTTACATGCAGTAAATTGACACGTTACGGGGTATTGTCAATGGTATTGCGAGTAATTCTTAATAAGAGGGCCTATATTACCATACTAACCAGCTAAAGTGCTTAATGTTTTATTTTTAAAATACTTTGTCAGGTGAATATATTGGTATCTATATTAACAGTGATCGGAACTAAATTCCCCAATATGGTCTTCTGTACCTGCATGATTTTATTTATATGCACCTTGGTAGCTTGGAATAGTTATACCTATTATGATATTTTGAATGATATTTAAAATCTGCAGCCATAAAACATGTTTATTGTATGCTCTATTGCTGATTATCAAGTTTTTTAGCAGCATAGTGTGTGTTAGGGGATGCTGCAAACGTGTTTTGAATAATTTTTAAGCCCAATGATGCCTGAAAGCAGTATGTACTATGCGGTTTATTGGGTTGCCGTATTGTTATGTACAATATAAATCTTCAATAATTGTTTGCTCAGTAGCAAATCCACGTGGGCGACGTTACTATCGGGTTTTCAAACAACGGGCACCCGTTGCGTTGATTGAGCGCGTATCGTTCACATGTCCGGGCGTGAATTGCCTTGCGTTGCTTCTTATAAAATTTAAATAAAACAGAGTGTTATTGTGTTTTTGGCGTAATTGTGTAACTATGCACACTACCATTGTATGGGTGTTTTGCATAAAGCAATTCTAAGTTGTGCGATAAAAGGAAGGGGTTAGGTGTTTTTGCTGCGAGTTTTCTTCATTAATTTCTTATTAATCAGATATAGTAGTTGAACTAAAGAATGCCAGAGTGTACTTTTTTCAAAAGTCTAGGCTATATTGCAAGATGAGTGGTCAGATGTGTAGTAATTTAAAAAGATTGGAGGGAACATGTTTAAACGCGTTTTTCTCGCCACGTTGTTGTCATTGGCGCTTTCTGTTTCTGCCTTTGCGGCAGATAATGGCTTCTATATGGGCCTGAAATTTATTGATTCCATCCAGAGCACGGGCGATATTTCCAGGGGGGGAGAAGCCAACACTGTCGATATAAACAGTTACTCGCAGAACACCATTGGTGGTGGAGCTTTTGTCGGATTTGACTTTTTCCCCATGTATCAAGTTCCAGTTCGCGCTGAAATTGAGTACGCCATTCGCACCAATAGCGAGACTGAATGGGACTCCAAGTACGATCGTGATGCTACTCTCAAGGGGCAGTGGAACCTGCAGACCCTGTTCTTGAATGCGTACTGGGATTTCCGTAATGATACGGCCTTCACGCCGTATATTGGAGCTGGTGTTGGCATGGGCTTCATTCAGAGCAAATACAAGGCGGAAATCGCAGGTTTCGGTAGCGATAGCTTTACCGAAACAAACACTGTCTTTGCCTGGAACGCAGGCGCGGGCGTAGCCTATGCCATTACCGACAACCTGTCCGCTGACCTGGCGTACCGTTTCGTGGGCCTTGGCTATCATGAAAATGAAAAGACCGTGGACAATGAAAAGTTCAAGGTCGGCATGGCCCCGTATGCCAATGAATTCAGCCTGGGCATTCGTTACACGTTCTAAAATCGGTTTTTCTGACAGTCCTGACAGGGCCGCCTTTTGGCGGCCCTGTTTTTTGTATGTAGGAAATTCCCGGGCTAGCAACCTTTTGGAGAAAATCGGCACTGACGCTCTGATTGTCACTGTAGTAGCGACGCTCAGTATAACATTTGGATGCGGCAAACTGAGCTTGCCTGCGTCAGCTTGGCGCAATGTCGTACGGGAAAGAGTGGGTGGGCTTTCAATGCGGGGTGCTTGAATTCAGGCTGCTGGCGCAGGGGGAATCTGTGGGTATATGAGGAGAGATCGTTGGCTGACGGGCACAAAAAAATCAGCTCACGTTCATAGAGTGAACGTGAGCTGATTTAATAACATTATGGCGGAGGGGGAGGGATTTGAACCCCCGGAAGGCTCACACCTTCAACGGTTTTCAAGACCGCCGCGATCAACCGCTCTGCCACCCCTCCGCAGGGTGCGCGCGTTGGCGTTGCACAAGCTAGTAATGTATTCTGCGCTGAAATTCAAGGGCGGGGCGTCACAGTAACCTGAATATTGCGCTCGTGCGCCACGGCAGCCACACAATAGTCTGTTTTCAGGCGGCATTTGCCGTACCCGTTCGAATGCGTTCGCATGCCGCCACCCGTGTTGTGCCTCGCTTTGCGCCGCCGGATGGTGCTATGCCTGACGGTGCCTTGGTGGATGGGACCTACCCGATGGGACTCTGGCGGGTGGGCATCTGAAAAATGGGCGCTGCGGCATAAATAAAAAAGACGGCGCGTTCTCCTAGTAGTGGGAGAACGCGCCGCAAAAACTCTATGAAGCCATATTTATTTGATGGCGTCCTTCAGGCCCTTGCCGGGCGTGAATTTGGCAACCTTGCTGGCCGGAATGGTGATTTCCTTGCCAGTGCGGGGGTTGCGACCCTTGCGGGCGGCGCGTTCCACAACCTTGAAGCTACCGAAACCGGTGAAGGTTACGGATTCGCCAGAGGCCAGGGCTTCACGCAGGGAGGCCACAACGGCGTCAAGGGCTTCTTCAGCCTTGGCCTTGGTGGGCAGGCCGGCTTTGGCATGGATTTTTTCAACGAGCTCAGCTTTAGTCATGATGCTTCTCCATAAAGGATTTCGGTTTGTTCCCTGATTGGTGCCATATCGGACCAGACACGGCGGTATGGCCGGAGGGCGGTGGCCCGACGGGCCGATCTCGCATGGGATAGTCGCTGCTATGCCAACCCGACACAGCGCGCCATGGGGGATTTCGAACGATGACGTTTTATTGCGCCGTCAGACTGTTGTTTCATTACGTTAGCGATGTTTTTCTGTCAACGAAAAAGCTTGAAACGCGCGCCGCTCAAGCTTTTTGACCTTGCGTGTCCCCAAAAAGACATATCTGCAAGGGCTATGGCTACGCTTGAATTGCTTGGATAGTCCTGTGAAATAGCTGAAAATAAAAACCAATTATTAAAGATCTACCAAAGTTACTTCGCCGTCGGCCATGTCCCGCCCCAAAAACAGGCTGCCAGTGCGGATAAAGCGGGCAACGTGGTCTGTTGTCAAAAAAAGGCTTTTCCCGTGACGATCTTTTTTTGTTGCATTGTCGGCAAGCTGATCTTCGGGGTGCAGCAGGTGCAGACGGGCCAGTTCTTCAGCCACAAATTCCGCAGTGGTCGCAGCGGAGTCTACAATGTTTACCTCCGGCCCTACAACCTCGCGCAACGCTCCCTGAAGCAGGGGATAGTGCGTGCAGCCAAGCAGCATTGTGTCGGGCAGCGTGGCGTCAGTCCCCTGATTTTCACCTTCGGGCGCGTCAAAAAAACCTTCAAGGTAGCGGCGGGCAATGCCTTCCACAATGGGGCCGTTCATCCAGCCTTCTTCGGCCAGGGGCACAAAGAGGTTGCAGGCGCGTACCAGCACAGTGGCTTCGGGGCGAATGTGCGCAATGGCCTGCTGGTAGGCTCCGCCGTTAATGGTGGCCTCTGTGGCCAGCACGACAATGCGTCCGTTGCGGCTGGCAGCGGCTGCGGCCTGAGCGCCGGGTTCCACCACTCCCAAAACGGGCAGGGGGGCAAAGTGTTCGCGCAAAACGGGCAAAGCTGCCGCCGTAGCTGTATTGCAGGCCACTACCAGCATTTTTACGCCCATATCAACCAGCTTTTGCGCGGCCTTGAGCGTATAGCGAATAATGGTGTCGCGGCCCTTGGTGCCGTAGGGCAGCCGGGCTGTGTCGCCGAGATAGAGCAGGTCTTCGCCGGGCAAACGCTGCGCCAGAGCCTTGAGAACGGTGAGGCCGCCCATGCCGGAATCGAAAAGGCCAATGGGCAGCCGGGAATTCGAATTCATGCTGTATCCTTTGAATGGGCCGCCCCAAACAAAGAAAGGCAGCCGCTAGAAACCTTGGCCCAGATACCGTATGGCTGTAAAGAGCAAAATGGCCGCCAAAAGGCACTTTAATGCCGTGGCGGGAACATATTTCTGGCAACGTGCGCCCAAATACATGCCGCACATGCCGCCCAGCCCAACCAGTATGCCCATGCGCCAGTCGGGGGCCACGGCCATGCCGGGATAAAAGGGGGCCAGCATAAAATAAAAGCTTACCCCCGCCACCGAAGTTAAAAAGGTGGCAAAAAGCGTTGCTCCGGCCACGGCATAAACCGGAAGCGCAAAAAAAGAAACCAGAAAAGGCGCCATAATAGCGCCGCCGCCAATACCGTAAATGCCGCCAACAAGGCCCACAACCAAGCTGAGCAGCGCCAGTCGGTGGGTTGAAACCCTGTGCTCTTTTTCCTGAAAAACAAAAACCAGAGATCGTGTGTTCCACTCCAACACATGGCAGCAGCTCATAGCAGTCTGACGGCAAGTGGAATCTTTATCCGTAGCGGCTTGAGGGTGCATGTTTTCGGCCTTGTTGCGCCGGGCTTTCCATGTGGTGATTGCCATGCGGCCGCCAACATACAGTAGCACAAGGCCAGCGAAAATTTTAAAGTCTGACGGGTCGGGCAGCCAGTTGATGCGAATAAGTGCCCCCAGAAAAACCCCCGGCAATGTGCCTGCGGCCACGGTAAGCGTCAGGGGCCAGACCAGCCGGCCTTCGCGCCAGTAGCGCCAGACACCGGGCGGACAGGCCAGCACGTTAAAAAACTGGTTGGTGGCACTGACGCTGGGGTTCACATAGCCCAGCACGCTCATATGGAAGGGAAGCAGAAGAAAAGCGCCAGAGATGCCGCCCATAGACGTAAAAAAAGATATGCCCAGGGCCACGCCAAAGGGAAGCAAAGGATTGCATTCAATGCCAGCAGTGGGGAAATACATGATTGCCTCCACATTTTGTCAAAATCAAATTACTAAAAAACTATAAAAAACAGTGTAATAAACTTTGTGTTCTTCACGGTTTTAATAATAACCGTGATTTTTGCTTTTGTCACTACAGGCGCAGGCCAATTCTGCGGATTGCGCCATCCCGGCGTCGTGTCCGCCATCGTGGGGCGCGTTGCCTGCCGCGCGGCAAAAATGTATGCTCACCCCTTCTCTGCGCACAAGGCAGTCTGGGGCTCACCGGGGCTGCGCAACAAAGTAAGGAAGCACCATGCTGGCCATTTTGGACTACAAGGCGGGCAATCAGACGAGCGTGCGCCGCGCTCTGGAGCATCTGGACATACCATGCGTCATAACTGCGGACCCCGCAACGCTCGAACGTGCCGAAGGAATTATCTTTCCCGGCGTGGGAGCGGCCGGGCAGGCTATGGGCGCTCTGGCAGAAGCCGGAATGGACGAAGCCCTGCGTCAGGTTGTGCGCAGGGGGCAACCTCTGCTTGGCATATGCCTTGGTTGTCAGATTTTGCTGCAAAGCAGTGAGGAAAACGACACCACCACCCTTGGCATCGTGCAAGGCGTCAGCCGCCGCTTTGAGGATAATATGCTTCAGGAGGACGGTACTCCCGCTCCAATTCCCCACATGGGCTGGAACAGCATTGAAGCCGTGGCTCCCTGTGTTCTGCTTGAGGGCATTGAACCCGCGGCGGCATACTACTTTGTTCACAGTTATTATGTTGATCCCGATCCTTCTCTTGTGCTGGCCACCACTACCTACGGGCGCACTTTTTGCTCGCTTTACGGGCGCGAAGGTCTTTGGGCCGCCCAGTTTCACCCGGAAAAAAGCGGAAGGCCCGGCCTGAAACTGCTGCGCAATTTTTATGATTACTGTCTGAACTCCCGGGAGGCGCGTCATGCTCAGTAAGCGGGTAATTCCCTGTCTGGATGTGCGCAATGGCCGCCTGACCAAGGGTGTCAAATTTGTGGGCAATGAAGACATCGGCGACCCTGTGGAAAGCGCCCGCCGTTATTATGAAGAAGGCGCGGACGAAATCGTCTTTTACGACATTACGGCTTCTGCCGAGGCCCGCGGCATTTTTCTTGATGTGGTCGAGCGCGTGGCAGAGCAGATATTCATTCCTTTTTCCGTAGGCGGCGGCATTTCCAGTGTGGCCGACATGCGCGCCGTATTGCTGGCAGGGGCCGAAAAGGTTTCTATCAATTCAGCGGCGGTGAAGGATCCCCACCTTATCAGCCAGGGGGCGGACGCCTTTGGTTCGCAGGCTGTGGTGGTGGGAATGGATGTGCTGGCCGTGCCTGTGAGCCCTGAAATTCCTTCCGGTTACGAGATCGTCATTCACGGCGGGCGCAAGCGCATGGGGCTGGACGCCATTGCCTGGGCGCGGCGTTGTCAGGAATTGGGCGCAGGCGAATTGTGCGTTAACTCCATCGATGCAGACGGCACCAAGGACGGCTACGAGCTCAAGCTTACCCGCGCCATTGCCGATGCCGTGTCCCTGCCCGTCATTGCTTCCGGCGGCGCTGGCGAACCCCGTCACATGCTTGAGGCCGTGACCACGGGCGGGGCTTCGGCGGCTCTTATTGCATCCATTGTGCACTACGGGCAGTATAGTATCCGCCAGTGCAAAGAATACATGGCCGCCCACGGGGCCAAGATGCGTCTGACCTGGTAGGCGCAGGGGCAGAAAGTTTTTGTGGTGCAGGGCGTGCAAACTCCCTGCACTTTTTTTAGGAAAACGCTGATTTATTTCGTTTGGCGGCGTTACTTCACTTTTTTTGAAACAATCGAGGACGGAAGAGTCCACGCCTGTTTCAAAAAAAGGTCGCGCCTTGCCAAACGAAATAACTGCGCGTTTTCGGAGGTTCTTTTGGTAGTGCTTCCTCAGCTTCGCGGCGCGCGCAGCCCAGTAGGCTTTATCCGTTCAGCCCGTCAGTTCCGCCCACGGGCCAATCCACTGATTCAGCCCATTGGGCCAATACCTTGGAGTGGCCCCTTGGGGCATCGACCGGGCAGACAGGAACACATCATTATATATGGATGACAAGGAAGAAATATATGGATGAAAGGAATGAAACCATAAATCCGGCTTCCACGGTAAAGGCTTTTGCGCCGGAATCGCCGTTGGTTTCTTGCAGCGGAATGCGGCCCGAAAATCTGCCAGAGGAATTGACGCGCGTTCTGCGCGTTCTGCCGCCGCTGGTGGTTGCGCTTTCCGGCGGTATAGACAGCCGTTTTCTCTGTCATGCCGCTCAGCTGTGCGGTTGCGACGTGCTGGCTGTTCACGCTCGCGGGCCGCATATTCCGGCTGGCGAAAGCGCCTGGGCGCTTTCCTGGGCCCAGCGCCGTGGGCTGCCCTTGCTCGTGGTGGATTTTGATCCCCTGCCTCTGCCCGAAGTGGCCAACAACAGCCAGGAGCGCTGTTACGCCTGCAAGGCAGGGTTGCTGGCTGCCATTGGCGCGGCTCTGGCGCAGGCCGGGCAGCCGGGGCGTACCCTTTGCGATGGCAGTAACGCCGATGATCTTAATGCATTCCGCCCCGGATTGCGTGCGCTCAAAGAGGCGGGAGTGGTTTCGCCCCTTGCGCAGGCAGGCATGAGCAAGGCTGCCATTCGTGCTGCGGCCCGGGCCACGGGGCTGGACGATCCCGGGCAGCGCGCGCGCCCCTGCTTGCTTACCCGTTTGGCCTATGGGCTTGAGCCGCAAAGAGAAACACTGGTTCGTCTGGCTGCTGCCGAAGAGGACCTGGCAGCCTTGATGCTGCCTGACCTGTCCCCTGCTGGCGTGGCGGTAATGCCGGATGCCGCAAGCCCGGCTGCTGCACAGTGCCCGGACGCCAAAGCCACGAAAGGCGGAAGCGGTGCAACGCACAGGCCGTGTACGGGGCAGGGCAGGGAGACTACGGCCTCCGCATTGGGCGACCTGCGTTTGCGTCTCACGCCACGGCCAGTGCTTCAGGTGGAAAACCTGCCCCCAGAATTTGCGGGCAAGGTGGAAGAAATTCTTGCGCGGCACGGGTTCGTTGATTGCGAGCTGCGGGTGGGGCAGGGAATCAGCGGATTTTACGATCAACAGAAGGGTTGATTGTAGCGGTGGTTAGCTTTGAAGAGATTGGTGAATAAGAGGTGGTATGTTGCTGTGCGCGTGGCTGTGTGCAAGGTCATGCTCTGCATGAGACGCCCATGCTGCGAACTGGCAGGGGAAGTGTGTGAAGTTTTTGAAACGCATAACTTGCGGAAGCGGCACTGACCCGAACGGCAAAAAGCGCGCCTGTGGCGCATTCTGGCATATGGTGCTGGACTTTGCCGCAGAAAGAGCCTATGAATACCCACTTATATCAATGGGGCTCACCCCGGAGGGAATTATGGCTCACAAGAAAATCGAACGTAAAAAAGAACTTGATCGTCGCCGTCAACGCCGTGCCCAGCGCCTGAAGCAGCGCGTGCGTGAAGCCAAGGCTGCTGCCAAGGCCTAGTTTTTGTGAAGGCCCATAGGGCCGTGTCGCTTTGGTGGGGGCTGCATCGGCAGCAGCCCTCTTGCGCCATGCGCAAGTTCAAACTGGCTGAAGCGCGCTCTGGCAAATTCGCACACAGGCTCCCGGCCGCCGGATATGGCTATTAAACTCCGGCGCGGCGGGATGTAGGCATTTGGCAAGCGACACATAACTTCCAGCGTGCGGTCGGCGCGGCCGGGCTCGGTGGGGTCAGGCAGCGCAGCAACCGTCTTTTAGCGTAATCATGCCTATTTACGAATACCAATGTCCCCAGTGTCAGCATCGCTTTGAGGAGTGGGTGAAAAGCCCTTCCGATCAGGGCGAAGAACCCTGCCCCAAATGCGGAACAGCCGCGCCGCGCATCATGTCGCAAACCTCCTTTGTGCTCAAGGGCGGCGGCTGGTATGTTGACGACTACGGCTACCGCAAGGGAGTAAAGGAAGAAGGCTCGTCTTCCGCATCTTCCACACCTTCGGAGGCGTCCGCGCCGTCCGGCGCAGCTGAAACAACCTCCACGCCCGCCAAGGGTGCAGAGAGTGCCGCCAGCAGCGCCGCAGCATCTTCCGGGGCAGCAAAGGCACCCGCTGCCGCGCCCGCTCCGGTGGCCGCACCCGCAACCCCGGCCCCCAAGGCCAGCGCCGCCAAACCGACCTCATGAGGCTGTCATGATAGAACGTTACTCCCGCCCGGAAATGGGCAACATCTGGACATTGGAAAACCGCTATCAGGCATGGCTTGACGTTGAAGTTGCCGTGTGCCGGGCCTGGAGCGAAATGGGCCGCATTCCCGCTGAGGCCGTGAAGACCATCAGCGAAAAAGCCGCCATCGACGTTGATCGCATTCTTGAAATTGAAGAAGTGACCCGTCATGACGTCATCGCCTTCTTGACCTCGCTTGAAGAAAAAGTCGGGCCGGACGCGCGCTACATTCACCTGGGCTGCACCTCGTCCGACATTGTCGACACAGCCAACGCCCTTTTGCTGGTGCAGGCGGGCGAACTTATCATCCGTGACATCCGCACGCTTCTGCAAAGCATTGAAACCCTGGCGCGCAAGCACAAGGGTTTGTTGTGCATGGGCCGCACCCACGGCATCCATGCCGAACCCACCAGCTTTGGCCTCAAAATGGCCGGGTTTTACGCCGAGTTTTCGCGTCATCTGGTGCGGGTTGAAGCCGGGCTTGAGAGCGTGCGTGTGGGCAAAATTTCCGGCGCAGTGGGCACCTACGCCTTTTTGTCGCCCGAGCTGGAACAGCGCGCCCTGGCCCATCTGGGTCTTGGCGTTGATCCGCATTCCACCCAGATCATTCAGCGCGACCGCTATGCGCACTTCTTCACTTCGCTGGCCATTCTTGGCGGCGGCATAGAACGCCTCTGCGTGGAACTGCGCCATTTGCAGCGCACCGAAGTGCTGGAAGTGGAAGAAGGTTTTGCCAAGGGCCAGAAAGGCTCCTCGGCCATGCCGCACAAAAAGAATCCCATTTCTGCCGAAAACATGACCGGGCTTTCACGCCTGCTGCGCACCAATGCCTTGGCAGCGCTTGAAAATCAGGCTCTCTGGCACGAACGCGACATCAGCCATTCTTCGGTGGAGCGCGTCATCATGCCCGACTCCACAATTCTGGCAGACTACATCCTGAGCCGCCTCACCCGCCTTCTGGACGGGCTGGTGGTCAAGCCCGAGCGTATGCGCGAAAATATGGACCGTTCTTTTGGACTGTATTTTTCGCAGCGTGTGCTCACGGCCCTTATTGCTACCGAAATGCCGCGCCAGCAGGCGTACGAAGCCGTGCAGCGCCTTGCCATGCAGAGCTGGGAAACCCGCGTGCCCTTCCCCGATCTTGTGCGCGGCGATGCTGACATGCATTCCCGCCTGGGTGAAGCAGCCCTGAATGAGCTTTTTGATCCTTCCTACTACCTGCAGCACGAGGACGAAATTTTCGCCCGCGTGTTCGACAACAAGCCTGTACAGGGCTAGCCGAGGTCGTCATGAGCGCCGTTGAAGAACAAATGATGGAACTCAAGCGCCGTCTGGCGCGCCTGCTGGTGGAAAAATCTTATCGGGAAGGCGATTTTGTGCTGGCCTCGGGCCGCCGAAGCGATTATTATTTCGACTGTCGTGTCACGGCCTTGCATGCCGAAGGTTCGTGGCTGATCGGCACGTTGTTCAATCATATGCTCAAAGACCTTGATATCAAGGGCGTGGGCGGCATGACCCTGGGTGCGGACCCTCTGGTTTCCTCCACAACGGTCATTTCGCATGAGCAAGGCAGACCCTTGAACGGGCTGCTGGTGCGCAAGGAGGCCAAGGGCCACGGCACCGGACAGTATGTTGAGGGACTTGGCAATTTTGAGGCTGGCGACCGTGTCGCCATGCTGGAAGATGTGGTCACCACGGGCGGTTCGCTGCTCAAGGCTTGTCATAGAATAACCGATGCGGAACTGAACATTGTTGCCGTGTGCGCTATTCTGGACAGGGAAGAAGGTGGCCGTGAAAAGCTCCGTGAGGCGGGATATGAACTGCTTGCCCTCTTCACCCGCGCGGAACTGGTGGCCCTTGCGCGCTGACCCTGCCAACATGGTGGGCAGCGCTACAGCTTGCCTGGCTGTCGTGTTTCGCTGTTTCCGAATCGCCTTCCTGCCCGCCTTGCGCGGGCTTACAGGTATCTTGGCGCTGCTTTTGTGCGCCCTTGCGCCCTTGGCCGTCAGCGCCGCCGAATGGCAGCCTTCGTTGTATAATGAAGGCTTGCCTTCGCATCTGGTGGCTGTGGACAAGAACCGCCAGACCTTCATGTTTTTCGAAAAGAAAAGCCCTCTCAAACTCCGTTTCAGTTATCCCTGCACCACAGGACAATTGCCCGGCGACAAACAGGTTCTCAACGACCTGCGCACCCCGGAAGGCATTTATTTTGTGGAATACAAGATCGCTAACGGGCTGGATTTCAAAGAGTACGGCGGCATAGCCTACACGCTCAACTACCCCAACCCTGTCGACAAGCTCCGCGGCAAAACAGGCCATGGCATCTGGATTCACAGCAAGGGATTCGGCATTGAGCCCCTTTCCACGCGTGGTTGCGTTGCCATCGGCCTCAAGGAAATCGACGAGGTGGGGCCAAGCCTCGTACCCGGCACGGCGGTAGTGCTGGCGGAAAAGCTGGACGAGAACACCATTCTGCAGGCTGACAGCAATTCGGCCCGGGAGCTGCGGCGGCTTATGCAGGCGTGGAGCAACGCCTGGGCTGCGCGCTCGGACAAGATGTTCGAGTTTTATGACCCCGAATCCTACACCAAGGCCATGTCTGAAAGCTTTGCCGCTTTCAAGCTCAACAAGGAGCGGCTGTTCAAGGTTCTCGGCTTTATTAAAATTTACAACCGCAAAATCCACGTGCTCGAAGGCCCCGGCTATTGGGTGACCTGGTCCGAGCAGTTTTACGCGGCTTCCAACCTTTCCACCGAAGGCGTGCGCCGTCTCTACTGGCAGCGCGGCAAAGACAAAAAATTTCGTATAGTCGGCATGGAGTGGACCCCCCGCGATCTCGGCATGCGCGCCGCGTACCAGCGTGGTCAGCTTGTGGCGGAGGCTCCCCTGCAGGTGGCATCGGACGCTGATTCCGAAGCGCCGCTGCCGCCGCGTCTGGATATGCCGGAAGCCGCTGCTGATGTGGCCGACGCTTCCACGGCAACTGCGGCCTCTGCGGACAGCGGCAAGCTGACCGAAAAGGCCGCGGCTGAAGCAGCAGCACCGGGTAAATCCGTGGCGTTGAGCGATCCTCTTGTGCCGCGCCGCCTGAACGCCCCGCCTCCGGCGGAGGTGAACTGGGGTGCGCGTCCGGCTATGGAAGACTCTGCCAGACAAGCCGCCGAACAGCGCGCGGCTGATGAACAGGCCGCCCGCCAGAAGGCTGAAGAAGAACGCGTTGCCCAGCAGCAGGCCGCCGAGGCCCGTGCGGCTGAAGAGCGCGCGCTTGCTGAAAAAGCCGCTGCTGCCCGCGCTGCCGCCGAAAAGGCCGCTCAGGAAGCGGAAGCCCAACGCCTTGCGGCGCAGCAGGCTGCCGAAAAGCTAGAGGCCGAAAGGCTCGCAGCAGAAAAGCTTGCGCAGGAAAAACTTGCTGCTGACAAGTTGGCGCAAGAAAAGCTTGCTGCCGACAAACTGGCAGCGGAACAGCTTGTGGCGCAACGTGCCGCTCAGGAGCAGGAAGCACAAAAGCTTGCCGCCCTTGCCGCGCAGGATTTGAGCCTGACGCCAGAGGTACGGGCGCAGTTGCATCAGGCCCTGAGTGGATGGGGCGCGGCCCTGGCTTCGCGTTCGCCCTCCCTGGCTGAATTTTACGACCATGCCCGGTATAACCGGGAGCCCGGCACCCCGCGCGGTCAATCGTACAATACCGCCTGGCGCGAACTTGAGAAGCATCTTGGCGCGCCCTGGTTGCGCTATATCAGCCGCAAGCCCGTACTTGAGGTGCAGGACAAGCTGGCCGTCACCCATAGTGAAGAGCTTATAGCCAGTCCCAGCGGCATCAGCGAGGGCGTGCGCACGCTCTGGTGGCGCAGAGGCGACGACGGCGACCTGCGGATTGTGGCTGCCCAATTCAAGCCTCAGGAGCTTGGTCTGGCTGCCGACTACCTCGATCAGGTCAGCGGCGCTGTAAGTGAGGCCCTTGAAGGTTGGCGGCGCGCCTGGGAAGGCGGCCGGCTGGACGAGTATATAGATTACTACGCCAGCAATGCCGTGCAACAGGGCCGTTGGAGCGCCAAAAATATCCGTAATCAGAAAGAACTTCTGTGGAGCCGCGTCAAGCCCACGCTCGTGCAGCTTTCAGGCCTGCGGCTTGTGGTGGACAAGCAGGGTATTCGCGCTGACATGAACCAGACGTATGCCGACAGTTCGGGCAACAGCGACCGGGGCACCAAGACCCTGTTGCTCCAGTATGACGGCAAGCAGTGGCGCATTGCGCGTGAAGACTGGGCTGCTACACCAGCGACTCCCTCTGCTCCCGGCGGCCAGACTGACATGGCTCAGGCCCGTGCCGCCAGCCAAGGGGCCAGACCTTGAAATACAAGGAAAGCCTTTCCATCATTTTTATGAGGGATAACGGCCCCCGGCGCAGTTTTCGCGTCCGCCGGGGCCGTTTTTACGCAGCGCTGTTTTTCTTCGCCTGCCTGCCGATTCTTAGTGGCGGCCTTGGCTGGCAATGCTGGAAACTCTGGCAGGAAAACGCCACCTTGCGGGCCAACATGCTGCGCTTTGAAAGCGACTATCAAGAGGCGCAGGCCACCGCAGAGCGTCTTGAACACCTTGAAGAGCTGTTGCGTGAAGAAGACGTGCAGGGACGCACCCTGGTGCTGCGCCGTCTGGGCGGCGAAGATGTTGCCACACCCGCTGAAACTGCCGCCCCTGACAAGGAAGATAACGGAAAAGCTGAAGCGCCGCGCGGCATGGAAGGACCGGGGCATGAAGAGTTTCCTGCCATTGACCTTGATTATGTGAAGGTGGGGAATGTGCAGGTGCGCGCGCTGCGCGGCGGAAAGTTGCGAATTGCCCTCGATTTGCGTAATACTGACAGTCAGCGACTGGCCGCAGGTACGGTTTCCGGCACGTTGCTCACTGCCGACGGCACAAAACATCCCCTGAGTTTTGATCCTGAAAATGTGGGTGATTTTCGCATCAGCCGTTTCAAGCGCACCGTCATTGTTGTGCGCCTGCCGGGGCGGCTCAATCTGGTCAATGCCCAGGTGATTGTTGAAGTGCGCAATCAGGACGACAGTGTGGTGTTTCGCAATATTTTTCCTGTCGAGCAATAATACCCGCAATGCCACTTTTTCTTGTTTGAGTATTTAATTTTGAATTGCTTTGTGGGGGAGGGACGCTTTTGTAAAAGGGTCTCCTCCCCCACACCCTCTCCCCTTAACACTCCTATTTTTATTCAGTAAACGACATAAAGCCCTCTTTTTGAGACGAGGGTTGACCTAGGCAGCTCCTTTCGAAATTCTTTTCGGACAGCATGTCGCTTCGCGGTTGAGCTGCCGGAAAGTGTTGTCGCGCGCGTCTTTTCGGGCATTTTTGTTCTGAACTTCATATTTATTTCTGCATGATAGTGTTAATATGTTGCAAGTTTAAAAGGCCCATCCTGCCTGATGTACAAGAAAATGAGCCCTGACGGCGCAGTCGTATGCAAAACGGCCCTGCTCATGACGGAAGCGAACTCTTGAGTACGCAACCGGATGAATAGGATCGTTTTCTATATTGGACGCAACCGCTGAAGCGTGATGGCTGTTAGAGCATGTTTGAACTACTCGCCTGAGCAATGGTGCTTTAAAAACTCAGGCCCGCCTTATGCTAATCCATTATGTCTTGAGCGGAATAAAAATCTCTGTCAGCAGATTTTCAGGCGCAGTCGTTTCCGGGGAATTGTAGTACGCCTCAAAGCCCGGGTCATTGGTAGGTTCGCGCCCGCTCTGCGGCAGCCACATGCCAAAGAGAGAGCGATAGGCCGGGTGCAAGTAATCGTAAGGGCCATGCACCGTTACGGCCACATATTCGCATTCGCCGCCAATATGCCGCAGAAATATTTCCTTGTTGCGCAGCAGTTCGCGCACCTGTGGACTTTCCTGGGTCGCGGATGCGGGCAGACTTATGCAGGCGTCCATACGGCATTTTTGCTCGGGCGTCAGGTCTGGGTTGTCATAGCTGACGCCGTAGGCAACGGTGTGTTGTCCCAAAAGGCCCGTTGGGGCTATGGCGGCCATCAATTGCTGCCAGGCAGTGCCAGAATCGTTGTAGGGCCCCGTGTGGCGGATGGCGGCCACCAGCACTGGCGGAAATTTTACAAGCCGGAAGTCCAGGGCAGACGCGCCAACAATCTGATGGTGAAAAAGCGGCGCATCTGGATTTTTTTGACGCGCCCGCGTCAGGTGGCCGCCAGAACGGCGGTACTCCGAAGGCAAGGTAGTAAAGTGCGCGCGAAAGGCCCGGGTAAAGGCGTCCACACTTTCGTAGCCAGCATCAAGAGCTATCTGCGTGATGGGTTCGCCGGTATGCGCAACCTGTAGGGCAGATCTTTCAAGCAGCAAACGGCGCACATAGGCGGCAACGCCTTCACCGACCATTGATGAGAATATTCTGTGAAAATGGTAAGGAGAAAAGCAGGCAATATCTGCCAACTCCGTAAGATCCGGGCGCGTGCCAAGGGTCTTTTCAATATGCCGCAACACGCGGTTGATACGGTCCTGATACGACATTTTTTCCATATTTTCTCCAGCATACGCTATCTTTGCGGCAGGCACACCTTGGCAAGGTGACCGGAACCGCAAAAAAAGTCGAGCGGCTTTACGGGAATTGCGGCACTGTACACAGAACGCGCCGTGGTGGTTCTTTGAGCCCAGGTTCGTCTGGCGGGGCTGCGCTGCCCCGCAAGTTAACCGCATTTGCAATACATACAGGGAGTAATCACATGGGCGATTTTAATGTAACAGTGGTGGATTATGAGGCAAAGCATCTGACTGGCATCAAGGTGCGTACCAGCATGTCCAAAGCCCAGCAGGACTGCCCTGCCATTTGGGGAAAACTTTGCCCCAAGATTGCGGGAATCGAAGCCACGCCCGGCTACGGTGTGGCCATCATGCTTAATGAAGTGGACTTTGACTACTGGGCTGCCGTGGAAGCCCCGGAAGGTCAGCTTTCTGCAGATATGGAGCATGTGGATATTCCGGCGGGAAAGTACGCGGTTTGCAGCGTGCCCAATCTGGCGAGCCTTGGGGAGGCGTACACGTTTATTTTTGAAAAATGGCTCGGCAGCCAGCAAACATATGCCTATAACGCACAGGCCCCCTGTTTTGAACTGTACCCTGCCCATTGGAACCCGGAAGCGGCCTTCAGCATTTATGTGGCCGTAAAAGGATAAAATTTCGCAGCAATTTCGCAGCAATTTTGCAGGATTAAATTAAAAATCCCCGTTGGGCAGTTTGGCGGCAATCTGTCTGACGGGGGTGCAAAATATCAAGTTGCCGTCAAGAGTAGATTAACTTTGAAATGCACTACATTTCAAAGTTGTCATTCTGCCGAAAAATGCGATTTTCGGCAGCATCTACGACGCGTTGCACGCTTGTGCAGCGTTAGAGCATTCAAATTTTTTCAAAGTTAAAATGCTCTAGCAGAGCGCGAGCTCTGTGGGTCCTGCCCATAACCTGTCTTCAACCTACCCCTAGCCTGTCTGTACATTGATACAGCGGGCAGGTCGGGCTTGGAGCACGGGTAGGATTGTTTGAACGCAAACGTCCTTACAAGGGCAAACAGAAGCAAGATTTGTATGGCTGCATTTTTGCTGTGGCAACGTCAAACGGCCCTTTTCTGGCAGAAGCGAGCTTTTATGCACGCAACCGCAAAGAAAAGGGCCGTTTTCAATTTTTGAGGCAAAATCTTCTAGAGCAGATTAATTTTGAAAATGTGTATTTTCAAAATTTAATACACGCTTGTTACGGCGTTTAACCGCGCAAATAAATAGCGCTTACGCCTCCACGGCGGGCGTCTGCTCACGCAGCCACCTGAGCATTTCAAAGTTGAAATGCTCTAGCGCGCGCCCTTGGGAAAAAGCACCACGCCAATGGTCTTGAACACAATATTGATGTCCAGCAGCAGAGACATGTTTTTAATGTAATACAGGTCGTATTCCAGCTTGCGGCGGGCGTCTTCCTCAGAAGCGCCATAGGGGTAGCAAACCTGCGCCCATCCGGTCAGGCCCGGCTTGATAGTGTGGCGCAGGCTGTAATAGGGAATGGTTTCCTTGAGTTTCTGCACAAAGGCCATGCGCTCGGGGCGGGGGCCGATGAAGCTCATATCGCCCTTGAGGATGTTCCATATCTGCGGCAGCTCGTCTATGCGCACCTTGCGGATAAAGCGGCCAAACCGGGTTACGCGGGCATCGCCTGCGCTGGCCCACACGGCACCGTCTTTTTCGGCGTCTGCCCGCATAGAGCGGAACTTGTACACAGTAAATTCCTTTTCAAACAGGCCCACTCGATCCTGTTTGTAAATGACCGGACCGGGCGATTCCAGGCGTACAATAAGGGCAGTCAGCAGCATGATTGGCGTGGCGGGTATGAGCAGCAGCAGCGAGATAAGCATATCCAGCGCGCGCTTGAGCCGACGCAGCGAACCACGCGTGTTCAGCGAAAAACCCTCAGCCTGCAACAGCCATTCGTCCGTGAGTTGTGAAAGGGGCAGGCGTTGCACCACATGCTCGTAAAAACTGCGAATATCCACAACCATCGTGCCGCGCAGCTTGGCTTCAAGCAGTTCGTGCGCAATATCGTCGTCAATGGGCGCATCGGGCAAGAGCAGAATCATTGTGGCCTTTTTTTCCTGCGCTATGTCCAGAGCAAGAAAGGGCGGGCCAAGGCAGGGGCCAGCGTCCGGGCCCTGATCGCGTTCGCCCACATAGCCGATGATTTCGGCCTGCGGCAGCCCTTCGGCCAGCAGCTGACGCACCTTGCCCGCCCGGTCAACGCCCACAAGCAAAATACGCAGGGGATGGGTGAGCTTGTCGGCATTAAGGTGGTAAAGCCAGCGCCAGAGCAGGCTGAAGCTGAAAGAAAGCACAAAGAGCATGACAACGGTTTCGCGGTCAAAGCGCCAGTGCTGGAATGCGTATGAGGCCGTAGCCGAAGAAATGATACCAAGCAGGCAGGCTACAAGCACGCGGCCCGTGGTTTCCTTGAAGTCTTCCTGACCCACGCTGTAGGCGTCAAGAATGTAGAAAAACAGCATGTAAAAGAAAATGGTAAAGAGCGTGGCTCCGGTATAGTCGTCAAAAACGCTCAGGTCCGGGGCAATCGTGGTCAGGCCGGAAATTGTCAGGGCTAGCAGAATGCAGACCAGGTCCAGCGCCTGCAAAAGTCCCATACGATAGCTGCTTATCATTGCAAATTATCCTCTAAGGGAGATATTTGGTCAGTTTTCACTCGTTCGCCTTGGCTAGACTGCCGTTTTCACATCGTGCATACCAGAAAAAGCGGCTTGGCAGTACTACATACTGCGCAGGCGTTTTTTCTGAGGGCATGCCAGCCGAAAACAGCGCTTTACGCGCGGCGTCCTGATGAAGCCTGACGCTGGCTTTACAAATATGTGTTCCTGCCTGGGCAGGCCCGGAGGCAAAGCCGGACAAGGACTCTTTCTAAATAATTCTTTTGTCCGATTAGCTGCGCCACGGCGTCCCTTGTGGTAGCCCGGCGCTGCAAAACGTTTATTGCGCCGCGCCGTTGGATTTTGGCACTACGGGCACACGCATATCTTCAAGAATGTGCGCGGCCACCTTTTCAGCGTCAAAATCGTTCAAGGCCATCTGGCGTCCGGCGGCACCCATGCTGGTCATGAGGTCAGGCCGCAGAATAAAGGATTCAAGAGCCGCGGCAAGGGCCTTAGGGTCGCGCAAGGGTACAAGGTAGCCGTTATAACCTTCGCGCACAACCTCGCGGCAGCCCGGAGCATCCGTAACTACGGCGGCGCGGCCCATGCTCATGCCTTCCATAATGGAAGTGGGCGTGCCTTCTCGCCACGAAGGCAGCACCATAACGTGGGCGGCGCTTATGTAGGGGCGCACATCTCTTGTTTCACCAAGGTATTCTATGCCGCCCTGTTCCTGCCACTGGCGTATCTGCTCAAGACTGATGCTGCCAAGTCCCTGTTCTTCGGGGCCAAGCAACAGAAAGCGCGCCTTGGGGTGTTTGGCTTTGAGTTCGTGCGCAGCCTGGGCGTACTCCTCAATTCCTTTGGCTTCCAGCAGGCGGGCCACAAGTAGAAAAACGGGCGGTTCACTCAGCGTGCCGTCTTCGGTAAGGCCGGGCAAGGGTGTGGGGGCGAAGCGGCTGGTATCCACCCCGGTTCCGCGCGCGCGCAAAATGCGGGCACGGGGACCCAGAATTCCGGCCTTGCGGAATACATTGACGTCGTCTTCATTTTGAAAAAATACGCCTTCAGCACCAGAAAGCGCCGTGCGGTAAAGCAGGGCGCTCAAGCGATTGACGCATTTTTTGAAAAAACTGTCAGCCTCAAACGCGTAGCCGAGGCCAGTGATAGTGGCATAAATATGCGGCACGCCAGCCACACGGGCGGCGATGCATCCGTAAATGACGGGCTTGATGGTGGAAGCAAAAAGCAGATCGGGCTTTTCTTCCTTGAAGATACGCAAAAGCGCTCCGGTGGTGCGCAGGTCGTGCAGGGGATTGAGACCTTTGCGGTCCAGCGGGTAGTGCAGCAGGCGCGCGCCCTGGGTCGCCAGCATAGCCTCCGCGCCAGCATCGCCCGGCGGGGCGCAGCAGATTACCTCGTGGCCGGCCTGGAACATGTGGCGCACCAGTACGCTCCAGAAATTGCTCATGGACCTGGCCTGATTGCCCAGAACGATGATCTTCATTTCCTCGCGTCTCCCTTTGGCGCTGGCATCGGTCTGTCACAAAGGCAGGCCGCGCTCGCATGGGAAAGGCTATAGCATCTGAGAGGATAACTGAAAAGGGGGATGTCACCGTCCAAATTCAATTTTGTGCTATCCTGGTGTCAGGCGCGAGGCTGCCCGGTATGGGTACAGCCTTGGTCCGGCCTGCTTTACAGCAATGCCCGACCAGCGTAGAATCAGACAATTCCATCATGGGCAGGCTCAAAGCTTGACCCCTTTCGGAAATAAATCATCGCAAAACAGGACGCAAACATGAGCGCGTATTCCCAATTGTGTGCCTCTATGCAGGCCGCCCCTTCCCGCTGGTTGATTACAGGCGTGGCGGGTTTTATCGGTTCCAATCTGCTTGAGCACCTTTTGAAGATGGGCCAGACCGTTGTGGGGCTGGACAATTTTTTGACCGGTTACCAGAAGAATCTGGACATGGTGCGTGACCTCGTCGGGCCTGAAGCCTGGAGCCGCTTTACTTTCATTGAAGGCGACATTCGCGATATCGATACCTGCCACAAGGCCTGCGAAGGCGTGCAGCATGTGCTGCATGAGGCGGCGCTCGGTTCTGTGCCGCGTTCCATTGACGATCCCTTGCTATCCAACAGCTGCAATATCACGGGCTTCCTGCAAATGATGGTGGCTGCGCGCGATGCCGGAGTCAAAAGCTTTGTCTACGCTGCCTCTTCGTCCACCTATGGCGATTCGCCCGAATTGCCCAAGGTGGAAGACAAGATTGGCCGTCCTCTGTCGCCCTACGCCGTTACCAAGTATGTGGACGAACTTTATGCCGACGTGTTCAGCCGCTGCTACGGCTTTTCCAGTGTCGGGCTGCGTTATTTCAACGTTTTCGGCCAGCGTCAGGATCCCTACGGCGCTTACGCCGCCGTTGTGCCCCAGTGGTTCGCCAGCCTCATCAAGGGCGAGACCGTCTATGTGAACGGTGACGGCGAAACCAGCCGCGACTTCTGCTACATTGAGAATGTGGTGGAGGCCAATCTGCTGGCCAGCTTTGCTGTGGGCGAAGCCACCAATACCATTTACAACGTGGCCTTTGGTCAGCGCACTACCCTGAATGAGCTTTTTGGCCTTATTCGTGAAGAAGTGGCGCGCCATAAGCCGGAAGCTGCCAGCGCCCAGGTCGAACACCGCGATTTCCGCGCTGGCGACGTGCGGCACAGCCTGGCTGACATCAGCCGCGCCGCAACCCGTCTGGGCTATGCTCCCCGCTTTGATGTGCGGCAGGGGCTGCGTCTGGCAGGCGATTGGTACGCCGCCAACCTGTAGTATTGAGCATCAGGCAGGGTTTGCCGGGGCGGGCTGTTGGGTTTTTCCTTAATACGCCGTAGCCTTTTAAAGCAATTTCTTGCCTGAAATGCTTTTGCTGCCGATATAGCGAAAAATAATAAAAAGACCGTCAATCCATTAGATTGGCGGTCTTTTGCGTGAGCAGTGCATGGTTTGCATCTTTTCATTTCAGAAATGACGGCACTGTAAACACGCGTCGAGCAGCATTTCAAGCTCCAATTTTCTGAAGCGCCTAAGCCTTCTACGCGCCCGCGGCCTGCAGTAAAGCTGCTTTCCACAGCGGGCTTGATGTAGAGCGTTGTAACTTTTAAATGTGAAGAAATTTAAAAGAAATTTACTCTGGGCTGTTCTGACCTTCTCATTTCCCAAGGGTTAACCTTCAAGGGCTTTCCATATTCCATCATTGCGCGAGGGCTGCGCGGCTTTTGCTGCGGGAGCTTCCCTCCCTTTGGTCGGGTGATCTCCCTGCGCGCCGCGCAATGCCATCAACGGGCAGGTTCTGGCGTCACGCGAGCGCATAACACTCAGCAAATTCACAACATTTCATTATTGGGCAGAATGACAACTTTGAAATGTAATACATTTCAAAGTCGTTTTGAAGCCGGGCCGCCCGCTCCAAAAACTCTTCAAAAAAGCTAATCGGCTTTAACGTGCCTTGCGTGAAAAAACTTCCCGCAGCCAGCTCAGCCCCTGTTCAAAGGCAGGTTTTGCACCGGGAAAGTTCTCTTCGTCCTTATAGAACTGGATGAAGCCGTGCTCATGCTTGGGGTAAAAAAGAAAGCTGGCCTCGTTGCCGCTTTTTTCAAGCTTTTGCGCGTACTGCCTGCATTCGTCGCTGAGGGGATCAATACCGCCAGCCTGAACAAGCGCGGGCGGAAGATTGCTCAGTTCGGCCCATAGCGGGGCAGCAAGCGGATCATCAATGCTTGTGCCTTCAGCGATATAGGATGAGATCATTACGCTGTTCAGTTCGCGGGTGGGAAAATGCTCGTCGCCAAGCTTTACCCAGGATTCCGTATCCATCCTGTTACTTACGGTGGGGTACATCAACCACTGGCCCTGAAGCTGCGGCCCCTTTCTGTCGCGGGCAAGCAGGGCCAGTGAGGCTGCCAGATTGCCGCCAGCACTGTCGCCGCCGATCACAATTCTTGTTTTGTCGCCACCCAGTTCAGCCGCGTGATCGCTGGTCCAGAGCAGGGCAGCGTATACGTCTTCCAGCCCGGCAGGAAAAGGATGTTCCGGGGCCAGGCGGTAATCTACAGAAACAACAACGCATTTTGCACCGTTGCAAATGCCCCGAAGCAAAACGTCGTGGGTATCAAGGTCGCCGGAAATAAAACCGCCGCCATGCATGAACAAGAAGATCGGCAGGTTTGCTTGCGGGGCTTCCTGCTTGGGGGTGTAAATTCTGAGGGTGATTTTTCGCGCCGGACTGTTTGCCTCAATGCTTATGTCCCTGACGCTCTCAACCTCATCGCCAACGCCTGCCAGAGGAATCATATCCCGGTAGGATTGTCTCATTTCTTCAATTGGATTCATGCCGTAGTCCTTCTAGAGAAGACTAACTTTGAAATGCATTACATTTCAAAGTTAAAATGCTCTAAGCACTGGCCGCCGCTTCCGGTATGTTTCGTCTACCGGAAGCGGCGGCTAGCGTCGTATGTTTTTGGGGTGCGCGCTTACTGCTTGCGTGTGGAATTATAAAAGTTGATCAGGCAGCCGTCGAGAATAATCTGGCGTTCGTCGTCGGTCAGATCCTTGAGGGTCAGGGCTATCTGTTCGGCCTTGCCGCTTTCGCGCACAACATAGGCCAGAATAGTCGGTGCCGCGTCTTTTACGGCCTTGCGCACGTCGGGCACGGCCAGCCAGTCGCCCACCTGAAGCGTTTCAGCCAGATCCGCGTCACCGATAAAGGGCAGCATGCCCCAGTTGATGAGGTTGGAACGGTAGCGCTTGGTCGCGTATTCGACCGCAAGGTTGGCCCAGCCGCCCAGCACTTTCTGGCAAGACGCCGCCTGCTCGCGGGCAGAACCGTCGCCGGGCTTGACCGCAAAGATGGTGGAGCCAAGGCCCACGTTTTTGAGGTCGGCGGCTCCTTGCAGGATATCCAGGCCGCAAAGGGCAAAGAGCGCGCGTGCGCGGGCCACCAGTTCGGGATCAGCCGCATTGGCCAGACGTGCCTTTTCCATCAGGTCAACGGCCTTGGCGCGCTCCACATAGCCGGGATCTTTGCGTGACAGGGTGTATTCCGCCAGTTTGAGGGGATTGGAACGCAGGGACGACGTTTCACCTGAAGGAATAAGTTCGTCCGTTGTGGTCACTGGGTCGGTGATAACGCTGACGACCTGCAACAGCAGGTGATCCGGCAGGGCGCTCATGGCGGGCCAGTCGGCAATATTGGGGCCAAAGACAAGTGGGACTTCCGGCTTGGGGTTGCCAAAACCGTTGTATACACGGCGATGGTAAATAAGCGGCTCAAAGCGGTAGTCGAGGTTAACGTCGGCAAGGCCGGGCGCTGACCAGTCAAGATCCGTGGCGGGCGTCAGGCGGCCGCCGTTGGCAGCCGTGGCCGCGATGGAACGGGCGTCCATAAGGGCAACGGCGGAAAGCTGGCCGTTGGCGGGCTTGGAGCCTTCGCGGTTGGGGAAGTTGCGCGTGGTATGGCGGATGGACAGCGCGCCGTGCGCGGGGGTGTCGCCCGCGCCGAAACAGGGCCCGCAGAAAGCGTTTTTAAGCACAGCGCCAGCAGCCATAAGCTTGGCCGTGGAACCGTTGTTGACGAGCGCAAGCCCCTGCGGTTCGCTGGCGGGGTAGACAGACAGGCTGAAGGCCAGATTGCCAGTGCTTTTGCCATCCAGAATGGCGGCGGCCAGCGTGATGTTTTCAAAGCTGCCGCCAGCGCAGCCAGCAATGATGCCCTGGTCTACCCACAGGCCACCGTCGCGGATTTTACCACAAAGATTCAGCCCCTTGGCGGCGTCGCCAAACTGCTTGCGGGCTTCGTCCTCCACCTGGGCCAGCAGTTCGGAGGCATGCTTTGCCACTTCGGCCACGGGGTAGGCGTTGCTGGGGTGGAAGGGCAGGGCGATCATAGGCACGATCTTGTCCAGATTAATGCGGATGAGCCCGTCATAACAGGCCGGGCCTTCAAGGCGCAGTTCGGCGTAATCATCGGCACGGCCATGCTTTTCAAGGTACTGGCGCACCTTGCCGTCCGTGGTCCATATGGAGGAAAGACAGGTGGTTTCTGTGGTCATGACGTCTATGCCGCAGCGGTATTCCACTGAAAGGCCTTCCACGCCGGGGCCCATAAATTCCAGCACCTTGTTCTTCACAAAGCCGTTTTTGAACACGGCGGCGATGAGCGCCAGGGCCACGTCCTGCGGGCCAACGCCGGGGCGCGGCGCGCCTTCAAGCCAGACCGCGATTTTTTGCGGATTGGCCACATCGTAGGTCTTGCCAAGAATTTGTTTGACCAGTTCCGGGCCGCCTTCGCCGATGGCCATGACGCCAAGAGCGCCGTAGCGGGTGTGGCTGTCAGATCCAAGGATCATGCCGCCGCATTTGGTCATCATTTCACGCACATACTGATGGATGACCGCCAGATGCGGTGGCACAAAAATACCGCCATACTTCTGCGCAGCCGCAAGGCCGAAAAGGTGGTCGTCTTCGTTGATGGTGCCGCCCACGGCGCAGAGGCTGTTGTGGCAGTTGGTGAGGGCGTACGGCACGGGAAATTCAGTCAGGCCGCTGGCGCGGGCGGTCTGGATGATGCCCACATAGGTAATGTCGTGGGAGGCCAGAGCGTCAAAACGGACACGCAACACATCTTCGCCTTCGGGGGCGGTGTTATGCGCAGCAAGAATGCGGGCAGACAGGCTGTTTTTGCGCGCGGCTTCCAAATCCACACCCTTGGCGCGGGCCTCTTCGGCGCTGCGGATGGTGTTTCCGTCAATGACAACGGCATTGCTTATGAGCTCAATCATGTTGGCAGACCTTCCTGCTGGGTTTGGGAGTCGCTGGCGCGACGCTGGTTAGCGGGACTGCGCCGCGGCCAGTTTGAGGCCGAAGGCAATGAAGACGAAACCTGTAAAGCGTTGCAGCCAGAGCTGAAAACGGCTGTTCTCAAAAACATGACGCACACGGCCAAGCATGTAGGCCAGGGGGACGTACCAGAACAGGCACAGGGCCGACATGATGCCGCCAAGCTCCAGAAACTGCGGAGCCAGCGGCGCGTGCGGGTTTGTGAATTGCGGCAGAAATGTCAAAAAAATGATGACAGCCTTGGGGTTCAGGGCATTGGTCAAAAATCCCTGCCAGAAAAAAGACCACCACTGGCGGACCGAAAGGCGCGGTTCCGCAACGGAATTTTCAACCGCTTCGTGAGCGGTTTCGCTGTCACTCGGCGCTGTTTTTACCACAGCGGCGCTTACTGCTCCATTGTTGCGCAGAGCCTGAATGCCAAGCCAGACAAGATAGGCCGCGCCCACGTATTTCAGAATGCTGAACCATAGCACGGACTGGGCAATAATGGCAGATATGCCCAGCATGGCGGCAGTGGTGTGCACGCATACGCCAAGGGCCACGCCGCACGCCGCCGCCTGCCCCTGCGGGCGGCCATTGAGCAGCGAGATTTTGGCAATAAGGGCAAAGTCCGGCCCCGGCAGGATCACCAGTATGGCTGCCATCGGCACGAAGATCAGCAGGGTTTCCAGTGAAATCATGACATAACCTTTTTGGGGAAAAGGGACAGGCTTCAGAATATGGGGCGTATCCCTGTATTTTCGGGCCGCTGCGCATCGCCGTGCAGAAGCCCCATTTTGCTTTGGCTTCAGGAGAAGGGCTTCTTCAGTTGCGGATTGGCCGCACCGGAGTATCCCTTCTCCTGAAAAGAATTTTTTTACAGATACGAGCCGATGATATCACCGAATTCCTTGCAGCCCACCACGCGGGAGCCAGTAACCTGGGCGGCCAGATCTTCGGTGACGGCCTTGCCCGTGATGGCCTTGCCCACAGCCTTGCGAATGCGGCTGGCCGCGTCGTGCTGGCCCAGATGTTCCAGCATAAGCGCGCCGCACAGGATGACGCTGCCGGGGTTGGCTTTGTCCTTGCCTGCAATGGTGGGGGCGGTGCCGTGGGTGGCTTCATAGAAGGCCAGGGTGTCCGACATGTTGACGCCGGGGGCCAGGCCAAGGCCGCCCACCTGCGCGGCAAGCGCATCGGAGATGTAATCGCCGTTCAGGTTGGGCGTGGCCAGCACCTGATATTGTTCAGGACGCAGCAGGGCTTCCTGAAACATAGCGTCGGCTATGCGGTCTTTGACCACAAGGCGTCCGGCCACGGGCTCTTTTTCAGTGCAGGTGAGGTCGCCGAACTCCTGCGCGGCCACATCGTAGCCCCACTGGCGAAAAGCGCCTTCGGTGAACTTCATGATATTGCCCTTGTGCACAAGGGTGAGGCTTTCCTGCTTCTGGTCCAGGGCAAAGCGCAGGGCGCGGCGCACAAGGCGCTTGGACCCGGCTTCGGTCATGGGCTTGATGCCTACGGCGGCGGTGTCACCCACCTTAGTCACGCCCAGTTCGTCGCGCAGAAAGGCGATGAGCTTGCGGGCCTCGGGGGTGTTGGCGGCAAATTCCACTCCCGCGTATACGTCTTCGGTATTTTCGCGAAAGATGACCATGTTGACCCGTTCAGGATGCTTGACCGGGGTTTCCAGCCCTTCAAAGTGGCACACGGGGCGGATGCAGGCGTAAAGGTCAAGGGTCTGGCGCAGGGCCACGTTGAGGCTGCGTATGCCCGTGCCCACAGGGGTGCCCAGGGGGCCCTTCATGGCAAGTTCGGCATGGCGCAGGGCTTCAAGGGTGGCGTCGGGCAGGGGGTGCCCCGTTTCTTTCACGGCCTTGTCGCCTGCCAGCAATTCCACCCAGTCCAGGGTGAGGTCGGCTCCAGCGGCGCTAATAGCCCCTTCAATCACCGGGCGGGCGGCCTGCCAGATTTCCGGGCCGATGCCATCGCCTTCAATCCAGTACACAGTCTTGCGCATGTTCCCTGTCCTTTTAACTGTCGGTGAATATAGAGCATGTTAACTTTAAAAAAGGTTACATGCCCTAACGCTGCACAAGAGCGCAGCGCGCCGTAACGCGGCGTGGATTCTGCCGGAAACTGCATTTCCGGCAGAATGACAACTTTGAAAAGCGAAGCATCTTAAAAGTAACCAGTCTCTAAGGACGCACTGATTAAAGAGCCTCCTGGAAACGTGCAGCTATTTCGTTTGGCAAGGCGCGGCCTTTTTTTGAAGCAGAAGTGGACTCTTCCTTCATAGACTGTTTCAAAAAAAGTGAAGCAACGCCGCCAAACGGAATAAATCAGCGCTTCCCCAAAACGGAGCCGGGCCATCCCGAGCCCGGCCCACCTGAAACTGCTAGTCGTTGTCGTCGCTGTCTTCTGTTTCGTGCTGGAGAGAGCGCGCGCGTTTGAGCAGTTGCTCAAGCTGGATGTCAACGCCGATCACGCCGACGATATTGTCTTTTTCATCCGTAACAGCGCAGGACACGGTAATAATGAGCTTGCCCGTGAAGTGCGACTGATACACGTCCATAATATGCAGGTCGCCGCTCTGCATGGGCATCTTGAACCACTGGCGGTCCGAGAAGTCGTAGCCAATGGGCAGGGCTTCGTAGGTTTCTTTGTACACGGGGTCGGTGATGGCCGAACACTTGAGGCGGCCCTGGGCGTCCGTGAGGTAGCAGTACTGGATAAAGGGATACTTGCGTACGAATTCGTCCAGTCTGCCGCAGGCTTTTTTGCCAAAATCCAGCAGGTCCTTGTTGTGCACAAGCCGCACAATAAGGTTGGCGGAAAGTTCGCCAGCCAGCTGTTTCATGTGGTCGAATTCAGAAGCAAAGAGCTCGGGCATGAACTTTTGCACAAGGGCTTCCATTTCTTCGTGCGAGAAGTGTGTGGTGCGCCCGGTTTCTTCGTAGACGGCCATAATGGCGTCGTAGATATTGCCCACGGCCGGGTGCTTTTTGGAAACCTGCCGGTCTTTTTCAAGATGGAGGTTGGTGTTGATCCAGTATGCCACGCCTGCGCGGCCCGTTTTGTCGGTGATGATGATGGGCACCGGACGGCCAAGCAGGTGATTGGTGTCGAAGATATTGTAGATCTCTTCGTTTTTGGCCAGACCGTCTGCGTGCACACCCGCGCTGGTAGCGTTGAAGTCGCGGCCCACAAAGGGATAGTTGTGGGGAATGCGGTAGTGCAGTTCTTTTTCAAAGAACTGGGCCACTTCATTCAGAACGGTGGTGTCGGCGGCGGCATCGTCGCCTGTGAGGGATATGTATTCCACCAGCAGGGCTTCGAGCGGGGTATTGCCCGTGCGTTCGCCAAAGCCGAAAAGCGTGCTGTTGACCGCGCCGCAGCCGTTCAGCCATGCGGTAACGCCGTTAACAAGCACCTTATGGAAATCGTTATGTCCGTGCCATTCAAGCCACTGGCCGGGAACGCCCGCTTCGTCGGTAAATGCGCGGACGATGCGCTGCACAGAGCGGGGCAGGGCCGCGCCGGGGTAGGGCACGCCGTAGCCCATAGTGTCGCACAGGCGAATTTTGACAGGCATGCCGCTCTGGCGCGAAAGCTCCATCAACCGTTGGGCGAGGGGCAGGCAGAAACCGTAAATATCGGCCCTGGTGATGTCCTCAAAATGGCAGCGGGGAATGATGCCCCACTCCAGAGCCTGCTCGGCCATGCCCACATACATGTCCATAGCCTGCTGGCGGGTTTTGCCAAGTTTGAGAAAAATATGGTAGTCCGACACGCTGGTGAGCATGCCGGTTTCGTCAAATTCCATATCGCGGGCCAGCTTGAGGTCGTCCTTGGTGGCGCGGATCCACGCGGTTACCCGGGGGAAGCGGTAGCCACGGGCGCGGCACACGTCGATGCACTTGCGGTCCTTGGCGGAATAAAGAAAAAATTCCGAAGCAGTGATCAGGCCGGTTTTGCCGCCCAGCCGGTGCAGAAAATCGAACATCTTGGCCACTTGCTTGACGGTATAGGGCGGGCGGGCCTGCTGGCCGTCACGAAAGGTCGTGTCGGTAATACGCATTTGCTCCGCAGGGCGCGGGGCCAGCAGCACTTCGTCAAAGGACGTTCGGCAGACGCTGGTATAGGGAAAAAGTTCGCGGTAGAGCTGGGGTTTTTCAGGCTCCTGCATAACCAGGGTACGGCTGCCTCCGCTTTGGTGGATGATATTGCTCATATGCTCCCGCCGACTCGCGCTGACCGCGCGGAAAAAAGTTGTCCGTGGAACGCTTTTATAGCGGCTTAGCGTTTTCTCGTCCAGTGCGCGTAAGGGCGCATCAGTCTGAAACCCTTGGCGCTTGTGGTGGCCGTTTGACGGCGCAAAGCCTGTTGCCTCCCGTTGGCGCCCGGCGCGCGGCAAAGTGCCGGGGCAAATCCCTGTCAGCTTTTCAGGCGTGGCGCGCTTCAGATAAAATTACCTTTGAAATGCTTTACATTTTAAATTTGTCATCCTGCCGGAAAATGCAATTTTCAAAAGAATCCATGCCGCGTTGCGTTGCGGCGCATTCTCGTGCCGCCGTAGAGCCTTTAAACCTTTTAGAAGCCAAGGCGCTCTAAAGTGGCTGCCATGTGGCCCTGCCGGAAATCGGGCACTTGCCAGAAAAACAAAAATGAATGATTGTCCCTGTCGAAGGCGCATGGCGGTAATGCTTGTCTGGCGCGCCTTCTGAAGGAGCAGGCATGTCGGATTGTGTGCGCTACCCAGCGCCGGGCTGCGTGGTGGAATATATGGAGGGCAACGCTGTTCAGATTGCCCTTATTACTGAAGAGGTCGGGGGGCGCTTGCGCCTTCTTTTGCCTAACCGCCGCGAAACGCGGCTCAATGCATCGCGCCTGCTGCCCTGGCTTGGGCCCATGCACGGGGCGGATCTTGGCCGTGAAGAAGCGGTGCGCCTGCTTGAGCAGCATAAGAAAAGCCGTGAAGACCTGGCCGCCGATGTGCCCGTTATGGACGTGTGGGAGCTGGCTCAGGGCGAGGTAAGCGTGGCCCCGGCCACGTGGTTTGCCGAACTGTTCACCTCTGATCCCTCTACGGATCAGGTGTCTGCCTATGGCCGCGCCCTGCTGGCCTGCAAGAGTCATTTTCGCTTTCAGCCCCCGGATTTTCAGGTTTTTCCCGCTGATATGGTTGAAAAGCGTCTGGTGGAAGAAAAAAACCGCCTTGAACGCGAAGCCCTTATTGCGGGCGGCGCGGCCTTTTTGCGCATGTTGTGGGATGTGGCCTGCCGCAAGCGCGAGCTGCCGCCACCCCCGTCGGAAGGGAGCGTCAGCGTAGAATGGCCGTCAGATGAAGTGGCTGAGAGCCTTGAAGAAGTGCTGCGCTCCCGCATGGTTGACCCGGAAGGACAGGAGTATGACGCCCTGTGGCGCACTCTTGGCAAGGGCCTGCCGGATGTACCGCATTTGCCCCTGCAACTGCTGGTAGCCTGGGGCAAGGTGCCGCCGCACTACAATTTCTGGCTGGACCGCGCAGGCTACGTTTCTGGCGACACTTGGTGGACGCCGCACAGCGAACAGGTGGACGCGCTGGTTCGCGCCGCCCAGAGCTGCGAAATGCCCGACGCTGCGCTTTTTGCGTCTGCCGCGCCTGCGGGCTGCATGTGTGATGAAGACATTTCTGCAGTGGCTACAGAAGCACCCGCCGCTTCGCCTTCCCTGCTTTTTGAGCCTGGGCCGCTGCCAGAAAGTCCGTTGCCCTTCATAAGCATCGACAGTGCCAGCACCCGCGACGTGGACGACGCCTTTCATGTGCAGCCCACGGAAGACGGCTACCTGCTTACCCTGGCCCTGGCCTGTCCTGCGCTGTACTGGCCCTTTGGCAGCCCCCTGGACAAGGCTGTGCTGCACCGGGGCACAAGCATTTATTTGCCTGAAGGCGACTGCCACATGCTGCCGGAAGTTCTGGGCACGGCGGCCTATTCCCTGATTGCCAACGAATCCCGTCCCGCCATGTGCGTGGAGGTTCCGGTAGACAGCAGCGGCCGCTTCGGCCCTTGCCGGGTATACCTGGCCCGCGTGCGTCTGGCCGCCAACCTGACCTACTGTGATAGTCAGGCAGTGCTGAATGCGCAGGCTGAAAGTTCTGACGCTCCCTTGCCTGAAAATCCCGCGGCCGCTCATGCCGGGCAACTGCGCTCCGGGCTTGATCTGGCCCGCAAAAGGCAGGGCGCACGAATTGAAGACGGCGCAGTAGTTATGGACAGGCCCGACCCCGCCATTTCGTTGGAAGGCGAAGGGGGCGAGGTGCGCGTGCATGTGGGGCCGGACTACAGCGCGCCCGACGCGCAGATGCTTGTGGCGGAGATGATGATTCTCGCCAGTGCCGCTGTGGCCCATTGGGCCTTGGAGCGCGGCATGTCCATGCTGCACCGGGTACAGGACGTTGTTTTGCCCCGCGAGTATGCGGGTATATGGAGTACCCCGCAGGACATGACGCGCATCATGCGCGCGCTGACGCCTTCGGGGCTTGAGGTGCAGGCCAAGCCGCATGCGGCTTTGGGTCTTGACCGTTACACGCCTATGACTTCGCCTTTGCGCAGGTATCCTGACCTTGTCAACGAGGCGCAGGTGGTGCATTTCTTGTGTACGGGCCAGCCCCGCTGGAGCGAAGACATGCTTTTGCGCCTGTTGCAGGCTCTTTCGCCCGCGCTGGACGGGGCAGGGCAGGTGCAGCGCTTCCGCCCGCGCTACTGGAAACTGCTGTTCTTCCGCCAACAGGGAGACAAGGTGTGGTGGCCCGGCGTGATTACAGAAGAAAATGACGCCTTTGTCAGCGTAAGTCTGCCCGATCAGGGCATGTTTGTGCGCGGCAGGCGAAAACTCTTTGACGACAGGGCACACCCCGGTTTGCAGGTAGATGTGCGCATCGGCAAGGTGCATCCATTGTACAACGAGATCATGATTCTCGAAGCCGCTACCACTGGGTAGGCGCAAGAGGCCAAGGCCTTCTGCATGCCCGCGCAGGGCAATGGTCAAAACCTTTGAGGCAGTCTGTTTTTACCGCCTGCCGACGTAATGCGGTTTGCGAGGAATGCCGGAGCCAACGCGCCGGCCCATAAAAATTGTCTTGGCTGGTGATGCCCGTCGTTCTCTCGCGCGGCACACCAAAAGGCCCACGGCCTCAACAGCACTCTGCGGAGAAAACCATGCTGGAAGTTTTATGGATAGCCCTGGCCTATATACTCGGCTCCGCGCCGTGGGGATTGGTTATCGCCCGGACCTTTTGCGGTATTGACCCGCGAGAGAACGGCAGCCGTAACACCGGAGCCACCAATGTGGCCCGGCTGTGTGGTTTTAAATGGGGCGTCGCCACGCTTTTGTGCGACGTGCTCAAGGGGGCCGTGCCCGTATGGCTGGCCTTCAAGATCAATCCTTCTCCCGCTTTTATAAGCATTGTGGCCCTGACCTGCGTGCTGGGTCATGTTTTTTCCTGCTTCATGAAGTTCAAGGGCGGCAAGGCCGTGGCCACGAGCATCGGCGTTTTTTTGCCCCTTGCCATCTGGCAGCTTCTTGCGGCCTCGATTCTGTGCTTGCTGGTTATCTGGCGTAGCGGCTTTGTGTCGTTGGGATCGCTGACCCTGGTTACGGCCTTGCCCGTGGCTCTGGCCGTCAGCGGGCAGTGGACCTGGCTGCCGTTGAGCCTTGGCGTATGGGCCGTGGTGGTCTGGAAGCACAAGGAGAATATTGTTCGCCTGCGCGCCGGAACCGAAAAAAGCTGGCAGAAAAGCAAGAGCCAGTGCGAAGCGGCCTGCGGGGCGCAAGGCGAAGGCCAGGACGGAAAATAGAGGCTGCCTCTAGAGCAGAGTGATTTTAACATGCTCTAATAATTTTTTGTCCAGCTGCCTTGGCCGCCAGCAGGCCGGGTTGTTCATATTTTGGATTGCCTGACGCCCTTTGCGTCGGGCGGGTAAAAAGCCTTCGAAGCGGCCCGGCCAGCATCAATTTGCAGGCCGGGGTGGGGGAAGAAAGGTTTTTTACGGTGATTCTTTCTTCCCCCTGGCTTGCCAAGAAGGAGTTCGTCTTATGTCCCACGCGGATTTTCCGGCCTATCGCGGCCGCATGGAGTATGTCTGCCTTGATTGTGGCGCGCGCTACCCCGGCGACGACCTGCTGTACACCTGCCCCCAGTGCGGCGGTGTTTTTCTGCTGGAAAACCTTGATTTCGCCAAGCTCAAGGAGCGTAGCGGTCAGGAGTGGCGGCAGATTTTTGATGACCGCAGCGCCACCCGCGTGACGGCCCTCAAAGGCATTTTTCGCTATTACGAACTGCTGGCTCCGCTTTTGGACGAAGACGATATCGTCTATCTGGGCGACGGCATCACGCCTATTGTGGAGGCGGCCCCGGCCCTGCGCGATCAGGTGGGCGTGTCCTTTGCCTATAAGAACGACGGTCAGAACCCCAGCGCCTCCTTCAAGGACAGGGGCATGGCCTGCGCGTTCAGCTATTTGAAGTGGCTTTGCCGCCGCAACAAGTGGGACGAAGTTCTTACTGTTTGCGCCTCAACGGGCGACACGTCTGCTGCTGCCGCCCTGTACGCTTCCTATGTGGGCGCGCCCCTCAAATCCGTGGTGCTGCTGCCCCACGGCAAGGTGACGCCGCAGCAGCTCGCGCAGCCCCTTGGCAGCGGCGCTACGGTGCTGGAACTGCCGGGCGTGTTTGACGACTGCATGAAGGTTGTGGAACTGCTGGCTGAAAATTATCGCGTGGCCCTGCTCAACTCCAAGAACAGCTGGCGCATTCTCGGGCAGGAATCCTATGCCTATGAAGTGGCGCAGTGGTATGGTTGGGACATGACCGATCAGTGCCTCTTTGTGCCCATCGGCAACGCGGGCAACATTACGGCCATCATGTGCGGTCTGCTGAAAATGCTTGATCTGGGCATCATCACCAGTCTGCCGCGCATTTTTGGCGTGCAGTCTGAACATGCCGACCCCGTGTGGCGCTACTATGACGCGCCCAAGGGCTCACGCCACTGGCAGCCCGTAACCGTGCAGCCCAGCGTGGCCCAGGCGGCCATGATAGGCAACCCCGTGTCCTTCCCCCGTGTGCGTATGCTGGCCGAGCGCTTTATTGAAGCTGGCGGCGAGCGTGCCTTCCAGGTGGTGCGCGTGACCGAGCAGCAGATTATGGACGCTATGATCGTTGGCAACCGCCACGGCCATATCGCCTGCACCCAGGGCGGCGAATGTTTGGCTGGCCTGCGCAATGCCCGCGCGCTCGGCCTTGTGGGCGACCACGAGCATGCTGTGCTGGACGCCACGGCCCACGCCCTTAAATTCGCAGGGTTTCAGGATATGTATTTCAGCGACGCCTTCCCTGCGGAATACGGCGTTACGCCCGACAAAAGCCTTGCCAATATGCCGGAACTTCTTTTGCCCCAGAGCGCCCGCGATGGCCGCGAAGTGGCGGAATTTGCCAGTATGGGGGCGGATGCCGTAGTGAAGAGGCTCAATCTGCAAAAAAAATAAGCATATTAACGCTTGTCCGATAAAATGCGGTGGAGTAACAGTAGTTGCGCCGCCGCATCTCTTTTTGCCTGTGCTCCGGTTCGGCAGACCCGGAAACTCAGTCATAAACCGGTACGTACGCAGGTTACTCCCTTTGGCAGGCAATGCCGGGGCAGAAACGCTGCCAACTTCTGCAAAGAGAGGAAAGGATGTTTTCAAGTATCAGGACAGCAATGCTGTTGCTTGTGGGTGGGGTTGTTATCGCCATTCAGTCGGCACTTATCGGGGTTGTGGTCAAGCTCAGCTATGATTCCAGCCTTGAAGCCCGCACGCACGAAATGCAACTCATGGCCCAAACCATTTCAAAGTCGTTGTCAGACTTCGGCCAGCAGCAGGTGATGCTGGTTCGCGGTGTGGCAAACGCCCCAAGACTGAAAGAATTTTTGCTTACCGGCATGGGCGAGGAAGGGGCTGCCACCTTTCTTTCCGTCATGTCTCAGGCATCGTCGGACGTGAATACGCTCTATCTGTTTGACCGTCAGGGCAAGCAGGTAATCACGCGTGCGCAGGGCAAGGAAGGCAAGCACAACGATCTTGCCAACCGTGAATACGTGCAGGCTGCACTGGCCGGGAAGGAGGGCTTCAGCTCTTCACCCATCAAGAGCTACGCCACAGGCAAGCTCATTGTCAGCGTAACAGCGCCAGTGCGTGACGACAGTGGAAAGGTCATCGGCGGCGTGGGCATGTCCTACGACATTGACGGCCTTATGAAGAACTATATCCAGGGCATCAAGCTGGGCAGCACGGGGCATCCCTTTATCGTTTCGCCAGAGGGCGTCATGATCGGCCACCCCAACAGCGAGCTTATTCTCAAGAATTTTGCTGCTGAACCCGGCATTGCCGACATGCTCAAAAATTCTTCTGGCGAGGGCGTCACCTACAAAGGCAGCAATGGTCATGAAAGCATGCTGGCCTGGGCCGATGTGCCCCACTGGAACTGGGTGGTGGGCGTAACTATGACCGTGGCTGAAATTGAAGCTCCGGCTATGGAACAGCGCAACATCATGCTGCTTATCGGCGGTATCGCCGTGGCGGCGCTCATTATCATAACCCTGATTGCTCTGGACAGAATTGCCGTGCGGCCATTGCGCTTGTTACAAGGCTATGCCGGGCAGGTGGCCGAAGGCAGGCTGGACCATGTGCTGGTTTTGCGGTCACGCAATGAAATCGGCAAACTGGCGGAAAATCTGCGTACAATGGTGGCAAGCCTCAAGGACATGATAGCCCAGGCTGACGAAAAAACCCGTCTCGCCAAGCAGGAGTCCGACCGCGCAGCCTTGGCTACGGCTGAGGCGGAGGAAGCCCGCGCTGCTGCCGAAAAGGCCAAGGCCGAAGGCATGCTGCACGCCGCCTCGCGTCTTGAGGGAGTGGTGAGGGCCATAACCGACGCTTCTGAAGCGCTTTCGGTACAGGTCGACCAGTCCAGCAGAGGCGCGGAGCAGCAAAGTGTTCGCGCCAGCGAAACCGCCACTGCGATGGAGGAAATGAACTCCACCGTGACCGAGGTTGCCCGCAATGCCGCCGAGGCCGCTTCTTCCGCAGACCATGCCAGAAACCGCGCCACAGAGGGTGCAAATGTGGTTTCTCAGGCTGTCAGCGGTATTGGGCAGGCTCAGGGACAGGCCACGGAACTCAAGGCGGATATGACCGCCCTGGGCAAGCAGGCCGAAAGCACGGGCCAGATACTTGGCGTTATTTCGGATATTGCAGACCAGACCAACCTGCTGGCTCTTAACGCGGCTATTGAGGCTGCACGCGCGGGTGAAGCCGGGCGCGGTTTCGCTGTTGTAGCTGACGAAGTGCGCAAGCTGGCCGAAAAAACTATGAGTGCCACCCGCGAAGTGGGCGAGGCCATCACAGAGATACAAAACGGAACCCGCAAAAATGTGGGGCATGTGGAGCAGGTCGTCAGCAAGATCGACGCTGCCACGGCTTTGGCCGGGGCCTCCGGGGAAGCGTTGCAGGAAATTGTGGCTCTGGTGGAAGAAACGTCAAATCAGGTGCGTTCCATCGCCACGGCGGCGGAACAACAGTCTGCCACCAGCGAAGAGATCAACCGTTCGGTGGAGGACGTTAACCGCATTTCCGCTGAAACCTCCGAAGCCATGCGGCTTTCAACGGCATCCGTGGCCGAACTTGCGCGTCAGTCGCAGGTGCTGCGCGATCTTATTGAAAACATGAAAAGAGACGGTGCGGTCTAGAGCAAAGTAACGTTGAGGATGGACATTCTTAACGTTCAAGATACGTTTGTTGCGGCGTTTAGTCCCGCAAAGACTATGTGATCCCGGCATGCGGCAACAGTCGCATGCCGGGATTACGGCTTTGCAGGCGGCGGCCCTTGCCGGGCGCAACTTGAAACATCGCTGAGGTGTGGAGAAAAAGCCGTTACGGAAAACCATACCGGCCTGCATACACGCCATAGAGAGCGCCGGGCTGCAAGAAATACAGCGTCCATCAATGCAAATGGGTTATGCAGGCCCGTCCTCGGAAAAATCAGGCGGGCACAGCTGCCGGGGTGCAGACCATTTCTTCCCCATAAACATGCGTACGGTTGCGCCCTGCGGATTTGGCGTCGTACAGGGCGGCATCGGCATTGCGCACCAACAGCTTGCCGTCGTTGCCCATATCCTTGCCGGGCATGAGGCTGGCCACGCCAAGGCTTACAGTGACAAAACCGTTCACAGGAGAGGACGGGTGGGGCAACTGCTCACGCTCGATTTCGTGGTGTACACGGTGGGCCACTGCGCGGGCGGTATGCGCATCGGCTCCCGGCAGAAGCAGGGCGAATTCTTCTCCGCCATAGCGGGCGCATATATCGGTGGAACGGGCTGCCCGCGTCATGGCTGCCGCCACACGTTTGAGGCATTCATCGCCAGCCTGATGTCCATAACTGTCATTGTAGATTTTGAATTTGTCCACATCCAGCATGATGAGGGCCAGAGGTGTCTGGCTTTCCTTGGCGGAACGCCAGAGACCGCGCAGGCTTTCGTCAAACGAACGGCGGTTGCGAACTCCGGTGAGTCCGTCCACAAGAGACATTTTCTGGAAGCGGTCGTGTTCTGAAACCAGTATTTTAGACTGAAGGGTGGCCTTGCTCAGGTAGGTGCTCAGGTTATCCAGAGCAGACGCGATATTGCGTATTTCCACAATGCGGCTGCTGGGCAGGAGCAGTTTTTTCACGCCAGTGCCCAACTGATCCAGATAGGCCATAATGCCGCGCAGCGGGCGGGCCACTTGCAGACGCAAAATTCCGTAAAGCGTCATCATACCCGCACCAAGAAAAAGAAAGCCCAGCAGCAGTTTGTTTTCAAAATCATGCGCCAGAGTGGCGGTACGGCGCAACTGCCCGTGCATTTCATCCGCCAGGGGGTTGCGCGTGCCAAATCCGGCAAGGGCCGTGGTAAAGTCAGCCAGGGCCGAGTTCAGGGCCTGCCTTACAGAGGCAAGACGCCCTGCAACATGCGCCGTTCTTTCAGCAACGGATTGGCCGCCGTGCTGTGGCGTGTTTTTGGCTCCTGGAACCGGAGCGGGTATTTCCATCTCCAGATCATGCGCCTGCGCCAGCAAGACGGCAATGCGCTCAAGGGCGGATACGGCATCTTCCCAGCGTTGACGCTGCGCCATTGTGCCCGGCGGGGTCTGGTGCAACCGGGCAAGGGATGCCTGGATGTCCTGGTTGCTCTGCGCCCCTGAGGCCGCGAGTACGGTTTCGCCCAGCAGCCGCCAGAGATGTTCTTTCTGCTCGTCCGCCTTGTCGAGGGCTTCGGTAAGGGGCAGGTATGCGCCATAAATTCTGGTGCTGGCCACGCTGATGTCGCGGGCCATATTCATATAATAGAAAAAGCTGGCCGAAAATATGAGGGCCAGCACAACGATGCCGGTGCTCAAAAAGGCGTTGATGCCCATGCTGGCATCTTTTTTTCCGTCTGGGGCCATGTCAGATTCCCATCCAGACGCAATAGGTCTGGTAAATGCCCACGGCCATAGCAAAGGCCAGCAGGGTGTTGAAAATAATGCTGAAGAAAACCCATTTCCAGCTGCCGGATTCCTGCCGTATGACCACCAGGGTCACAAAGCAGGGCGCGTACAGCATGACAAAGATCAGCAGGGCCAGGGCCGAACCCTGATTCCAGCTGGGGTCTTTGCGCAACAGCTCTGCAAGAGAAACGGCGTCCTCCGGGTCTTGCTGGCCCAAGGCGTAGGCCGTGCCGAGTGTTGAGATAATGGCTTCCTTGGCGGCAATGCCGCCGATGAGGGCCACGTCGGTGCGCCAGCTGAAACCCGCGTGGCGCGTTACGTCTTCAAGCCCGGTGCCCAGCCGTCCGGCAAAGGAGTTGCGTAACCTTTCGGCGCTGAGGGCTTCTTCGGCCTTTGTCAGCTTGTCTTCAAGGTCGGCGTGCTCTTCTTCGGCAAGTTCCGGCACTTCGAGCGCCGCAGACAGGCGGGCTATGTTGTTTTCAAAGGGCAGGGCCAGTTGCGGGTCCAGGGCGGGAAAGGTCATGCCCGCCCAGATGAGCATGGCCAGAGGAACAAGCACAGTGCCCGCTTTTTTCAGGTACATCCAGGTGCGCTCCCAGCAATGGATGCATATGCCGCGCAGTGTGGGCAAGCGGTACGGGGGCATTTCCATAACAAGAGGCGTGGCATCCCCGCGCAGCACGGTTTTGCGCAAAAAAAGGGCCACAAGAAAGGCGAAAGTCCACGAAAGAAGAATGATGGCGAACATCATGTTGGCGGCATTTTCAGGAAAGAACGTGCTCACCAGCAAAAGATAGACGGGCAGTTTGGCGCCGCAGGCCATGTAGGGCAGGGTAAGCATGGTGGCCAGCTTTTCCTTGGGGCTGCGCATGGTGCGTGTGGCCATAACGCCGGGGATGGCACATCCTCCGGCAATACCGCCGGAAATGATGTAGGGCATTACCGAGGCGCCGTGCAGGCCGAACATCTGAAAGACCCTGTCTGCAATATAGGCCATGCGCGCCATATAGCCGCTGTCTTCCACAAAGGCGATAAGAGCGAACATGATGAGCACCAGAGGCACGAAACTGAGCACTCCGCCAACACCCGCAATAAGACCGTCCACAATAAGAGACGCCAGCAGCCCCTCGGGCAGGGCAGAACTGACCAGCTCGCTTAACAGTGAAAAGCCGGATTCCAGCCATGCCTGCGGATAGGAACCCGCCACAATGGTGATCTGAAACATAGCGTAGAGCACGCCCAGCATAATCAAAGCACCCCAGAAGGCATGGGCCAGAAATCTGTCCAGCTTGTCTGTCATGCCCAGCCGCTGACGGTTGCCGGTTTTGCTGATGCAGGCCGAAGCTACCTGACGCACAAAGGCGCTGTGCCCGTCCGCCACAAGACCTTCGGCATCCAGATTCTGCGTGTGCAGGGTCTGGTGCAGATCACGGCAAATGGCTTCAAGCCAGTCAGCCAGCAGAGGGTCTGCGGCGCGTACGGCCTGAAGGGATTCCGGGTCGTCCTGAACAAGGTTCAGGGCAAGCCAGCGCGGTGCGCAGTGGGCGTAGGGCGATGTGCCCATGCTGTTGCTGCCCGCAATGAGTTCTTCCATTTGGGACAACGCCGGATCAAGTAAAGGGCCGTAGCTGATATGCAAGGCCTGATGGGCAGCATGCGCCGGGTTCATGCCGTGCTGCGCAGCAGGGCTGGCGTCGATCTGGGCGCACTGGCGGGCGGCGTCAAGAGCTTCGCGCAATCCCTTGCCGTTTGTGCCTACCGTGGGCAGGGCGCGTACGCCCATAAGGGCAGAAAGTCTTTCAAAATCAATATCAATGCCTGCGGTTCTGGCTTCGTCCATCATGTTGCAGGACAGCACCACGGGCAGCCCCATTTCACGCAACTGGGCCGTAAGCAGCAGGCCGCGCTCAAGAATGCCCGCGTCCACCACGTTGATGACGGCCTGCACCGTGCCGCTCAAAAGTACATTGCGGGCCACCACTTCTTCCTGCGAATAGGCGGAGAGGGAGTAGGTGCCCGGCAGGTCTACCAGTACAATCTCCTGCCCCTGATGGCGAATGAAGCCTTCCTTTTTTTCAACAGTAACACCACTGTAGTTGCCCACATGCTGGTGTGCCCCGGTAAGGGCGTTGAAAACTGTGGTTTTGCCGCAGTTGGGGTTGCCGGCAATGGCAAATCGCAGGGAGTAGGTAAGGCCGCCAATATTGGCTCGTGCGCTGTCAGATGAAAACAGCGCGGCATCAGCGGTGTAGGATTCCGGCATTATGGCGCTCCCGTATTTCCTCTGGATATCCGATTTGTGGAAATCGCTGGGCGGAGAAGCAAGGTGGGGGTTGTTTCGGATTTGAAATCTATTTTCAAAAATCCGGTTAGTCAAGTATTCGGGTAGCTGTGAAAGAAAATATTCGCAGGTCTTATAATTGAGGATCAGATTCGCCACGTTGACTTTTTCGGCTGATCCTGTAACGTATGTATATACATGGAAAGTATTCTGGAGAACTAATGCCTTTTCCCTGCATCCTCCTGCAAATTCGCAAGACAGACCGCCAGCTTTCGCAGATGTATGGCCGTTATCTTGCGAAAAGCGGCATGCGGAGCACACAGTACGGACTGCTCAGAGCCATTGCCGCCATGCCCGAACCCTTTATTACCGATATCGGGCGGGCATTGAGCATGGACCAGACCACAGTCACCCGGAATGTGGAAAAGCTTGAAAAGGCTGGCCTGGTTGAGACCGGGCCGAACCCCAACGACACGCGCAAGAAAATGGTGCGTCTGTCCGCGTACGGTAAAGCCTGCCTTGATGCTGCGGAGCCCCACAGGGCCGAGGCGCAGCAGCGTATACTGGACGGATTGGGAGAAGAAGAGGCGCAGCAGCTCTTGCGCCTGCTGGCCAAGGTAAGCGATCTGGCGCAGCAGTAGGCTTATGAAGTCTTCATGCCTGATGCTGCACATAGGCGTGCCGTGTCATATGCGGTATGAATGCTGCCAGGAATCGCATTTTGGACGGACGGCACTTTAACGTGCGGCGGTTTCAAGTATATTCTGGTTGATCTGTGTGGCCGCGGCGCACTTTGCCGTCTGCTCTGCCGGATGCCGTTTGTTTTTACAGCGGCAGCCAGAAAGTATATTCCTGCAATGCGGCGCGTTTTTGGAGCCACGCACGGATTTTTACATGACCATAGCCCGGGCGTGGCCGGGGCCGGCCAGAAGCCGGGTTTGCCGCCGGATGCATATACGCCATGTGCATACCGTGTGCATTTGATTATAACCTTGATATGTAAATAAAAGTTCAGGAGCGCTTATGCGTAAGGTGGTTGTAACTGGATACGGCATCATTTCACCCTCTGGAAATGACGTCGAAACACTTTGGAAAAACGTTTCAACTGGTACGTCCGGTGTAAAAAAGCTTGAAGACCCTGCCTTTGCGGAAGGGGCTGTGCAAATCGGGGGCAAGGTCGAAAACTTTCCCGCTGAAGCTTATATGGGCGCCAAGGATGCCAGAAAATACGACCTTTACATCCAGTATGCCTACGCTGCTGCAAAGCAGGCCATTGATATGGGCAATCTTTCCGGTGAGGGCTGGGATGCCGAAAGGGCTGGCGTATATGTGGGCTCCGGTGTTGGCGGTATCGAAACCATCATGCGCAACCATGAGGCGTTTCTCACCAAGGGCTCTCGCCGTGTGTCGCCTTTTATGGTGCCAATGATGATTAGCAATATGGCTGCGGGCGTCATTGCCATCAAAACAGGTTTTAAAGGCGCAAACTACGCCCCTGTTTCGGCTTGTGCCACAGCCAACACCGCCATTGGCGAAGCTTTTTTGAGCATCAGGCACGGCTACGCCGACATGATGCTGGCTGGTGGGGCCGACGCAGGCATTCATCCCTTCCTGTTCGCAGGATTTTCAAGCATGAAGGCCCTGTCTACCAATAACGACCATCCTGCTCAGGCCAGCCGGCCCTTTGACCGCGACCGCGACGGATTCGTCATGGGTGAAGGCGCTGCTGTTCTTCTGCTTGAAGATATGGAACACGCCCAAAAGCGTGGGGCCAAAATTCTGGGTGAAGTGGTGGGCTATGGCGCAACCTGCGACGCTGCCCACATCACATCGCCGGATTTTCAGGGCGCGGCCCGGGCTATGAATATTGCCATCAAACAGGCCGGAATAGCCCCGTGTGAAATCGGCTACGTCAATGCTCACGCCACCGGAACCAAGGAAGGCGATAAATCCGAAAGCAAGGCCATCAGGGAAGTTTTTCGCGATTGCCTGGACACGGTGCGGGTCAGCGCCACCAAGTCCATGACCGGACATCTTTTCGGCGCAGCCGGGGGCATTGAAGGCATCATTTCCTTGTTGGCATTGCAGCATGGCTTGCTGCCGCCCACCATCAATCTGGATAACCCGGATGAGGAGTGCGGCCTGAACCACATATGCAACACTGCCGTTAAATCCGATACAACGTTGGCGCTCTCCAACGCGTTTGGATTCGGCGGGCATAATGCCTCGTTGGTGTTCAGGAAGTACTAAGGGTAACGGCTCTTCCAAGACACATCTTTTTCAGCAATATTACATAAAAAAGCGCAGCCATCTGGCTGCGCTTTTTTATGCTGACAACAGCGAAAATATTAAACATCGGCTGGTCAAAGTCTGGCAATGCAGGAGCGCGCTGCCTTTGTAAGCCCCGCTTCAGGTCAAAAGACTTCCTGTTACAGGCAGGAATACAAATAAGAGTTTTAGGGGGAGGGGGCGTGGGGGAGGAGACCCTTTTGTAAAAGGGTCCCTCCCCCGCAAATACTTCAAAGTAAAATGATCCAGGGGCTGTTTATAAATAAATAATTTTGTGCCAAGGGCAAGGAAAAAGGCCTTTTTTACGGAAGGAGTGTACTCTCACGGTACATGACTGGAGTAAAAACGGCCTTTTGACGCAGGCAGTTGGACAAAAGAATTATTTAGAAACAGTCCCTTAGCCTTCGTTCAGCAGGGCAGCGCGAATGCGGCACACGCCGCAGCTTTCGCCCGACGACGTGGGGTAGCCGCAAAGGGTACAGGGCGCCAGTTGCACACCTTCCTCAGCTTCACGCCGCGCGAAAACAGGCCGCCCGCGCGCAAGAAAACCCTGATAAAAATCCAGTTTACGGCCGGGCATGGCAGCTTCAAGGTTTTGCATCAGACCTTTGAGTACGGTGAAGCTGGCCCCAGGGCTGTAAGGGCAGGGGGCGTAGTGGTTTTCAATGCCCATAAGAAATGCGTAGTTGGCGGTTTCAAATTCCGAGAGCCGCCAGAGGGGTTTTACCTTGCGCGAAAAGCCGTGCTCGCTGTCCAGCCCCGGCCCCTGGTCGGACAGGTAGGCCGTGTCCCAGCGCAGGGTATTGCTGAAAAGGCGGGCGACTTCGTCGTCCAGATTATGGCCTGTGGCCAGAGCGTCAAAGCCCTCGTCCAGGGCGACCTTGTTGAAGAAATGGCGTTTGATCTTGCCGCAGGCAGAACAGACGGGCCGATTCAGACGATCCTTGACCGCCGGAATGGGCAGCCCTTCAGCGGCCATTTCTTTTACCATCAGCTTGAGGTCGTGCTTGGCGCAAAACCGTTCCACCACGCCGCGCGCGGCGGCGGAAGACACGGGAATGGCAAGGTCGATGTGCAGGCCCGTGACATTGTATCCCTGAAGCGAAAGCTCCAGCATGAGGGCCAAGGAATCCTTGCCACCCGAAAGCGCCACAAGCACCCGCTCGTCACGGGTGAAAAGTTTCTGGCTTTCAATACCCCTGGCCACCTGCCGGGAGAAAAATTCCTTGTAGCACTGGGGACAAAAGGCGGCATTGTGGCTGCGCAGAGCAACGATGGCCTCGGCTTTGCAAATCTTACACTTCATCATTGTTCCTGGGCTGTATGTAAAGATGGTCAGACATAGTATTTCAGTATGGAAAACTGTTCAAGCCTGTGGGCTGTCTTCAGAAGATTGCGGAGGTTCCAGCCAGCCGAGCTGGCGGCACCACTGCTGATACAGATTGCACGCCCGGGCCGCAAAGGATTCAAGTCCGATGTGGGGCCGCAAGGGCTGGCCGCCCTCTGCAAGGCTGCGGCGCAGGGAGGCATCCTGCATAATGTCGATCATGGCCTTGGCCAGTGCTTGCGGGTCGTTTTCTTCCACCAGCAGGGCGGCGTCCGACGGGGTGTTCCCGCCCAGCTTCAGGCGTTCACGGTGCAGGGGGCTTTTGCTGCACACGGTGGGCAGGCAGGCTGCCATGCCAGCCCAGAGACCCTCGGGCAACTCTTCGGGAGAAGACCCCGGCGATATCCAGGCATGACAATGCTGCAAAACTTCCGGCAAGGCCTGTTCATTAAGCAGGCACAGGCGTGAACTGACGCCAAGATTTTCAGCTTCTTTCAACAGTTCGGCATAGCGGGGACCGCCGCCAAGCGCCCGCACTTCCCACGGGGGCAGATCGTCGCGCTGCCATATGGCAGCCATAGCCCGCGTAACCAGTTGCGCGCCGGAACGCGGCGTCAGGGCATCGGCCAAACCAAAAACAAAGCGCTGGCGGCAGGGTTGTTCCGTCCCTGCGCAGTGGGTTGCGGTTCGGGTTTCTGCCTGTCCCCACGGTGAAGAAGGGGCAAAGTCGTCAAGGTTCATGCCCGGCGCTACCAGGGTGAGAAAATCCCCGTCCAGGCGCAAGGTGCGCCCCTTTTCACCATATTCGGGCAAAGTTGCCTGCGTGCTTTCGCCTGCCTGACCGCCCTGGTCTGTCACAGCCATATTGTTTGGCGCAGCCGTCTTGTTTGCCGCAACGGTCTTGTTTGCCGCAGCCGTGGCAGCGGGCAAACGCTCCTGAACATGGCGCGAACCGCACAGAACTTTATGGGCTGATATAAAGGGCTTGCCCGTCAGGCTCTGCGGGGTGGGCGCGCGCAAAAGAAAGGCGTGGGCCAAAAGCGTTCCGCCCGGTTGCCGCATGCGCAGTACGCTGCGTCCAAGGGGCATGGCGTCCTGCCCCACGGTTTGCACCAGAAGACGGGGATGCCTGCGCTGCCAGCGCCACAACCGCCAATGGTTGAAAGGATTGCGGGCGCTGGCGCTGCTGACGGGTATCACGGGCAGGTTGAGCTGAACGGCCCGCGCATACAGGCTGGAATTTTCAAGGCAGGCCAGCATGGGGGCCAGGCGGCCGCCGTCGCGCATGCTGCGGGCCAGCGCAAGCACATGCTCCTCTTCCATACGGGCTGTGCGCAAGGGCGAGCCAAGCTCGGCCCAACGAAGTTGCTCGTCCAGTGTGGCGGGGCCAGAAGGGGTATTTTGCAGGGCAATCAGCAGTACACGCATCAGAAGGGAGTGCCTTGTTCCAGCAGATGATCGAGCAGGGCAGTTTTGAGCCAGCGGGCCACCGGACCGGGCTTGCCGCGCTGCTCGCCCTGACCGACGGCAATACCGTCAAAATGTGTAACACCCACACAAAGCGTGGAGCTGGTGAAAAGCAGCATTTCGCGTGCCGTGGCGATTTCGTCCCTGTGGATGGGTCTTTCCTGTACAGTCAGGGGCGTGGGGGTGCGCCGGGCCGCTAGCTCAAGGCCAGCCAGCATGGTTGTGCCGGGCAGAATGCGTTTGAGTTCCGGGCAGAGCAGGCGGCCGCTGTCGTCCACCAAACCTACGTTGGCCGTGGCGGCCTCGCCCATAAAGCCGTATTCGTCAAAGGTCACGGCAACGTCCATGCCCTTCTGGGTGGCTTCCATAGCCATGAAGACATTGGGCAGATAGTTGGTGTTCTTTATGCGGGCCAGGTATTCCTGCTTGGGCGGAATGTCGCTCGTGAAGGCGGTAAGCCCCTTTTCATAAAAAGCTTCGCCTGCAAATTTTTTGCGCAGGGCCACAATGTACAGCCCCGCCTGAGGGCATTCTGCCGGGCTGATGCCGAAGCCGCCGGGACCACGGCTCAGAAAAACACGCATATCACCGTGGTCGGTTCCCGCTGCACGGGCAACGTCCAGAATGATATGACGCAGGCTGTCCCACGAGCAGGGGGGCGTGATTTTCAGCGCGGCGGCCCCGTCCTTGAGGCGGGTTAGATGCTGGTCAAAGCTGAACATCTTGCCCTGACGGTAGCTGATGCTCTCAAAAAGGCCGTCGCCCCTGTGGCAGATATGGTCGTCGAGCGGCAGGAGCAAAAGGCTGGCGTCGGTGCAGATATGGCCCACCCTGTGATCATAAAAAGCCAGCACGTTTTCTGATCCGGGCCGGGGGGCGGCCAGCAGGGCCGTTAGATAGGTCTGGGCATCCACTGCTTTCAAGGGGGGTCTCCTCAATGGCTGCGCGGGGCGTAATGCCGCCCCGCGCGCGCCTTGAAGGCATAAGTTCCAGAGCTTCTTCAATTGAAACGGCTCTGGCAGTTGCGTGAGCTTTCGCTCGTCTTGCAGGCGCAAACGCTGCAAATTGCGCGTCGGCCTCTGATCGAGCGTGGCTTACACGCCGGGAATAGGCATTCCCGGCGCCGTTTTGCTTTATGACATGAAGATGTCTTTGTCCGTCACGCGCACAAGCTCGCGCTGCACGAGTTCTTCGGCAATCTGCACGGCGTTGAGGGCCGCGCCCTTGCGCACGTTGTCGGCCACGATCCACATATTGAGGCCATTTTCAATGGTTTCGTCCTCGCGGATGCGGCCCACGAAGGTGAAGTCGTCGCCCACGCAGTAGCCGGGCATGGGGTACATAAGCTCGCGGGGATTGTCGAACACGCGCACGCCGGGCGCTTGCGAAAGCATGACGCGGGCGTCGCGGGCAGACATTTTCTTTTCCGTCTCGATGTTGACGGATTCCGCATGGCAGTAAAACACGGGCACGCGCACACATGTGGCCGTAACCTTGACCGAAGGATCGTTGAAAATCTTCACGGTCTCATGAACCATCTTCATTTCTTCCTTGGTGTAGTCGTTTTCAAGAAAGACGTCGATGTGCGGCAGGCAGTTGAACGCGATGCGGTAAGGGTAGGTATTGTTTTCGGGGTCGCGGCCATTGAAAAGGTCGCGCACCTGACGTTCCAGCTCTTCAATACCCTTCTGGCCCGTGCCGGAAACCGCCTGATAGGTGGAAACCACAACGCGCTTGATTTTGGCGGCGTCGTGCAGGGGCTTCAGCGCCACGACCATCTGGATGGTGGAGCAGTTGGGGTTGGCGATAATGCCGTTGTGCCCGTTCAGAGCGCCGGCATTAACTTCAGGCACCACCAGGGGGCAGCGCTCGTCCATGCGCCATGCGGCGGAATTGTCCACCACCACGCAACCCGCGTGGGCAGCGTGAGGGGAAAATTTTTGCGAAGCGGCGCCGCCTGCGGAGAAAATGGCCAGGTCAATGCCTTCAAAGACGTCTTCTTTCAGCTCTTCAACAGTAAGTTCACGCTCGCCAAAGGGCACTTTAATGCCAGCTGAACGGGCGGAAGCAAAGGCACGCACTTCCGTGGCAGGAAATTCGCGCTCGTGAAGGGTCTTGAGCATCTCACGGCCTACGGCGCCAGTGGCGCCCACAACGGCAACAGTCAGCTTCTTGCTCATGGTCTTTCGCTCTCCTTGGGGCGATGCCCGACGGCCTTACGGAGCCGCCGATAAAAAGGGCGCGGCGTATGCGCGCAGTGAGGCGGCAGTATAGCCTCCATCCTGGCAAAAGTGAAGGGCGCTAAATGGCCTAAAAAATGACGTATTTTAAAGTCGAAAATAAACAAAGAGTTGCAGGGCCGCCAGCAGGGAAGCTTTTTGTGGGCGATGCGCGGGGAATGGCTTGAGCAGCCTGATGCGGGCGGATCAGTTGTTTTGCAAGTGCAGCAAACCCCCAATGCTGCTAACGATTGCAGCATGCCCGGTTTGAGGTAGTGCGGTGCCCCAAAGTAGTGGCCTTGAGAACCCCGCTTCAGGGCAGGAGAATCTTCGCAGCAGGCTGAACAAGAATAAGAATTTTAGGGGAGGGGTGTGGTGGAGAACCCCTTTTGCAAAAGGAGCTCTCCACCACAAAGCATTTCAAGGTGAAAAGCTCTAGATCAGATTAACTTTGAAATGCATTACATTTCAAAGTTGTCATTCTGCCGAAAAATGCGATTTTCGGCAGAATCCACGCCGCGTTGCGGCGCGCTGCACGCTTGTGCAGCGTTAGAGCATTTAAACTCTTTCAAAGTTAAAATGCTCTAAAATTCCAGATTGCCGGGCGTGCGCGGGAAGGGAATAACGTCGCGGATATTGGTGATGCCCGTAAGCATCATGAGCAGACGCTCGAAGCCAAGGCCAAAGCCAGCGTGGGGCACGGTGCCAAAGCGGCGTAGATCCAGATACCACCAGTAGTCCTCGGGGTTCTGGCCCATTTCACGGATGCGGGCTTCAATCCTGCTGAGGCGTTCTTCGCGCTGGGAACCGCCGATAAGCTCGCCAATGCGGGGCACCAGCATATCCATAGCTGCCACGGTTCTGTTGTCGTCGTTTTGCTTCATGTAGAACGCTTTGATATCCTTGGGATAGTCATAAACGATCACAGGCTTTTTAAAGTGTTCCTCGGCCAGATAACGCTCGTGCTCGGTTTGCAGGTCCGTGCCAAAGGACACGGGGAAGGTGAAGCTTTTACCGCTTTTTTGCAGAATTTCCACGGCTTCGGTGTAGGAAACCCTGGCAAAGGGGGCAGCCAGCATATGTTGCAGGCGTTCGCGCAGTCCCTTGTCCACAAAGTTGTCAAAAAGTTCCACGTCGCCTTCGCAGCGCGTAAGCACATGGTCCACCACATGACGGGTCAGGCCCTCGCCCAGTTCCATAAGGTCGTCCAGATCTGCAAAGGCCATTTCCGGCTCGATCATCCAGAACTCTGCGGCATGACGCGGGGTGTTGGAGTTTTCGGCCCTGAAGGTGGGGCCAAAGCTGTAAACGCGTCCCAGTCCCGTGGCCAGGGCTTCGGCCTCAAGCTGGCCGGAAACCGTGAGGTTGCACTGACGGCTGAAAAAGTCTTCGCTCAAATCCTTTACGCCGGGTTCAAGCGTGGTAACGCGAAACATTTCGCCCGCGCCTTCACAGTCGGCGCCAGTGAGCACAGGCGTGTGAACCAGAGAAAAGTGGTGGCTGCGAAAAAAATCGTGCACGGCAAACGCAGCTTCGGAGCGGATGCGGAACATGGCCCCATATTTGTTGGTACGCGGGCGCAGATGGGCGATGGTGCGCAAAAATTCGTCAGAATGCCGCTTTTTTTGCAGAGGAAAGGTCTCGGGGTCGGCCAGCCCGTATACCTGAACTTTCTGGGCGCGCACTTCCCACTTTTGCCCCTTGCCGGGCGAAGCCACAAGTTCGCCGACGATGCGCACCGCTGCGCCTGTTGTCGCCTCGGCAAGGCCCAGATGGGCCGCGGTGTCTGTATCCACAATGCACTGCATGTTGGCAAGGCAGGAACCGTCGTTGATTTCCACAAAGCTGAAATCTTTGGCGTCGCGGCGCGTACGAATCCAGCCGCACAGGACTATGGAGGGCTGTGCCTCTTCGGCATTAAGAGCGTCAATAATCAGGGTTCGCTGCATGCGGGGCTCCTCGGTGGAAAATAATTTAAGGGATTGTAGCGCTTCCGGGGAGCAGGCTCAAGAGCGTATGCGGGTTGCGCCCTCCAAAAGAGGTGCTTTTGGCTAGAAAATCCGCACAAGAATGGCTCCGCCGAACAGCATGGCTACCCCCAGCAAACGCAGCAGCGACACCGGATGCTCGGGAAATCCCACCAGGGCAAAGTGGTCAAGAACAATAGACACCGCAAGTTGTCCCAGCAACATGTAGGCCGTCATGGTGGCGGCTCCCAGCTTGGGGCCGAGCAGTATGGTGCAGGTGACGAAAACTGCGCCGAGCAGCCCGCCTGTCCATAGCCACCAGGGCACAGCGGCAAGCTCGGTTATGCTGGGCCAGCTGTGGCGCGCCGCGAGGCTGTAGCCCCACAAGCCCAGTGTGCCCACGGCAAAAGATACAAGGGCGGCCTGCATTGGTTCACCCAGAAAACGCCGCAAAATACCGTTGATGCCCGCCTGAATGGGAAGGCATCCGCCAGCGGCAATGGCCAGAAGAAGCAGAATGTTTTTCATGATGTCTCCAGCGTGATGCTTGCTAAAATACGGGTCTGAGACCCGGCGCACGCCTTTGCATTATGGGTTAATTGGACTATGGTACAGAGCCATTAATAAAAAAATCATTGGGCCATTATGGGCAAACAAAGCATAACAAATGATCTGGCCGCCTTGGGCGGCTTGTTGCTCCGGCCAGGAAGCATGGGGCGGCAGCTTGCCGCCCGTCTGCGTGAAGCCATAGAAAGTGGTCAGCTTCGCCCTGGCGACAGGCTGCCAGCCAGCCGTCTGTTGGCGCGCAAGCTGGAGCTTGCGCGCGGCACTGTGGCGGATGTGTTCAGTCAGCTTGTGGCCGAGGGGTATCTTGAATCCCGTGTGGGTGCAGGAACCTATGTGGCCCGTGATCTGGGCCGCCTGCCCATCGCGGCAGGCCCGCAACGTCTGTTGCACCGCCACGCTGGCGATGCCCTGCCAAACTGGCCGCAGGCTGAACCGCCCTTTCGTTTTCCCAAACAGCTGGAAACGGCACAGGCCGATATGCCGCCCAATGCAGGGCGCTTCGCCGCCTTTGCCGAACGCTTCGCGCCGCAACCCCTGCGGCCCTTTTCTGTCGCCGTGCCCCTTGCGGGCATTGCCCCCGACCAGAACTGGCGGCGGCTGGGCAACCGTGTGCGCGCCAGTATGGAGGCCGCCCCTACGGGCTATGAAGATCCCTGTGGGCTCAAGGAACTGCGTGAAGCCATTGCCGCATATGTGCGCAAGTCCAGAGCCGTCGTCTGCGAACCGGAAAATGTGGTCATCACCAACGGCGCGCAGCAGGGCTTGTATATTACGGGGCGCATTCTGCTTGGGCCGGGCGAGCCTGCGTGGGCGGAAAATCCTGCGTATCCCGGCCTCATGACTGTGCTTGAGGACGTGCAGGCGCGGGTGTTTCGTATCCCTGTGGACGGGCAAGGCGTGGACGTCTCTGCCGGGGCGGTACAATGCCCTGACGCTCGCGCGGCATTCGTGACGCCTTCGCACCAGTTTCCTCTGGGTATGGTTATGAGCATGCCCCGCCGTATGGAGCTTCTGGCCTGGGCGCGCACCTGCGGAGCCTGGATTGTGGAAGACGACTACGACAGCGAATTGCGTTTTTCAGGCCAGCCTTTTCCTTCTTTGCAGGGGCTTGATCCGCAGCGTGTCATCTATCTTGGCACCATGAGCAAAGTGCTCTTTCCTTCATTGCGCATCGGCTATGCCATTGTGCCGCAAAGGCTTGTGGGGGCCTTTGCAGGGGCGCGCAGTCTTATGGACAAGCAGTCGCCCACGGCAGAGCAGCATGTGCTGGCCGCGTACATGAGGGAAGGCTATTTTGAGGCCCATGTGCGGCGCATCCGCAAGCTGTATGCCCAGAGAAGACAGATACTGCTGGATCTGCTGCAAGCGCGCCTTGCAAACTGGGGCAGCCCCCAACCCGGCGAGCAGGGCATGCATCTGATTTTTTGGCTGGCCCCGCATGTGGATGATGTAGCCCTGTCCCTTGCGGCATCTCGGCAAGGGCTGGCCGTGCGGCCTGTTTCATCCCTGTATGGAAAGGGAACGGGCAGGCCGGGCCTCATGCTTGGCTTTGGCGGCTTTAGCGAAAAGCAGCTTGAAGAAGGTGTGGAGACGCTGCGCCAGCTGTTTGAGCGGTATTGCCAGCTCGCTTGAGCAGGCAGCTGCGGCCGCGTGGCCGGGCTTGTAGTCTGTTTGCCGCGCATTGAAAGTTCCTGTGCGGCGGCTTAGTGTGAAAAAAGAATATAAATCCGCCTTTCAGCCGCAGCCGGTCGCAGGCGAAAACAGGGTTCATGCAGGCAGGTGAAAATGGAGCGCCGACAAACAATATGTCTTGTGGATGACGATCAGGAAATTCTCGGTCTTTTGTCGGATTACCTGAAGCAGCACGGTTTTGTGGTGAGCTGCGCTGAAAGCGGCACGGCGCTGATGGATATGTTGCGCCACAGCCAGCCTGATCTCATTGTGCTGGATGTCATGATGCCCGGCCAGGACGGCTTTGTGGTTTGCCGTGAGGTGCGTAAGCAGTGGCAGATTCCCATAATTTTCTTGAGCGCTCTGGGTGAAAGTATGGACCGTGTTGTGGGGCTTGAACTTGGGGCTGACGACTACATGGTCAAACCCTTTGAGCCTCGCGAACTTCTGGCCCGCATCCGCAGCGTGTTGCGGCGCAAGGGCGGCGCTCCTGCGCCGGGACGCTTTCACGAAAAGGGCTGCCTGTCTTTTGCTGGCTGGCGTCTGGACAGGGCCGTGCGCTGCCTGCACTCCCCTTGCGGGGTTATGGTGAACCTGAGCGGAGCCGAATACCGCCTGCTCATGGCATTTTTGCGCAATCCGCAAACAGTGCTCAGCCGTGACGCCCTTATGGAGTTGACGCAGGGCCGCAGCTTGGACGCTTTTGACAGAAGCATTGACGTACAGGTGAGCCGTTTGCGTACGCGCCTGCGTGACGAAAATGGCGAAGAAGCAGGGTTGATCAAAACCGTGCGCGGCGATGGCTATATATGGACAGCAGACGTTCGGCAGGACGGCGCATGAATACCGCGCGGCATCTGCCTAAAAGTCTGTTTTCCCGCCTGACCCTGTTTTTGCTCGGCGCTTTTTTTGTTCTGCACACCCTTACCATTTTGACGGTGGCCGACTTTTTCGAGCGGCATCTGGTGCAGAACATGTTGGCCAACCACAGTGCCACCATCGCCCTGTGCGTGCGTATGCTCGAAGCCGAGCCCGCGCAGGACAGACCCGCGCTTGTGTCCAGCTTGGCCAAGATTTCAGAAGTATCTATTACAACTCTGGACAAAAAACCCGACATGCCGCAGGGGCAGGACAAGCTTTCGCGTTTCTTTCTCGACCACATCAAGGAAGCGCTGGACGACATGTCTGTGCCGGGGCAGAAACCGAGGGCATTGCAGGCGCAGGTGCAGGTAATCGTGCTCGGTAAGGAATCCGGGGAATGGGCCTCCTTTTTTGAAAAGTTTTTTTCGCTCTGGGATGTCTCCGGTTCGTTTTTGGCGCATCTGACCGTGCAGCTTACCGACGGCACATGGCTGAACATTACCTATGCTGGGCCGGGGCATCGGGCGCACCTTGAAGACATGCCCTATCTTGTGCTGGCTCTGGAGTTTTTTGTCTTCGCGGCTCTGCTGATTCTTATTGTCTACAGGCTGGTGCGCCCCTTGCGCAGTCTTGCCAAAGCTGCCGAAAGTTTTGGCCTGAACCAGGGGGTGCCCTATATGGTGCCAGACGAAGGCCCCAGTGAAGTGCGTCATGCCGCCCAGGCTTTCAATGCCATGCAAGAGCGCATACGCGGCGTTATGGAGGAGCGGGAGCGTATGTTCGCGGCCTTGTCGCATGACCTGCGTACGCCGCTCACCCGTATGCGTCTGCGTCTTGAAAGCGCGCCCGGTGGAGAGTTTAAGCAAAAAATGCTTGAAGACGTGCACAGCCTGCACTCCATCGTAGAAATGGGCACGGCCATGACCCTGTGCGAGAGGCATGTGGAAGACCCCACCCGCACGGACATACAGGCTTTTCTTGAAGCCATTGTGGAGGACAGGCGCGAAATGGGCCAGAATGTTCTCATGACGGCGGAGCCGGACACTGCACTGTCTGCCCTGATTTTTCCTGTGGCCTTGCGGCGTTGCCTGGATAACCTGCTGGATAATGCCCTGCGTTACGGGCAAGAGGCCGTGCTTGCCGCTTCAGTGCTGCGCAGGCCCGGCGAAAAGCTGGTGTTGCGTATAGATATAGATGACAAGGGGCCAGGTATAGACCCGGCTCTGCTTGAGAAGGTTTTTGAACCGTTTTTTCGTGTGGAAGGGTCGCGTAATCGGCACACTGGCGGCCACGGCCTTGGCCTGTCCATCGCCCAAGGCATGGCTGGCATGCATAGGGGTACCCTAAATTTGAGCAATCTGCCACAAGGCGGTCTCAGGGCGCGGTTGGAACTACCGTTGGTAGAAGGGCGGCCTGCCTGACGAAAAAATGCGCGGGCACATATTCCGCAAGCAGACCGCCGTATTTCAAAACCACCTGGAACTGGCAGAGAAAACCGTTGCCCCGGTTCAGCTCTGCTTTTTTTTACCAAGCATGTAAACACTGCGTTGCGGGCGGCTGTGCGTCATAGTTTGACGCAGTACCCTGAAACCGTGCCTGCGGGCCAGTTCCGCAACTTCCGGCGGGGACAGGCGAAAGGTGTATTCTGACGGACGCCGCTGATCTTCGGGTTTTCGCCAGTCTTTAGTATGGTACTGGTTGTTGGGAACGGCATTGTACTTATGGCTGATAGTGTCAAAAACAAAAACGCCCTTGGGACTGAGGCACCCCTTATATGTTTCAAAGAAAGCGTCCAGCGATGCGCCGGGCAGGTGGTACAGCCAGTTGACCGAAAGGATGGCCCCCTGGTTTTCCGGCAGGCGTGAAGGCTCAAGGGCATTGTCCTGCCAGATGTTCAGGCTGTGGCCCATTTGCGTCTGCAATGCTTCTGAGAAAGCAAGCACGGTTTCGTCTATATCGCTGCCGTTCAGTCGTGTGAATCCCTGGGAAGCCAGCCACAGCAAGTTGGCTCCACTGCCGCAACCGGGTTCAAAAATTGCCGAATGGCGCGGCAAATGACGGGCAATCCAGCCGCAGGGGATGCACACATGCCGCCGCCAGATCCTGCGAACAATGGATTCCATATGCCATGAGGGCGCTTTGCTCTGGTTGGCAGCGGCCTGCAAAAAATTGTCTGGTACAGGAAGGGAGTGCCCCAAAGGCCATCTGTCGCGCAGATAATCAAGGCCTCTGCGAAAGAAATCCAGTGGCAATGGTGTCGAGGTATAGGGCCGCAGATGTGGGAGAGCGGTTTCGTTATGCATAACTTCATACATAACAAAGCCCGAAAGCCGGACTATGTGCACAGCATGTCAAATTGTAACAAAGTGTTGCAGGTGGTGAGCAGATGTTGGCGGCGGACCGTGATTTTGTGTAAAAAAAGTAACAGCCAATTAGCTGGGCAGGAGCGCTTTTCTTTTTTCTAAACTTTATATAGAGTAAAGACGACAGATCCAGAAGCCGCGTCAGCCGCGGATTGGCAGCATTGCCGGATCTGCCGCATACTCTGTATTTTGAGGTGAAAAGGCATGAATAAATTTTTTGGTATTCTGGCCCTGTTCTGCGCGTTGATTATGGCAGGAACAGCGGTGGCCGCCACTCCGCAGGCGGGCAAGCCCGTACAGGACAAGCCCGAAAAAAGCGTGGACCGTGTGACTGTTGTGAGCGTGACTCTTGAAGGCACAGACAGCATTGGCGCACGTTTGGGCACGACCCTGAAGGATCGCTTCAACAAAAGCAGCCTGTTCACTCTGAATGACGATGAAGAAAAAGACATCGCCAAACTCTACGTCATGATTGAGACCAAACCCGAATTTCCTGGCCGCCCCGGCGTGGGGTCAGTATATTCCGTGTGTTGGGTTTTCAAGCAGGGCAAGGGGTATCTTGGCTATCTTCTGGCCCGTGATCTTGGCACCATCAACTACGAAGATGTGGATGGCCTTGTGGACAAGCTGGTTGAGCGCACCGACGGCATAGCTGCCAAGTACAGCAGTTTGTGGAAATAGGCGGCTTGCGCCGCGCCACAATGAATTAGTTTTTCTCTCAACATGACACTCCCGGCCCGTAAGGGCATAAAGGCTCCCCACGTAGCGGGGGGCCTTTTTCTTTTTTATTTGTGGGGCGTTACTGCGGAAGTTTGGGGCTGGATTTTTGAGTGAGGGGTGTTGTGTCCTTCGGGACGAGTTTACGCGATAAGCGAATGGGGAAGAATGGAGCTGTGCTACGTGATTATCAGTGTCATTCTCTCCACGCAATGTCGTCAAATAATGATCTTAACGATTATTTAGTGTTTGGATGATGTGTTGTAAATAGCTGGAATGATGATTGAAAGAAATTTAAAACTATAGAACGGTGTAGCGATAAGAGTATATAGCTATAAAAACTAAAATATTGCTACGTTAATGATTCAGGACATTATTTGAAAAAAAGAATTAACAAGTGCGTTGTGTTGGAAAACAATGTTATTGCTGTTTGCGGAAGTGTAGTCTCTGCTACATATGTTTCTCGTGATTCCTGTCACAAATGAAAAAGTCCTCGTATGCTGAGGGTAATTCGTACTTCATTTTGAACAGAGGAGAACTTATGCGAACGAGATTTAAACGCCTTGCGCTTCTGGTTTTCACCTTTGTTATTTCTTTTGCTGCCAATGCAGTTGCTTACGAACTCCACAATGGCCCCACGGGTGTTTTGTATTACGAAAAAGACAAGTGCTTTAACGGGTATACGCTGTTTACTCCCACAGAAAAAAATAATGTCGTGTATCTTATGGACATGGAGGGGGGTATTGTACACACGTGGCACATAAAAAATGCCGAAAACTCCATTTTCCATTCACGGTTGCTGCCCGATGGTAACCTGTTGGTGTTGCGTAATGCGAAAAATGAAGACGCACATGCGAAAATCGGCGGGTGGGCAGGCATTCTTGATGAAATCAACTGGAATGGCAATGTAGTGTGGTCTTACCAGATGGCCGACAATGACCATATTTCGCATCACACCTTTGACCGCATGCCCAATGGGAACACATTGATTTTGGGTTGGGAGAGGGTATCCAACGATAAAATGATAGCCAAGGGCCGTGATCCTAAAACCATTCCCTCAGAGCCTGTGATTATCAAGGGCAAGGCACTCACCGACTTTTGGGTTGATTTTGTTCGTGAAGTGGACAAAAGCGGCAAAACCGTGTGGGAATGGCGCCTCATGGATCATCTGGGCAAAGGGCAGGATCAGCTTGATCCCAATTATATCGTCCCCAAAAAGGCGGGAGCAGGTTACGACAGCTATGACTGGTCGCACTTCAACACCTTGGAATTTGTTCCAGGAAAAGATGGCAACGACAAAGTGCTTATGAATTCTCGCAATTTTTCCGAAGCACTGCTTGTTGATAAAAAAACTGGAAAAATTGAATGGCGTTGGGGCAACCCGTCTTCTCACGGCAAGGGTGCAGCTCCAACATGGTATGACGATCAGTCCCAGATTATTTTCGGTTCACATCATGCCTCAATGATCGGGGAAAACCTGATCTCCATTTTTGACAATGGTTCAGAACGCGCCGAACCCAACCGCTCCCGAGTGCTGGAGGTTGATGTGCCCACGGGCAAGATTGTATGGGAATATGCGGCTAATGACGGCAATAGTTTTTTCAGTTACCGCCAGGGTGCGGCTCAAAAACTGCCTAATGGCAACTATCTGGTCACCTCCACGCAGCATGGTCACCTTTTTGAGGTCACTCGCGACAAGAAGGTGGTTTGGGAGTTCATTAGCCCGATTATGGAAGGCAAAAATTCTCCGATCATGCTGGACGCGGAGCATGTGCTGCGCACGCCAAAGGGTGTGCCGGTGACGCACATGTATCAAAATATGATCCACCGTGCCTACCGCTATGGGCCTGACTATCCGGGCCTTAAGGGCAAAGACCTTTCTGCCAAGGGGTACATAGTAACAGATGGCAAGAAATGGTTTGAGATGAATCGGAAGTAAGCGCCATATTGTAAGTGGTATGAAGTTGGATATAGGGTGAATGTTTTTCAATTTGTATTGTTTTGGCCGCCTCTGCGGTGTCGCCACGAGGAGAATTTTCTTGTTATTTCAAGGAGGGCGAACTTTTTATGTAGGGAGCGTACTCTTATAGTACTCGACTGGAATAAAAGGAGAAGCCCGACGCAGAAATAACTGGAAAGGCGTTCGTGACGGCACTGCCTGCGCGGCGTGCGGCAGAGCTAAAGAGAAGGAAAACCGCCGTACCCGCAGGGTACAAATGGTTTTATAAAAGCGACACCGTTTTTCTACTGCGCCCGCAGGGCATGCCTTCCCCTTAAAAAAGAAAATCGGCTGCCCACTCGCCAACAAGTAAACAGCCGTCAAAAATCAAAAAATAATATTACTCTAGGCGGTGTCGTCACGAGATGAATTTTCTTGTGATTTCAAGGAGAACGAGACTTTTATGTAGGGGGCGTACTCTGGTAGTACTCGACTGGAATAAAAGGCGAAGTTCGACGCGGAAATAACTGGAAAGGCGCTCGTGACGACACTGCCTAATCAGCAGCGTCATTTTGCGCGTCATTCTCCTGTTGCTCGGCCAACTCTTCATCCGTCAGCGCATCATCATGAAAAACATAACGATTTTTGCCAAGCTGCTTGGCCCTGTACTGGGCATTGTCCGCCTTTTGCAGCGCTTCTTCATAGGACGTTTCGCCGCCATCGAACATATAAATACCAATACTTGCGGTAATATCTACCGCTTTGCCCTCGCGTTCAAAATGCATTGAGAGCGAACTCAGTACCGATTCGGCCCGGGCAGACATGGCGTTGCGGGTAATGCCCATCGCAAAAACGCAAAATTCGTCGCCGCCAAAGCGCCCCACTGCATCGGCATTGCGGAAGATGCGCTTGAGAGCATCCGCTGTCTCGGCCAGAGCGGCATCGCCCACTATGTGCCCCAAACTGTCATTGAGGGCCTTGAAGTTGTCCAGGTCCAGAAAAAGTAGGGCATGCGTGTTGTTGCCCTGGGGTTTGCACGGCAGATTCTGTACGACCCTCTCGCGAAAGGCCACCTTGTTGTAGAGGTCTGTGAGGCTGTCGCGCTGAGAAAGGCGCTCCAGCTCTGCTCTGCGGCGCACCTCTTCGTCAATATCCACAATCTTGCCCACGATGCGCAGAGGAGCGTCTTTCTTGCTGATGCGCGTGGTTTGCACTCGGCACCAGATATAACGGCCCATAGCCGTTGGCACGCGCATGACGCCAAAGACCGTGCGCTCGCCGGCGCGCACCCGCCGCCGCATTTCCGCAAGAGCGGGAATGTCGTCCGGGTGTACGATCTGGTCATTGCGTGGCCGCCCATCAGGAGCGAACAGCGGCGTGCCTTCGCGGCCAAACTTGGTATAAAAGTTGGGTGAGCAGGTGTACTGGCCTTTTTCCGTGTCCACATCAAAAATGATGTCCTGCGACTGCTCAAGAATAATGCGGTAGCGCTCTTTTTCCTGCTCCAGTTCTTCCTGCATTTGTTTTTGGTCGGTGATGTCCACAACCACACAATCCAGGCAGGGTTGGGAAATCTCGTGCTCGTCGCTGGACCATGTGCAACGCAAAAGCGCGGGTATCCAAAGGCCATTCTTCCGGCGCAGGCTCAGCTCCATATTGATTGCCGAGCCTTCTTGCTGCTGACTTTCCAGGCGCCGATACAGCTGTTCGGCTTCAGCGGGACGCAAAAAGTCGGCAAGACTTGGCATCTCAGGCGGGTTGTCGCCATAATCCAGAAGGTGCCAAAACCCGCTGTTGGCATTGCGGATATCCAGACGCACGTTGGGTGTAAGGCTGATGACGCCGCCGTTGATGTTGTTGGCCATATTGGTCAGGCGGCGTTCGCTTTTTGAGGCGGATTTTTTGTTCTTTCCCCGCAAAAAGAGAATATAGCCAAGAAGAGCCAGGGCAAAGAGCAGCAACTCACCAACGATCAGAAGCAGGGTGCGGTATTCGTAGACCATGTCCTTCAGGCTCAGGGGCGTGGCTACGGCGGAAATGTTTTCTGAAATTATCTGGCTTTTGCTTTTTTCGTCCACATCCATGAGCTGCTTGTTGAGCAGGGTAAGCAGTATGGGCGGCATAGTAGCGTTAACGGCCAGGCGGGTATCTTCAAAGCCATTGTACCCCTGCAGGGGAAGTACTTCCCTGAACCGTGGCTTGGCCAGAAGGTAGTCCACCTCAAGCGTGTTTTGCAGCAGCAGGTCGGCCTGATCTTCGGCAACCGCTTTCAGGCATTCTTCCGTATTATTGAAGAAGCACAACCGCATGTCTGGATAGTACATTTCCAGATAGTTGCGGCCATCATACCAGTTTGCAGGCATGGCAACCGACAGGGACGCCTTGGGAGTAATTTCAAAAAAGTTTTTGCCATACAGGCTTAATCCACTGCGCAGCAGAGGAGAAGAGAGCCTGTAGACGGGACTGGTCTTGTTGCCCGGCGTGAACATGACCCCGGCGCACAGATCAATCTTGTCGCGCACAAAATATTCATCAAGGTTTGTGTCCTGTTCATTCATGGGCACAAAGGTGAAGCGCAGGCCGCTGGTTCGCCCCATAAGGCGCAGAAGGTCGGGTAAAATGCCTCTGGCTTCACCTGTTTCAGGCTCAAACCAGGACATGGGTTTGCGGTCTGGAATGTAGCCCACGCGCAGGGCGGGGCTTTCAGTGACAAAATCTCGCTCTGCCTTGGTCAGCGGAGTCTGGTAGCTGCGCCACATATGGGCGCGGGCCAGCCTGTTTTCAAGATCAGGCTGTTCGAGCTTCAGCTGGGCCATGGCCTGTTCCAGCTCTTCCATCAGAGCCGGGTTGGTATTTGTGGTTATAAAGAAGAAAGGCAGTGGATCATACTTGGCAAGGATGGTTTCATCGTCCTTGAGGGCGGTCACCGTGGTCAGAATGGCGTCCAGTTTGCCTTCGGTCATGGCTTGCCGCAGGGCTGTGAGGTCGCTGAAAGGCAACACCGGCGGAGGTGTAAAGCCGCTATGCCTGGCGTAGTTTGCAAAGCCCTTTTGCCAAGGGCTTTCGGCAGTTCTGCCTATGCGCAGTTTTTCAAAACTCTTGAAATCTTCATAGATAAAAGGCGTGCCCTTGGGGGCGATGAGGGCAGTGTAGGTGGTGCCGTAAGCATAAGGACTGTAAAGAAAGCGCTTTGCGCGTTCAGGAGTGAACAGGGCTCCGCCCAGAAGATCTATGTGCTCTTTGTTCAGAGCTTCGAGCGCTGTATGCCAGTTGTCAAAGTGGACATATTCCACACGCCAGCCGGCATACCTGCTGATGTGTTCCAGATAATCCACACTGTAGCCGACAGCCTGGCCGTTTTCCATGCGGTGAAAGCCCGCGAGAGGGTAGACGCCCACCCACACGGTACGGGAAGCAGCGTAGGACAGCAAAGGCGACACCGCCTGCACCAGGCAGAGAACCGCCCAGGCAAGAAGCGCCAGGACGCGGATGTTCCTGTGCATGTGCCCTTGTCCCCCATTGAAGCCTGCGCCAGTAGTAGGATCCGGCATCGTTGACTGGCCGCTAGCACGCCATGCGCTATGCCCATAATTCGGCAAAGACCTGTGACCACGCGCCAACCGCAAATGCCGGGCGCATACATTACAGCGCCAGTTTCGGCTTTCGAACAGTTACCGTCTTAACTGCCACCCCGCAGCCGCAACGCGTAAATGCGCGCGGCCAGCGCCTCAACCACACGCGCAGGGGTCAACCCGTATTGCAGGGCGTCCTGTGCTTCGGCGAGCCACTGGCAGACCAGTGCCAGACCTTGTGGCCGTAGAGTAGCCAGAGCTGCGTCGAGTGGTGAGGATACGTTATCAGGTATCGGTTTTGATATTATACGGTTTATGGCTTTCTGGCAACCAAGCATGAGACGCGCCGCTCCTGTGGCGTCCAAGGCTCCTTTGGCTGCAAGAGCGTCAAGAAGTCCCTGGCCGCTCAACAGGAAGTGCGCCAGCTTTTCTTCCCACGGGCGCATGTCGTCATCTACGCCGTGGCTGTCGGGCCAGGGGAGAGTGAGACAGAAAGAACGGGAAACCAGGGTAGGCAGAAGCTGCTCGCGCTGGGGGGCAAGCAGTACAAACACTGTGGTGGCGGAAGGTTCTTCAAGCGCCTTGAGCAAGGCATTGGCGGCTTCGTCGCGGGTAAGGCTCAGGCCAGAGAGCACAACCACCCTGCGGCCAGAGCCGTGCGGCGCATCGCGCAGGCGGCTTTTGAGCTCCCGCACGCGCTCCATATTAAAGGCGCGTACGGGGCCGGGATTTTCTTCGTCTTCGCGGTTACTAATGCGTCCGTCGTAGGCCGCAAGGTCCAGATGCTCGCCCGCAGCCGTTTGCAGGCAGGACGGGCACGCAAGGCAGGGGGAGCCTGTGGCGGCGGCCTGCGGGCAATTGATGCGCGCAGCCCAGTAAAGAGCCATATCGCGCCGCTGGAACTCGCTGCCGCCTTCAAACAGCAATACCTGAGGCGGAGCCGCCCCAAGGCGGTTCAGAACTTCCTTGAGGCGGTCAAAAGCCGGATCGGCAATAGCCTGTAGCAGTGGCGCGTTCATAGGCGCACGGCAGGTGCGCCTTAGCGCACGATGGTCTGCTTGCGCTCGGCGCCCACGGAAACCAGGCTCACCTTCACGCCCACAAGCTCTTCGATGCGGGCAATGTAGGAGCGCACGGTTTCGGGCAGGTCGTCAAAGCGGGTGCACCCGGTGATGTCTTCTTCAAAGCCGGGCAGATCTTCATAAATCGGGGTGACTTTTTCCAGAGCGCCTTCTTCCTGCGGCATGTAGTCGAGCTTGCGCCCTTCATGCTCATAGGCCACGCAGATGCGCAGGCCGGGAAGATTCTGCAGCACGTCCAGTTTGGTCAGGGCAATGTCTGTCATGCCGCACAGGCGCACGCTTTCACGCAGCACAACGGCGTCCAGCCAGCCGCAGCGGCGGGGGCGGCCCGTGGTTGCGCCGAATTCGTGACCCTGGGTGCGCAGGTAGCTGCCCGTATCGTCAAGCTGCTCGGTGGGGAAGGGGCCGGAGCCCACGCGGGTGGTGTAGGCTTTGACGATGCCCACCACGCGGTCGAGGCTTGAAGGGCCAACGCCGCAACCGGCGGAGGCATTGCCCGCGACGGTATTGGAGGAAGTCACAAAGGGGTAGGTGCCGTGGTCGATATCCAGGTGAATGCCCTGAGCGCCTTCAAAAAGAATGTCGCCGCCTTCCGCCTGAATTTCCTGAAGCCTGTCTTCCACTTCAGTCAGATAGGGCACAAGACGCGGAGCCAGCGCCAGCAGTTCTTCACAAACGGCGGCTTCGTCCAGGGGATCAAATTTGTACAGATCGCGCAGCAGGGTGTTCTTTTCCTGCAGGGCATGCGCCACTTTGGCGCGCAGCAGGGCAGGATTGGCCAAATCGCCAGCCCGCAGGCCCACGCGCGCGGCCTTGTCTTCGTAACAGGGGCCGATGCCGCGTCCGGTAGTGCCGATTTTGTGGGCGGCGCGCTTGGCTTCGCGGGCTTTGTCCAGGCTCTTGTGGTAGGCCATGATGAGGTGGGCCTTTTTACTGATGCCAAGCCTGGCCGGAGAAACGTCAATGCCCTTGGCAGCCAGATGGTCCACTTCTTCAAGGAACACAAAGGGGTCGAGCACTACGCCATTGCCGATGAGGCACATCTTGCCGTCATGCAGAATGCCGGAGGGAATGAGGTGCAGAATGGTTTCTTCGCCCTGAACCTTGATGGTGTGCCCGGCATTGTTGCCGCCTTGAAAACGGACAATGGCCCGGCTCTGGGCGCTCAGCATGTCAACGATTTTGCCCTTGCCTTCGTCGCCCCACTGTGCGCCGATGATGACCGTATTAGCCATGATATTACCTGCCTGAAACGCCGCGGCCGGGGCGGCGTGCTGTCATGAAGGAAGCGTTGTGCGCCTTTGGACGCAACAAATGAACGCTTTGTCAACGTGCCAAAAACGGGACGCAAAGCCTTTCATGGTACCTATCTCGTATGCAAATACAAGTCAAATGTTCATGCTGGATTGAAATCGGGCTCGCAGCGATCTTTGCGCAGGGGCATGCTCATGCGCCAGGGTTGTTGGCGGCAAGGGCAGGGCGTAGCCGGACTTTATGTAGATACTGGCTGAGATTCGATTGCCTGAAATATTTTGTATTTCAAGGACGATAGCGCGCGAAATCCGTGTTTGTAAACAGGCCGCCCGTTGCATACCAGCGGACGGTTCGGTTTGCTCGCCTTGCCGTGTAACCGTACTCAGCGCTGAAATTCCTCAGGAAAACGCTGATTTATTCAGTTTGGCGGCGTTGCTTCGCTTTTTTTGAAACAGTCGAGGACGGAAGTGTCCACTCCTGCTTCAAAGAAAGGCCGTGCCTTGCCAACCGAAATAACTGCGCGTTTTCAGGAGCTCTTTAATCAGTGCTTCCCTAATTTTCGTCGTTTTCGCCACTTTCGCTGTCTTGCTTGAGGGGGCGGAACTCCAGAACCCTGCAACGTTGTGCGGGCGCAGGTTCTTGCGGCGTTTCAAGGGCAAAGTCGGGAGCGAGGTTGGGCAATTGCGGATCAAGCCCTTCCTGTCCCTGGCTCTGACGCGACCAGTGAAAGTTGAAGAGCTGATTTTTCCAGCGCTTGGCCTGGATGAGAGAAAAGATAAGGGTTGCCTCTTCCCATCTTTTGGTAGGTTCAAAGCGGCTGGTTGTGGTGGCGTACTTGCTCCACAGCGACATAAGCGACGCTTCGTCAATAGTATCCAGTTGCTGTGCCAGCCGGGCAAGCAATTTTTCCATATATCCTCCCCTGATGCGGGCCAGTGGCAGCAAGCTGCGGTCCGCGTTTTGCGCCCCGTGGGCGACAAGGCAATGTAGGGCCTGGTTCAACTTTCGTCAACGCGTGCCAACAGCCGCCGGGCGGCTGCCTTGGGTCTGGTGGCGCGGGGCATTCTGTGCTATGCAAAGCCCTCACCTGACCAGCGAACATCTGGAGGCACGCATGTCGGATCTCAAGGCCATGTACAGCACCGTCCGCAAGGACGCTTTTCCCGAAACCATGACCATTATTCTTGGTGATGAAAAACTCGTCTTTCAAAAGCGCGTCTGGACGCTGGATGGCGAGGAAAAAGGCCTGCGCTACGGGGAAAACCCCGATCAGCCCGCAGCTCTCTATGCCCTGAAAGAAGGTTCCATCACCTGTGGCGGTCTCCAGTGGCGCGGCCCCGGACACGGCATTGTTTCTGCCATGACCGAAGAGCAGATGATCCAGGCGGGCAAACACCCTGGCAAAACCAATCTGACGGATGTGGACAACGGCGCCAATATTCTTCAGTACCTCGCTGACCGCCCTGCGGCCATCATTTTAAAGCACAACAATCCTTGCGGCGCGGCCTGGAGCAAGGACGGCGTGGCCGCTGCCCTTGACAAGGCGTTCTGGTGCGACCGCATCGCCGCCTTTGGCGGGGCTGTGGTGGTCAACCGTCCCTTCACCCGTGAAGCCGCAGAAATTGTGGCTGCCAACTATTTTGAAGTGGTGGCTGCCCCGGCTTTTGAAGAGGGCGCGGTTGAGATACTCAAGGGCCGCAAAAATTTGCGCATTATGGAATTGCCTGGCCTTGGCCGGCTGGAAGAACTGACCTCTTCGGCCTTTCTTGACATCAAGAGTCTGGCCGACGGCGGCATTGTGGTACAGAAGTCCTTTGTGAACCGCATACTTTCCGGCAAGGATTTTCTGCCAGCCACAGCCACCACCAAGGAAGGGCTTTCCGTGGCGGCGCGTGCGCCCAGCCCGGCGGAACTTGACGACCTGCGCTTTGCCTGGGCCGTGGAGGCCGGGGTTACTTCCAATTCGGTCATTTTTGTGCGCGACGGTGCAACCCTTGCCATTGGCACGGGCGAGCAGGACCGTGTGGGCTGCGTGGAGCTTGCCATCCACAAGGCGCATACCAAGTATGCGGATACGCTGGCTTTCCGTGAGCTGGGCATGACCTTGTACGAGCTCAAGCTCAAGGCAGCGCAGGACGCGGATATGGCGGAAAAGCTGGCCGACATCGAGCGGCGCACTGAGGAGACCCACGGCGGCCTTGCTGGTTCGGCCCTGGTGTCTGACGGCTTCTTCCCCTTCCGTGACGGCGTGGACGTGGCTTTGGCGCAGGGCGTTACTGCCATTGCGCAGCCCGGAGGCTCCATGCGCGATGCGGAAGTAATCATGGCCTGCAATGAGGCCAGCCCGCAGGTGGCTATGGTGTACACGGGGCAGCGCTCTTTCAAGCACTAGACAGCGCCCGGATAGAATGGCCATTGAGGATGCGCGCCTGCGCGTGCGCATCCTCAATGGATAAAGATCGCTTTTCTGAGTGGCAAACGCATGCCAGCAATGCGGTCTTACTACATAGCGCCGCAACTTTATGGATTGAAGTGTCCGGTTGGCATCTGTTTTTTGCTGCGCCAGAATCCCTTCATCCTGAAACCGCCTGACAGCAGTTTTTCCGCACACCTGGTCTGCAACCTTACTGCCTCGATCTGGCCCGATCACCACGCGGAGCGTCATGAGTCAAGTAACCACGCCCCATACCGCCATTCTGCCGACCTTTTTGCCCCGGCTTTGCGTGACTGCCCTTTCGGGCGGTGGCGGTAAAACATTGCTTTCCCTGGGTTTGTGCCGCGCTTTTTCCCTGCGTGGTGTCACGGTGCAACCCTTCAAGAAAGGGCCGGACTATATTGACGCGGCATGGCTGCGTCTGGCCGCAGGTCTGCCCGCCGCCAATCTTGATCCCTATTTTCTTGAAGCGCCGCGTTTGCGCGCGCTTTTTGTTCACACCATGCGGGTTGCTGCCGCCAGACAGGCCAATGGCTGCGGATGCGGCGATCCAGCTTCTCAGTCCGGTCGGTTGCTTGGTTTGCTGGAGGGCAACCGGGGATTTTTCGACGGCATGGACGCGCACGGCTCATGCTCCACAGCCGAATTGTCGCGCATACTGTCGTGCCCTGTGATTATTAGTGTGGACTGCACCAAGATGACGCGCACCGCGGCAGCTCTGGTACGCGGTATGCTGACTTTTGAGCCTGGCATTTCCTTTGCGGGCGTGGTGCTCAATCAGGTGGGTTCGGCGCGGCATGAGCGCATATTGCGGCAGGCTTTGGAAGAACACACGGATGTGCCCGTGCTCGGCGCTCTGCCCCGGCTGGCCGAAAATCCGCTGCCTGAGCGGCACATGGGCATAGCCTCCTGCGGGGATGATCTTTCGCCGCAGGCGCAGCAGGTGCTGGATACGCTGGCGGCCTTTGTGAGCGGGCATGTGGATATGGACCGTATTCTGGCCGCCGCCGAAAGCGCTCCAGACCTCGACGCCGAGCCTTTCTGGCCGGAACCCAGTGAGAATACCGACCCTTCTGCGGCAGTGAAGCAGAGGCGTGACGTGGATGCTGTGACTCTTCAGGCATCCGGCCAAGCCACAGGCATGAGCGGCCCGGAATCAGTTGAAAAGCGCAAGCCGCGCATCGGTTATGTGCGTGACGCCGCCCTGTGGTTTTATTATGAGGAAAATCTTGAAGCTCTGCGCCGCGCAGGGGCCGAGCTTGTGCGTCTTTCCCTGCTGGACGGCGCGGACGGCGACCATACGAAATCTGACTGGCCGCAGATTGATGCCCTGTATTTGGGCGGCGGTTTTCCCGAAGACCATGTGGAGGCCTTGAGCGCCTCGCCCACGCTGCGGCAACTGGCGCAGTGGGCGGAGCAAGGCATGCCCATCTATGCGGAATGCGGCGGATTTATGGTGCTTTCGCGCGGTATTGAACGTCAGGGCAAGCTGTGGCCAATGGGGGGCATTCTTCCGGTGACGGCGGTGTTTTGTCCCAAACCGCAAGGCCTTGGCTATGTGCGCGGCAGGATCACTGGCGAAAATCCTTTTTTCCCGCTTCAAACGGAATTGCGCGGTCACGAATTTCATTACTCCCATTGCCGGTGGGAAGAGACGGCGGAGCAGCTGACGGACGCAGTGGCAGACCCTCAGGAGCTTACGGCTCCGGGGCAGAGCCGCCAGCCCTCACCGCGTTGGGCCATGCAACTGCGCAAGGGGCAGGGCATGGGGCTGCCCCCTGTGTCCGAAAAGCAGAATGCGGGCAGCGAGTCAGAACCGCAAAAGGTTGATGGCCTTGTGTTCCGTAATGTCTGGGCCTCCTACACCCACATTTTTGGTCCGGCAGCGCAAGGCTGGGCAGAGAGTTTTGTGACTGCCGCCAGCGATTTCGCTGCACACGTCAGGAGCGGCAGTCATGAGTAGCACGGCCAGGGTTTCCATCATTATTCCCGCCTGGAACCTCTGGCAGATGACCGCCGCCTGCCTGCGCTCTTTGGCCGAGCATACGCAAGACGAAAATGTGGAAGTGGTGGTTGTGGACAACGGCTCCACTGACGCCACGGCCACTGAACTTGAGCCGCTGGGCAATGCTTTGTTCGGTGCGGATTTTTGCCGTGTGCGCCTGTCTGACAATCAGGGGTTCGCCAAAGGGTGTAATGCTGGAGCCAAAGCAAGTGGCGGCGATCTGCTCCTTTTTTTGAATAATGATACCACGATGACGCCAGGCTGGCTGCCGCCCTTGCGGCAAGCGCTGGAGCAGCCCCGGGTAGGGGCGGTGGGGCCATTGCTGCTCTATCCCAATGGCACGGTGCAGCACTGCGGCATCTACTTTACGCCCTTTATGGCTGTGGGCCATCTTTATGATGGCTTTCCCGCCGGGCACCCTGCGCCCCGCAAAAAACATCCGCTCCAGGCCATAACCGGGGCGGCCATGCTGCTGCGCAAAAGCGCGTTTATGGACTGCGGCGGCTTTTTTGAAGAATACCGCAACGGTTTTGAAGATATGGATCTGTGCTGCGAACTGCGCGCGCGGGGCCATAAGCTCGCCGTGGCGGGAAACAGCGTTGTTGTCCACCATACCAGCCAGACGCCGGGCCGCTTTGATCACAACACCTTCAACGGTGAGCTGCTCATGCGCCGCCAAGGGAAAAATCTGAGGCCAGACTTGCACACGCTGGCGGCTCTGGATGGCTATCAGCTTGAAATGGGGCCGGACCTCGACCTGTGGCTGGCCCTGCCAGAGGCGCGGGAAACCGCACGCAACGAAGATTTTGATGCGCAGCCGCAGAATGAAGAAATCTGCCGCAAGTTGCTTGAGCAGGAACCTCTTTGGCGAGGCGGCTGGTATCGGCTTATGGACATGATTGAAGCGCAGGGGAATTTGTGTGAAGCCCTGCTGTGCGCCACCCGTTGCGCCATGTTTTTTGGAGATGCTGATTCTCGTGAACGGCTGCTGACTCTCACCAGCAGGGTTGAAGGACCGCAAAGCGCCGCATCGCTGCGGGCAGCTTTTGGGGCATCGGCAACTGCCGCAACTGCCACTGGGGCAGAGGAAAAATCTTCTGCCTCAAAAGTGCGGGTACAGCAGGCCAGGCGCGCGGCGTACGCACACGGAGATGGCATACTGGCTGAAATTTTTAATCAGTGGCTTTTGCGGTACGGCGGGGCGTAATTCTTTTATGCACAGCCCATCTGTGGTCAGATGTATCAAGGCTCCTTTGGCATTGCTGAAGGAGCCTTGTTTTATTGCTGTGCTCAATCCTCGCACCGGGACATCATAAATTTTGAACCTCTGCTTTCACAAAGTTACACAGCGGCAGAGGGCGTATCCCCGAGTCAGGTTGACCAGAACCATGATGAAATCAGGAAACTATTTTAATATTGTATAATCTAATATTATATCTTATTGATAAGAAAAGCTTTTTTATTCCACTTTTTGGGGTAAAAATTATTGACATGGTTGGCTGTGTTTCTTATATCTGAAATTGTATATAGATTGTTTAGAGTATTGCCGGGCGTGCAGATTGGAATGCACAATCATGCCCCCAAACCCGTGGGGAATATATGGAACCGATTACGTCATGCGCGCGGGATTTCATCATGAATTCCCCCAGCCAACAGCCTGACAGGCGCGCTCAGTCCGCCTCCTCAAACAAGGGATTTGAGAAGGGCCAACATCTGGATTTTCTACAGGGTCTGCCACAGGCCATCGCAGTTGTACGAGTTGACCTCGATATTATGGGTAAACCGTACGATTTGGTGCCTGTTTATGGCAACGATGCGCTTTTTTGCCTTTTCGACACCCCGAAAGAAAAATTCATTGGCACTTCGCTCAATAACTCCTCAATCAACTTTACCCAATGGCTCGGTACCTTCTGGGAGACAGCCTATCAGGGACGTGTACAGAAAATTACAGATTTCTGGCCGGTGCAAGGGCGGCATCTTATGGTGACCTGTCACCAGCCGCAGTACGGCTACTGTACATGCCTGTTTCAGGATGTGTCCGAACGGGTATTGCTTGAAAACGAGCTCGACAGAAACCGGCAAAAGCTGGAAGCCCTTTTACACAGCGCTGTGGATATGGTTTTTCAGATTGACCCGGTTACCCTCGCCGTTACGAACCTTGAAGAAAGCCTGGCAAGCCATGGCGATCTGTTCAAGGCGCGTAGAGTGCCGGAAGGCCTTTTTCAGCAGGGGCTTTTCGCTCCTGGGCAGGACGAAAAAATCAAGGAAGCCGTGAACCTGATCCGGTTCGGCGTGGGTGACTGCACATGCGAAGTGCGCGCGCGTGTTGAGCTCAACGGGCCGTATACGTGGCACAGCCTGACCGCTATAGGCTATGTTGAGCCCCATTCAGGTGAAATATGTATTATCGGGTTTTTGAAGGATGCGCATGACCGCGTAAAAGAGCGCGACGACCTGCTTTTTCGGGCAGAAAAAGACTCGCTATGCGGCATTTACAACAGGGCTGCTGGGGAGAGTCTTATTACTCTCAAACTTGGCAACGTTGATGAAGCCGACCCAACACGCGCCGCCATGTTCATCTTTGACCTGGACGATTTTAAAAACATCAATGATTCCGCTGGACACTCCACAGGCGATACAGTGCTCACGGCGTTTGCCGGGGTGCTGCGCGAGGTCTTTCGCAAGGAGGATGTAATTTTTCGCCTCGGCGGGGACGAGTTCGCCGTGTTTGCGCAAAATCTTCCAGTGGAGAGGGTTATAAAGATTTATGAAAGGGTCGCCGCCAAACTGCAAAAACCTCTTGTGCAGGGCGTGTTCGTAAAAGTATGCGCGGGTGTGGCTTTCAGCCAGACAGGCCGGCACAGCTATGATGATTTTTACAAGACCGCGGACAAGGCCTTGTATAATGCCAAGGAAGGAGGCAAAGGCCAAATTGGCGTTCTTTGCCTGTGCGGCAGTGGAGCCTGATGCGCCGGGTGGAGGCCCCTGGCGCATCAGGCCACGTACTTTATGCACATTCTAACCGGATTGAATTTGTACGTCGTGGCGTGTGCCTTGCAGTGTGATGTGTCAACCAAGCGCCATTGTGCAGCATTTCGTGGCATGCATGCACCGGCTGCTAGTGTCAGGGTCCGGGCTTAACTGAACGGATAGTACTGCAAGACACAAGGCGTACAAAACGAGGGCTGCCAGTAGTGGGGCAGCCCTCGTGCTTTTTATGCTCCCTGGCAAATAAATGCTGATCGTTATGTAGCTGGAGCGCTTTGGGCTTACAGCATGCGAACCTTGAAAAAGCTCATTTGCTCCAGGGGCTGTTTCTAAATAATTTTTTTGCCCAATTGGCTGCTCAAAAGGCTATTTTTTACTCCCGTCATGTACCGCAAAAACACACTCATCTCGTAAAAGAGCTTTTTTCCTTGCCATTGGCGCAAAATCATTTATCCAGAAACAGCTCCTAGCGCATTTATATTCTGAACAGTTACGGAGCATTAGCTACGGCGGTTACGCCAGCAAAAATAGCAGCGCAGTTTTTACGGCAGCAGTTGCTTCAGCCGTAGCTCTCTGTGGCGTAACGGCTGAAGCAACTGCCGAAGTTACGAATACGCCTCCACGGCGGGTGCCTGCCCACGCAGCCACCAGAACATTTCGGGTTGAAATGCTCTAGAAACGGCTTGCGATCAGATCTTCAAGGGCGCGCTTGGGCACATGATGCACGCTCTGCGCATCGCGCCAGTAGCCAAAAGACCCGTCAGCGGGCATAGGGGCGACAACGCGTTTTTCTTTGGCAACGCCCAGACCCAGCACCAGCGCCACCTTGAGATCAGCGGGCACTTGTAAAAGATCGGGCACGGCCTGATGGTCGAAGGATTTGATGATGCAGCAGCCCCAGTTTCGGCTGCTGGCAGCCAGCTGAATGGTCTGGGCGGCAATGCCCACGTCGTAGAATGTCAGTTCTGTGCCGCCCTGGGGCATAAGAATGGCAATAAAGCCTGTGGGGCGTTCGCCAGGGTGCGGGCCGCCCCAATCCTTGAGAGCCCCTGCCCAACGAGTGAGGGGAAACAGCTTTTGGCAGGTTTCGCCTTGGGCCACAAGGCTGAAGCGCAGATCCTGCGCGTTTTTGGCCGAAGGCGCCAAACGGGCGCAATCCACAAGCCATTCCAGATCTGCCATAGTCAAAGGCTGGTTTTCTTCAAAACGGCGGCAAGTGCGCGCGTTTTCCGCCAATTCTCTGAAATTCATGGATTCCTCCTTAGTTGTCCGGGCAAATGAACTGTATCTATTCTACACCGTACTTGCCAGAAACCACAACTGTCCCCACTGGATGCCCGCGCCAAGAAAATCACCGGAAATTCCGCCCTTGCTGCGCGCGAAAGCCGCCATGCGGCGTATCAGAATGTACTGGCCTAGCGCCGTCACGGCCACGCGCCACCAGGGGTGCTGCGCAAATAGCGCCAGCGCAACCAGCACCAGCAGGGCAGCCAGGGCATACCGCCGGGTCAGCGCAGGGCTTGCACCAGCACAGGTGAGTCCGCCCAGGGATTCTTTGTCGCGGGGCGGGGCGGATGCCGCCAGCCAGAGAGCGCAAACGCGGCCCCAGGCCGGGGCCACCACAAGCCAGAGCCACTGGCCGCCGTAAATATGCCAGCACACCACAAGCCACATGCCGCCAAAAGCCAGCAAAAGGTGCAACGCGCCGAACGCGCCCAGGCGGCTGTCTTTCATTATGGCCCAAAAGCGTTCGCCCTGCGCGCCACTGCCGCAGGCATCCCCCAGATCTGCCAGGCCGTCCCAGTGCAGGCTGCGGGTGCTCCAGACTTCAAGCCCCATCCAGAGCCACGCGGCTAAAGCGGCGCATAGCAGGGGAACCGCTTGCGGATGCTGCTGTAGCAAAAGCCAGAAAAGCCAGCTGGGCAGGGTAAGCGTCAGGCCAAGGCATATGCCCGCAGGGCCGTAGCAGGGCAGGCAGGCCCCAAGATCTCGGCCCGTGCAGCCAGCGCGCGGGGGGACAAGGCGTGTCAAAAAAGCCAGGGCGTCATAACAACGTCCTGGCCATGTTGTACGGCATTGTTGTGGTGCCAAAGCTGGCGTCCTATCGGGTCATGGGATGATTGAATGCAAGAGAGTAGAGGTGGTGGAAAAAGTCCACATACTCCACATTGATGCGTTCCGGCACCTTGATGCGGGCTGGCGCGAAGTTCAGAATGGAGGTGATGCCAGCGTCCATGAGGTGTTGTGCGGCCCTTTGCGCTCTTTCAGGGGGCGTGGTGATGATGCCGATTTCAATGTTGAGATCAGACACCATATCCTTGAGATCGCGGGTGCAGTGCACTTCAAGGCCGTGCACAATTTCGCCGATCTTGAAGGGGTCGCAGTCGAAGATGCCGACAATGTTGAAGCCGCGAGCACGAAATTCGCTGTGGTTCAGGATTGCCTTACCCAGGTTGCCAACGCCGATGAGGGCCATGCGCCATTCGCGGTCAACACCAAGAGAAGAGGTGATGGCAGCAATAAGGGATTTTACATGATACCCCACGCCGCGAATACCAAACTCACCAAAATAGGCAAGATCTTTGCGCACTTGTGATCCGTTGACCCCGCAGGCTTCGGCCAGGGGATTGGAGGAAATAACCTCCACATTATCGCGCGAGAAGTTTTCAAGCACCTGCACATAAGTGGCGAGGCGCTGAATGGTTGCGCGAGGAATATGTTTACTTTTCGGTTGGTTAGCCATAATTTACCTTCTGGAAAGCCGCGAGCTTGTCAACGGGAAGATGTCGTCTCGTGAAAGAAAGTATCTATCAAAAAACAGCAAATGTGCAAGCTGGACCGTTTATAGTCTTTGCTACTTCCAACAGCATATAAAATATACTTAATTCTATGCCGTGGCAATGTTCAAACCAACTTAGCGTTAATAAGTTGGGTACACAACCATTGACGGACTCTGCCACACAGTGAGATAGTAATAGGATAGCCAGTGTGTCGCCTGTAATCAGATTTTTTCATTCTCTTTTTATTACAGCATATTAAGCTGGCCATCATTGGAGTTTTTACTCGCATGCAGGCTGTTAAAAGGCCCTTCTTCGGAGCATGTTACAAAAAGAATTTTTGTGAATGAAATGATACTATAAAAGGGGACAAAGGTTAAGTCCCAAGCCCCATAATATGCCGAGTTCAACAAAAAAAGTATATGGTCCTGAAAATACTGATTGTATGTCTTTTGGGTTGAACGTGATTATAGTTGCCGCAACATATTAGCCCTGACGGTGTGATTTTTAATTTTTTTAGGCGTCGGGCAGTGCTCATCCCTCTTGGCTTGCAATTTTCTCAGTTGCTTATTTTCAGATTTCGCATTCAACGCGCCAATCAATTATACTGTGTCTGACAGAGCAGCAAAAAATTGTGCCGCTATTTGGGTACAGCTTCTGTGCGCCCAATCGCACAAGCAAACATATTTTTGTGAAATTTTTTAAGCGAAACCTTTGAAGCTGCACCCCTGAAGGTTCGGGCATGATGCTATCGACGCTTGCTGAGCATTGCAGCGCCGAAAGACTGAGGGGCTGCGTGGGCAAATGCCCGCCGGGCTTGTCTGAACCTTGGCGAACCAGCCTTACGGAGCAGAACAGGACCACTGCGGAAGCTTCAAGTGTTGTATCGCAGGAAATTACGCTTGAAGCCAGCACAGGCACGACGCCGCATGTTACATGCAATCGTATTGCCATCCGTACGCCTTTCGGGGGCGTACGCTGTTGGCGGCTTACAGATAACGCTAATGGCTCTTTTGGCAAGATTTTCGCGTAACTCCGTGCTATCTTTATCCGTCGCTTGCTGCAGCAAAGGCTTGAGCAGTGCAGCATAGCTATTTATTCGCGCGGTTAAACGCGGTGGGGAGCGCATTTACACTTTGAAATGTCATGCATTTCAAAGCTACTCTGCCTCAAAAGGCAGGCGCAAGCGGCAGCAGAGATGTTATTGGCAGCGGGGGACAGGTCTATGAAATCAGGGTAGCGTCTATAAAAAAGGGATGCGCAGGTTTTTACGTTGCGGCATATTGCAAAAAAACTCAGCCAGTATCCGGCTGAGTTTGAAGCGGCTGTGAAGCGCTTGCTGCAAATAAAAAAGGAGGCCGAAGCCTCCTTTTTTTACAAAACTGATCCAGCCCTACGCGTAGGGGTTGGCGTACAGCAGAATGAAGCTGATAACCAGAGCGTAAATGGCCAGAGATTCGATAAAGGCAAAGGCCAAAATCATGGTACCGGTGATCTTGCCGCTCACGTCAGGGTTGCGGGCAACGCCTTCGCAGGCGCCCTTCAGACCCAGGCCCATGCCGATGCCGCAACCGAAGGCGGCGATGCCGATGCCAAGGGCGGCGGCGAGGCAGGTGTAGCCAAGGGCCGAGGCGTCAAGCTGGTTGGCGGCGAAAGCCATGCTGGCCATACCCAGAAGAGCCACGGTGTTCAGGGCGATCATCAGAAGTTTACGCATGAGACACTCCTTGCACTGTTGTATTGTTGGGTCGTTACCGACCATTCCCCGTTATGCTGCGCCATTTTTACGTCCGGCGAAGAGACGCCGCCGCTGGTCATGCCAGAGCGGGGGCGGCAGGCCGCCCATGCGCAAGTCTAGTGTTCAGGGGCTTCAAGAGCGCCCTTGATGTAGAACATGGTCAACATGAAGAACACAAAGGCCTGCATGGTCTTGCCCAGAAGGAAAAGCGCGTAGATGGGCAGGGTGCCCAGAATGGGCGCCATGACGAAGAACAGCACCATAACGATTTCTTCACCCCGGATGTTACCGAAAAGACGGAGGGAGAGAGAAACCGGACGTGAAAGGTGCGACACCACTTCCAGCGGGAACATCAGCGGAATAAGGAATTTCGAAGGCCCGGTGAAGTGATGGATGTAGTGCGTTTTCCAGCGGATAAGACCCACGGCATTGTAGAATACCAGCACAAAAAGTGCCATGCAGACCGTGGTGTTGAGGTTGGCCGTAGGTGCGTCGAAACCGGGCACCAGACCCATAAGGTTCATGCCGAAAATGTAGATGAAAATGCCCGCCAGCAGGGGGACGAACTTACGCCCGTGCTCACCCATTGTGGCAATAATGAAATTCTCAACTGTGTCTATCAAGGCCTCAAAGAAGTTTTGAAGGCCGCCCGGCACCAGCGTCAGTCGTCTGCGCATAATGCAGGCCACAGTAAAGAGGAGGGCCATACAGACCCAGGAGTAGAACACATGCTTGAACTCCACCATCTGTCCACCGATGGTGATCTCGTCCATGCCCATAAATGTGGAGAGCAATACCGGATGCGGCAAACCACCTGCCATGAGCCCTGCCTCCTGGTCGATGCGCGCCGAAGCGCTGCGTTGATGTAAAGCCCTAAGGCCATTCCCCAAAAATTTGTGTGTATCCCGGCGGCTGTGGCGTATGCTCTACTGCGCGCTGCGCCTGATGGCGCGCGCTGCAAGCGCAAAGCTCACAAGGGCGCACATGCCGCCTGCCAGCATGCCGCCAACAAGGGCGAACACTGGCGCCTGATAAATGATGAGGGATACATATAGGATGCCCCCCACCAACACAAGTCTGCCAACCCAGCGAATCAAGACTATGCGTAAAAAAGCCGTGCTGTAGTCACCCAGCCCCCGGCGCAGAAAAAAACGCGCCAGCCCCCAGAAAGTCCAGGCCATAATAGCCAGGCCAACCCCAAACCAGAGAACCCAGGGCGCTACGGTAAAAAGCGCGGCCCCAAGCAGAAGAACCAGAGCGGTGAGCAAAATTTCGTTGCGCACCATAACGCGTACAGCGGGGTGGTCAATGCCGCGCCGCCATAACCATGCGTCAAGGCTGTGTATCATGTTCTTCTTGTCTGCCACGGTTCTCCGTCTTGCCCTGTTCGCCTGAAGGCGGGGGCGGGCTCTCGGGCTGTTGCGCAAGGCCTTTGCGCAACGAGTCCTGCCGGTCAATTTTTCTCAGCAGTGCCTTGGTGTCGCGATAGACATTCAGAAATCCCGCAGCAATGCCAATAAAAAGAAAAATCAGTTTGCCCCAAGGGCTCGTGTGCAACCAGTAGTCAATGCCGTAGCCTATGGCAAAGCCAACTGCCGGGCCGCTGACCAAGTGCAGGCCAATAACCCCGGTGTTTGCCATTGCCTCAAGGCCGCTTTGCTGCTGTTTCAGAAAGTCCTTGAATGACATGCGACCTCCTCGCTGCGGCATTGCTCATAACAGACTGCAATATCTGCATACTAATGGCGCGTTAAGGACGGTAGTGTCAAGAGCCCCAACGCTGTGTAAATTATCACAGCCTCGGCGTCACGTCAATGACTTCCGCGTGGAAAGATGCAGGTCCCACGCATTTACAGGCTTTGCCAGAGGGTTAGGCACTCCACATGCGGGGTATGCGGAAAAAGGTCTACCGCTGTCATTTCCACCAGCCTGTATGCGCCGCGCAGGCGAGCGGCATCTCGGGCCAGGGTGGCCGGATTGCATGATATATACATTATAGTATGCGGATTGAGCCGCAGCAGGGCGTTGAGCGCGCGCGGCGCAAGTCCGGCGCGGGGCGGATCCACCAAAACGGCGTCCCAGTGCTCTGTTTGGGTCCAGTAATTTTCCTGTGTTGGAGCAAGCTTGTCCAGGCGCAGCGCAGCGTCGCCCGCTTCGTAGGTACACTGAGCAAGGCCCATACGGGCGGCGTTGGCCCGCGCCAGAGTCACGGCTCTTGCGTCCTGTTCCAGACCGAGCAGGCGTCCGCAGCGGCGGCCAAGCAGCAGGCCGGGGGCTCCAACGCCGCAGTACAGATCCAGCAGGGCAGGGCTGGTTTGCGGCACATGCCGTTCAAACATGCCCAGCGCCGTGTCGGCCAGCAGTTGAGCCGAGGCGGTATTGATCTGAAAGAAGGACGCGACATCCAAACAGAAATGTTCGCCGCCAAGGGGCAGCCACAACCGCGATGCGGACGGATCACGCGCACCATCCCTGCCAAGGGCTACAACCCGCTTTTGCCCTTGAGCCAGGGCGTCCTCGCTGGCGCGTTCTTCGTGAACAAAGCCAGCCAGTTGCGGAAAAGCCTTGAGCAGTTTTTGCCCGAGGGCCTGCACCTTTGCCTGCACCTCCGGCCTGCCTGGGCTTGTGATGCACAGGGCCCACCAGCGGGGGCCGCGCAAGTCGGCATCCAGGCCGCGGCGCAGCACAAGGAAGCGCCAAAAACCACTGTCCTGAGCCTGCCCGGCGGCACCGGGGCGGCGGGCAGCGGGCGACCGCAAGCCATGTCGAGTACGGCGGGCAGGCGCAGCAGAGTCTTCTGACCTCTCAAAGCTTAACGCGTGGGCAGCCTGATGCTCGTGGTCGCCACTTTCTTCACCATTATGGCTGTTCAGTCTGTAGCGGGCTTCGTCCTGCGGCTTGTGCGCGGGCAGGCCGCTTTCTGCGGCCAGCTCAACCATCATGGCCGATATGGCTCGCGCTTCGGGCGACATGAGGGAGCAGTGCGGCACAGGGATTACGCCACGTCCGTTGCGACGGCGCATGCCAAGAGTCAAAGGCTCGTCGCCGCCTCCGCCAAAGGCCAGTTCCACCTTATTGCGGTATTGGCGCATGGCGGGCGAAGGCAACACCTTGGTGAACAGGCTGTCGACCTGCTCGGCCTCCATGCCGCCAATGCGGATCATTGCGTCCAGCGCGATGCGGCGTTTCCAGTGAAGCTGCGTCTCATAGGGCATGGTTTGCAGCGGGCAACCGCCACACTGCCCGTGGTGGGAGCAGATAGCGGGCGTCGCGTGACGGGCTGGCTGCACAACCTCAAGCGCTTCAGCTTCAACAAAGCTGGATTTGCGGCGGGTAACGCGGGCGCGTACGGTCTGACCGGGTAAGCCGCCTGTAACAAAGATCACGGTGCCCTGATTATGGGTGCGGCCTGCGGCGGTCTGTTTAGCAGTAGCTGTCGACGACGTGGTGCTCTGGCCGTGTGCGCGTGCAAGGCCGCGTCCGTCGTGCGTCAGGCTTTCAATCTGAAGGGTAAGGATATTGTTCATCGCTGAAAAATATAGCAGTGCATGAGCTGTATGCCAAGGAAAACTATCAGGAAAAGCTGCTGATTTTGTCGCGGGAAGGGCATCTGACGGACTTATCGGGAGATTTTACTTGTGCCGGAGAGCGGCTTGTTGTACAAGCGCCGTGCGGCTGCATGCCCCGCCTTTGGCGGAGGCGGCGCGTCCTTGCCGGGAAAATTGCGGAAGGCGCTTGACATTTGCCGTGCAATGGGGCAAATATGCCTTTCTCTTTTTGGAGGTTCATATTATGTACGCGATTATCGAAACCGGCGGAAAACAGTACCGCGTTGAAGAAGGTTCCAAAATCGTTGTGGAAAAGCTCGCGGCTCAGGCCGGAAGCGAAATTTCCCTGGACAAGGTGCTGATGGTCGGTGGCGCTGAATGCAAAGTCGGCGCACCCTATCTTGCCGGGGCCGCTGTTACGGCGGAAGTGGTGGATCACGGGCGCGGCCCGAAGATCAAGGTCTTCAAGCGCTGGCGCCGCAATGACTCGCGCAAGATGCGCGGTCATCGTCAGGACTTCACCACCATTCGCGTTAAGAGCATCAACGGCTAGAACCTTTATTAAAAGGTTCGGCGGGCGTGAGGGCGAACGCCCCGATGTCCGGCAACCGTCGACCGCAAGGTTTGCAGTTGTCCGGTGAGCAAAAATTTATTCGCCCAGCTGAATTTTATATTCAGCGCACCAGGAGGCTATCATGGCTCATAAAAAAGCAGGCGGCTCTTCGCGTAACGGCCGCGACAGTGCAGGCCAAAGACGCGGCGTCAAACGCTTCGGCGGACAGGTCGTTCTTGCCGGCAATATTCTGGTGCGCCAGTTGGGCACCACCGTGTTCCCCGGCGTCAACGTGGGCATGGGCAGGGACTTTACCCTGTTCGCCAAGATTGACGGCGTGGTGCGCTTTGAAAAGTATATCCGCAAACGCCGCGTTCTTACGCGTGTGCATGTGGAGGCGGCCGCTAACTAACGCGGCCGCGTGGGATTTGCCGACAAGGGAAGGGGCCGCAAGGCTTCTTCCCTTTCGGTGTTTGTGTCGACGTATACTTTCAAGGTATAGTGCTGCTGAAGCAGGAGCGAAGCAAGCTTGCTTTGCTGTGACGTAAGCAGAAAAGCGCTGCAACCGGGCTTCGCCAGACCGCGCTGTGGTTTTTTGCAGGCCGCAGGGGCAGGCTTGCGTTTTGGTTTGCACAATGCAACGCTGTTTCGTTCTGCCCGGTGTAGCTGGGCTAGAGTGAAAGGCGTATGCGGCAAGGTGCGCGGGCAACGCCATGCAGGAGCATTTAAATTTGAAAAAGTTTCAATGCTCTACGCTGTATGAGAATGCAACGTGCCATGCCGCGCCGCGCCGCGAATGCAGGCAAATATATTTTAGGCAGAATGCCGCCTTTGCAATGTGAAGTATTTCAAAGGTACTCTGCCCTAGAAGCCTTGAAAGCGTAGAGAATACACTTTTCGTGTGTCATTGCTCCAAAGAAGTGACAGCGTTCAGGACGGCTTTTTACTGTGCCGTCGGATGCATGCAGGGCCAATGACCTTAGCGTCAGGCAGGCGTTTTACACGCACATATAACAGTAGGCCTGAAAGCCATTGGGCCAGAGGATAGAGCATGCGATTTGTTGATGAAGCCAGAATTCAGGTGCGTGCTGGCAAGGGCGGGCACGGTTGCCTGTCGTTCCGGCGCGAAAAATTTGTGCCTCGTGGCGGCCCGGACGGCGGCAACGGCGGCGACGGTGGTTCTATATACCTTAAGGCAGACAACCGTCTGCTTTCCCTGTACGACTTTCGTCTCAAGCGCCTTTACGAGGCGCAAAATGGACGCCCCGGCGAGGGCAGCCAGTGCGATGGCCGCAAGGGCGAAGACCTTGTGCTGAACCTGCCCGTGGGCACTCTTGTTTACGGTGAAGGCACCGAAGGACAGGAAGTGCTGCTGGCCGACCTGAGCGACCCTGAAGCACTGGTGCAGGTGGCGCAGGGCGGTCGTGGCGGCAAGGGCAACGAGCACTTCAAGTCTTCAACCATGCGTGCTCCGCGTTTTTCGCAGCCCGGCGAACCCGGCGAGGAACTGAATCTGCGTCTTGAGCTGAAAATTTTGGCAGACGCGGGCCTTATCGGCCTGCCCAACGCTGGCAAGTCCACCTTCATCACGCAGGTTTCGGCGGCGCGCCCCAAAATTGCGCCCTATCCCTTCACCACCCTGACCCCAAACCTGGGCGTCATGATTGATGAAGTGGACCCGGACAGGCGTATGGTTGTGGCGGATATCCCCGGTCTCATTGAAGGCGCGCACGAAGGACAGGGCCTGGGCCTGCGTTTTCTCAAGCATGTGGAGCGCACACGTTTTCTGGTGCACATTCTCAGCATCGAAGATGTGGGCGACGAAGACCCCTGGGCCGGATTTACGCTGGTCAACGAGGAGTTGCGCCGCTTTGACGCCGAACTTGGCGAACGCAAGCAGATCGAGGTGGTCAACAAGATCGACCTCGTCAGTCCCGAGCGGCTTGAAACCCTCAAGGAGCGCGCCAAGGCCGACGGACGTCAGGTGTTCTTCATATCGGCCCGCGATGGTATTGATATTGAACCGCTGGTGGAAGAACTGTGGCAGGTTTGCGAGGCCACCACGCGCAACGAACCTCTGATCCGGCTTGAAACCCTGAGCCAGCTGGAAGAAGAGGAATTTCCCGAAATAGAAGTCATCTATACCAAGGAATAACTTGGTTGTGGAGCGGATATGAGCAGGCAGCGCCATGAGGGCGCGGGTTCAGAAGCCGACCTGCGCGAGCAGCCCCAAAGCGGGCATGCAGAGGCAGGACAAGGCGAAAGCTGGCAGCAGGAACGCGCACGCGTTCTTGCCCAGGCCCGTGTTATTGTAGTCAAGGTGGGCAGCGCCGTACTGGCCGACGCCAAGGGACTCAACATCACTGTGCTGGAAGGCCTTGCCGCCCAGCTTGCGGCCCTGCGCGACATGCCGCTGGTTGGCGACGTGCCTTGTCAGCCAAACCCTCAAAGCCCGCCAAGGCCGTCAGATCAAGCTGCACCGTCATGCCCAACGCACGAAGTGGGGCAGACGGCATCATCTGCCGCGCCAGACGCCGCTGCTTCAGCTCATGGGGCGCGCCGTCTGGTACTGGTTTCGTCCGGCGCAGTGGCTGCGGGGCGTGCTGCCTTGTCCAGCCGGGGCCGCGCGGTGGAAACCACGGGGCTGGCGGCTCGTCAGGCTGCCGCAGCCGTTGGTCAGGGGCAGCTCATGCAGACGTGGGACAAAGTCTTTTTGTCCCACGGTATGCCCACGGCGCAGGTGCTGCTCACACGCGACGACCTGCGCGCCCGCCAGCGTTTTCTGAACGCCCGCAACACCTTTGCCGAGCTTTTGCAGTGGAGCGTGCTGCCCATTGTTAATGAAAACGATACGGTATCCATCAGCGAACTGAAGTTTGGCGACAATGACTGTCTGGCCAGCCTGCTCGTCAATCTGGTGGAAGCTGATCTTTTCATCAACCTCACGTCTTCGTCGGGCGTTTTGGCGGCAGACCCGCAAAAATACCCTGACGCGCCGATTCTGGGTCATATTGATGATGTGGCGGCACTGGATTTGGGCCAGCTGTGCGGCGGCAAGACATCTGTAGGCACCGGCGGCATGTATTCCAAGCTGCTGGCCGCCCGCCGTGCTGCCCAGTTGGGCGTGCCCACCCTGATTCTGCCGGGGCGCGAGCCGTGGGTTATCAGCAGGGCTTTTGCCGCTGCCGGGGCATGCCCCGTGCCAGCGGGCCACGAGCCTTTTGACCGTGGCACTTGGGTGCGGCCCGCGCATCACGCCATAGCCCGGCGCAAATTCTGGCTGGCCTATCAGTCGGACCCGGCGGGAAGCGTGCATGTGGACGACGGCGCAGCCAAGGCATTGCTGCACAAGGGCGGCAGCCTGCTGCCCGGCGGCGTGCGTGCGGTGGAGGGGGGCTTTCAGTGCGGCGGCCTTGTGAGGGTACTGCACAACGGCGAAAGCATTGGCGTGGGCCTTTCCAACTACAGTGCCCCTGACCTCAAAAAGATCATGGGCCTCAAACGGCATGAAGTGGCCGCCATACTTGGCGATGCCCACTATCCCGAAGTGATTCACCGGGACAACCTGTTGCTGGACGCGGCAGTTTAGCGCAATTTTATTCTACAGTGCTTTGTGGGGAGGGACTCTTTTGCATAAGGGTCCCTCTTTTACGTCCCGCTCTCCAAAAAACTCCTGTTCTTACTTCGCGCTGCTATGGCGAGACTCCATGCCGGAAAACAAGTTCTCGGAGAGGCGGCCCTTTAGTCTTACTTTGCTGCCAATTAAGCTGCTCTACGGGGTTGGCCGCAAGGGGATGAGACCACCCAGATCAATGCCGTTCTTGCTCACCAGGGCGCGGTAGGGGTAGACCTCAACACCGCAGGCCAGGGCTTCGTAGAACAGGCGGGCGTATTCCGGATCAATGAAATCCGCCGGGGCAAAACAGTGTCCATCCGGGCGTTGCACCAGATAGAACATGGCCGCCCGTTCGCCTTGGGCAACAATATCCATAAGTTCACGCAAATGCTTTTGCCCGCGTTCACTGGCTGCATCGGGGAAGCAGGCGGCATCGTCTTCCACCATAGTCACGTTTTTGCACTCCACCCACAGGGGCGGCAGGCCGGGGCCAGTGATCAGGCCGTCCAGGCGGCTCTGTCCACGCTTGGCCTCACGGACGAGGCTGGTGTAACCGCTGGCGAAGTGCAGCCGCCCCGCATGGAAGGCCGCCTCAAGCATGCGGTTTGGCACGCTGGTGTTGACGCCTACCCAAAAGCCGGGGCCGGACGGATCGGCATTGAGCGTGGCCGCTGTCTCGTTGTCAGGTGCAGCGGGAAGGGCCGTTTGGGCCAGCCACACGCATTCCTGCGTATATTTGAGCTTACGGGCGGGATTGGCAGCAGGAGAGGCCAAAACGGGGCATCCTGGGCGCGTGAGGCCCAGCATGCTGCCGGAATTGTTGCTGTGCACCCAGACGGGTTCGCCGTGCAGGGTAAGCTCAACACTGAAGCGCTTGCGCCGCTGCACAAAGCCGCCCACAATGCAGTCCTGCGGCAAAGGCAGCAGGGGAGGGCTGGGCTGCGATGGATGCGGCGTATCCGTACCACCCGCTTGCGCTGTGGCATCCGCCCCCAAATGGATTGCGGAGGCTGCGTTCTGCCCGCCCATATCCTGCACGTCAGCATCCCGAATGGTATTGCCTGATTGGGGTAACTGACCACGCCGCGCCGATGTCTCTGCCGGGCCGGAACACCCCGGTTGCCGTGGTTGCTGCGGGCTGGCCTGTAGTCTTTCATCCACAGAAGGCGGGGCCGCGTTGTGCTGCTTTGTACGCATTTACACCCTTTGATGAAGCTGATATTGACGGCTGTAATTTCTTCGAATGCGCCGCATAGCGTTCCCCTTCGTGAAGGAGCCTTTCATGCAGATTTCCGATCGTCTGAGCAGTATCAAACCCTCTCTGACTCTCAGTGTCAACAGCCGCGCCCTTGAACTCAAGGCGCAGGGTGTCGCCGTCATCAGCCTTGCTGTGGGCGAACCCGATTTTCCCACGCCAGCGCACGTTTGCGAGGCCGCCAAGGCTGCCATTGACGACAACTTTTGCCGCTACACTGCCGTGCCCGGCATTCCAGAGCTGCGCAAGGCCGCTGGTGCGTATTTTGACCGCGCCTACGGCGTGCCTGTGCCGCAGGAGTCCATCGTCATCGGGGCCGGGGGCAAGCATTGCCTGTACAACTTTTTTCAGGCCACCATCAACCCTGGCGACGAGGTTCTCATTCCCGCGCCGTACTGGTTGAGCTATCCTGACATGGTTATGCTGGCTGGTGGTGTGCCCGTAATCGTGCACGCTGGCCCGGAGCAGAGCTTCAAGGTTACGCCGGACATGCTGGAAACCGCCGTGACCGACAAGACCCGCCTGCTCATTCTGAATACGCCGAGCAACCCCACGGGCGCGGTGTATACCGAAGCGGAGTTCACAGCCCTTATGGATTGGGCCATTCAGCGCGGCATTTTTGTGCTGTCTGACGAAATTTACGACCAGCTTGTGTTCGCGCCCGCCAGGATGACCAGCGCTATCGGCTGGTTTGCGCGTTATCCCGAGCAGGTGGCGGTACTGAACGGCATGTCCAAGAGCTATGCCATGACTGGCTGGCGCGTGGGCTTTCTGGCCGCGCACCCGCAGCTGATAAAGAAAATATCGGCCATGCAGGGACACAGCACGTCCAACATCTGTTCTATCGCGCAGAAGGCGGCTCTGGCGGCTCTTACTGGCCCCACGGAGTGCATTGACCACATGCGCGATGCCTTTGCGCGCAGGCGCGATCTGGGCATGAAAATTGTTGAAACGTGGCCCTGGGCCGTGTGTCCCAAGCCGGACGGCGCGTTCTACCTGTTTGTGGACGTGCACAAGTGCTACGGCGGCGCGGTTAAAAACTCCACAGAGCTGTGCACCTGGCTGCTGGACAAGGCCCACGTGGCTCTGGTGCCCGGCGCGGCCTTTGGCGACGATAACTGTATTCGCTTCTCGTATGCTGTGGCTGACGATGTGCTGGTTCGCGCTCTTGAAGCTACTGGCGCTGAAATGGCGCGGCTGGCTCAGGGAGCGACGCGCTAGGACGGCTTGAGGCAGCCTTGCGGATTGCCGCAGGGGCAGCTTTTGATTTGATTTTTTATGGTTGCTGCGACAAGTGGCCCTTTTCTTCCTCCGGGTGCGGTAGCGTACCTTGGGTATGAAAAGGGCCACTTTTTATGAGGTTGGAGTGGTGCGCGAATTTTTGCGGTTATTCACCACATTCAGGCCATAAAGTGCATGTCCGCAAAGGCTTGGGAAAAGCGGATTTTCAGAAGTTGTAATTTTTTTTCAAGAAGTTGTTGACAAAGCGGCTAGTTTTAGTCATTGTGCATTTCGTCGTGGGGCTGTAGCTCAGTTGGGAGAGCGCTTGAATGGCATTCAAGAGGCCGTCAGTTCAATTCTGTCCAGCTCCACCAGATATCTTAAAAACCCCCGATCATCACACAGATGGTCGGGGGTTTTTTGACGTGAAATTTATTAATAGTGTTACGTTTGCAATTGTATCCACTCCCAACTTATGGCGTGCTTGTCGCAACGGGTTTGTGCGTGAAGGCACTTTGTTTGTATCCATAGTCTGGGAATGAATCGGCTGTAATGTTTGCAAAAAGAAAATTATCAGCTAGGGAATGAAAGAAGCAAGTGTCTTCAATGAGTTTTTTGAATTTATATGTGTTCTCATGTTTGTCCATGTGCACAAGCGCGTGATAATATATAATAGCAAATTCATATTGTGAAAATTGGGCTCTAAAAATTCTTAGATAGTTGTTTTTTTCATCTTCATCGATGAGATCGTTACATTTTATCATTTTAAGTGTAGTATAGACATTGTGATAAAATGGACTATATAGATGTTTGTTTTCATTTTCTAATGTCACAAGTGCCATTTTTATAAGTGTTTTTGGATCTGGATACAGTTTATTCCCATTTTCATCAAATAACATTCCATATTCTGCATCTATTTCTGCATGCATGTTGCTTTTTATTTTATATTTATCTAGGTATTTTATTTCAATACAACTTGGTTCAATGTAAGTATTATAAAGGCAATGCATGACATGATAAAAGAATTCAAAAGTTTCATTGCCGCGAAATGCACGTTCACCGTCGTGATATGATAATGATTTAGCAATCTCTGTACGCATAGAGAATAACTGAAAAATTTGATTTTCAAAGATAGCTTTTTTTGTGTCTCGCTCCTGTCGATCAATTAGTGACATCTGTAGGTATATTAAAAAGGCTGTTGCTATTGCAGAAAGTCCAGAAAAGAAGGCAGCAATAGGGGAAAACAAGTTTTCAAGCTGGTCTCGATTCGAAAAGAATTTAGCCCAAAAATTTGGAGCAGGGGCATCAAGTAGTATAATGCCCAAAGCCCAAATGATGATGGTCACGATTAAAACAAAAACTATCATCTTAATTGCTAGCCAGTTACATATCGTTTGAGGTAAGTTTTTCATGGATACTCATTAAGTATAGTAAGGTAGACAAAATTGTTTCTTGTGGTTATTTTTTTATTGACATCGCTCTTTAAGCGATTTATCGAAATTTTCATTTTTTAAAAGGAGGTTGTTGTCATGTCAAGCTGGCAAAAAGTACTCGATACAGCAAAGGATTTGAGGAATCGCTATCATCATGACGGGCAGCCTCTTGAAGAAACGTTTAGAAAAATTTGTTCAGAAAAAAATATTGAACTTCAATATGCGGAGCAGGGGGAACATACCTCTCAAAAAGATGGTAAGCTTACAATTACCCTTCCTTTGAACACATCGCGTGTACGCGATAATTTTACAATGGCTCATGAGCTAGGACATATATTTTTGGAACACCCGCTTAATGAGGACGGGGTTATTCATAGGAGCGGCGTAAGTACAAAAGAAGAAGTTGAAGCAAATTTGTTTGCTGCGGAATTTCTTATGCCAAAAGAGCAATTTATTGAAGCCGCAAAAAAGTACAATTATGATGAAAAGCAATTGTCGAATGAATTTGAAGTTTCAAAAACAGCTTCATTGGTTAGAATGAGCGCTTTAAAGCTAACGAGCAAATAAAAAAGCTAATGGAGTTTTTTATAAGAACTCCATAAAACGTAATGCAAAAACTGACGCTGCAGTTGTGTACTGAACTGCGTGCTTAGGCTAAATCTTCTTGATCTCACCAGGTACCAGTCGCCCCTAGAGGCGGAACGCGTAAAGGATCAAGAGTTACTATAGTGTCATGTGGCTAGAAAGTAGGCTGCTTCACGCACAAACCAGTTGCGACAAGCACGCCATAAGTTGAGAGTGGATACAATTGCAAGCGTAACACTATTAATAAATTTCACGTCAAAAAACCCCCGACCATCTGTGTGATGATCGGGGTTTTTTAAGATATCTGGTGGAGCTGGACAGAATTGAACTGACGGCCTCTTGAATGCCATTCAAGGGGCCGAAATTGTTTTACTCCGCTCGGCAAATCCTAGCGATATTCTTAATACCAAAAATCATGATTTCATCAAATTGTTGACATTAATTCGCAGGCGAACTATTTCTTGTCTAGATGGTTCGTCGACGAACTAAAAAAGAGGTTTCATGAACTCTCCCAATAACAGCGACGCAATTATTGCCCTGGCGGCATCAATTCGTGAACAGGCCAACACGTATATTTTGAACGCTTTGTCCCGCCACGGCGTGGGCGATATACTTCCTGCCCACGGAGCTGTGCTGCACGCTCTTTTCGAGTCTGGCCCTTTGAAAATGAACGAGCTGGCAGAGCGTATTAAAAGAAAAAAGAATACGGTCACTGGCCTTATTGGCACGCTTGAAAGCCGAGGCTATTGCCGCCGTGAACCTGACCCCCAGGATGCCCGTTCGCAGATAGTGCTGCTGACGGAAAAAGGGGAAGCCATGCGCAGGATTCAGGACGAGATTTCTGTTGATCTGCTGCAATTGGTGTGGGGTGATGTGGGTGAGGATGAAAAGGCCGCCTGCACACAAACGCTGCAAAAAGTTTTGCGTAATTTGCAGCAAAGTGAATCAACTATTATCTGAAATATGAGGTTGCTATGAGCAATACAGTAAACGAAATTTCTGGTTTCCTTGCCGAGTCTCCTATGTGCTTTCTTGCCACCGTCAGTGGCAGCCAGCCACATGTGCGGGCGTTCCAGTACCAGTTTGAGCAGGATGGCAAGCTGTGGTTCTGCACGGGAAAAAGCAAGGATGTCTTCAAACAGCTTCAGGCCAATCCCGCCATTGAGATTTGCTCTGTCAATAAAGACATGGCGTGGATCCGCATCACTGCAAATGTTTCTTTTGAAGACAACCGCGCGATAAAGGAACGTATTCTGGCAGAGCAGCCCCTGATCAAGGGCATTTATGAATCGGCGGATAATCCGGAATTCACGACATTCAGTATCGCGCACGGCGCGTATACCATTACGGATTTTTCCGGTAACCCGCCGCGCGAAGGCTCTTTCTAGCCACAAAACCATAGCCCGGATAAACGCCACCTGCCGTTTTAGGTCTGTGTAATGGCAGCTGCGCTTTTGCCGTCAGCACCATATGCTAGGGGCAAGAAAGTGCGCATCCCTTTGATCAGATTAGCGTTTTCAATCAAAGGATTTCTCGGTTGCGCGTTTCTGATCCGGTAATTTCCACGGAACGCCTTGGAGCCCATAAGTAATATTGACGAGACTGAATCCCACAAAGGCCCCCGACCATCTTTGGATAGTCGGGGGCTTTTAAGCTTTCTGGTGGGATTAGACAGAGATTGAACAGGTGCTGGAGGGGAATGGGATCGCTAGATACCCTTAACTGGCCGTTGAAAAGCCGCGCAGGCAATCTCGGTCTTCTCGCGCGTTTTTCCGCTGTACCGCCACATTGCGCCGCATACCGTGCCGTCAGTCGTGCCGTCAGCCGTGCCACCATCAGGGCCGCCCACTGGCCGCCCGGCTTGTGCTTAGCGAAAAGCAGGCGTATAAAATACACTAGTGCTCCTCTTGCGCATGATAAGGATCAGATTATGACTTCAATTAAAACCCCGGAAGGCAGACGCCTCTGGGTGCCTGTTTTTTCTCTGGCGCTGGCCGCCTTTATATTCGTTACCACAGAGGTTCTGCCAATCGGGCTGCTGCCGGAAATCGCCAAGGATCTTGGCGAAACAGAGGCATTCACCGGACTTCTGGTGGCTTTTTACGCCTGGGCTGTGGCTTTGCTCTCCTTGCCGCTTACAGCGCTTACGGCGCGATTTGAGCGCCGCAAGCTGCTTATGGGCCTGTTTGCCGTATTCATAGCCGGGCATGTGCTTTCCGCCCTGGCTCCCAACTTCGCGACCCTTATGCTCGCGCGTATTTGCATAGCCAACGCGCACGCTGTTTTCTGGGCCATTGCAACCCCCATTGTGGTTCGCATTACGCCGCCGGCAATGAAGGCCAGAGGCATTGCCATCGTCATCGTGGGCAGTTCGCTCGCCACGGTGCTGGGGGTTCCGTTCAGTACTGTTGTTGGCCAGCACTTTGGCTGGCGTGCGGCATTTTTGCTTATTGGCGCTGTGGCCGCCTGCATCGCCCTTGTACTCTGGCGTTTGCTTCCCCAGCTTGTAGCCAAGGATACCGGGTCGTTTAAAAGCGTTCCCGGTTTGTTTCGCAACAAGGAACTCGCACTTCTCTATCTGCAAACCATGCTGGCGGTGACGGGCTATTTTCTTGCCTACACCTACCTTGCGCCCCTGCTGATCCAGATTGGCGGTTTCTCAGACAAGGCCGTACCGCTGTTCTTGCTGCTGATGGGGCTTTCCGGCATTTGCGGCAGCCTGTTCGCCACAAAGCTGGCGGCTATGAAAACAAAACTGGTGTTCATTCTGCCGTCGTTTGTGATTTTCCTTTGCCTTGTGGCGCTCGATGTTTCCCTCGTGCATCTGGTGACCATCGTGCCCATTTGCATCCTATGGGGTGGCAGCATGGCCGTGCTTGGGCTTCTGTTTCAAAGCAAGGTTCTTGAAATCGCGTCGCATTCCGCAGATATTGCCACGTCCATCTATTCGGGTATTTTCAATGTGGGCATCGGCAGCGGGGCCTTCATCGGCAGCCTTGTGTTCAACAAACTTGGGCTGCACATGACAGGCTATGCGGCGGCGGCCTTTTTTCTGGCCACAGTTTTTGTCAGTATCTATTCCGCGCGCAGTACCAGGGCAGCGTCGTAGCGCCGTCTACGCGAAGCAAGGTGCGAGGCAGGGGGCGGGCAGCCCTTGGGAGGCCGCAGTGAAAATCACCCTCCATCGAGTATACGATCACACCAGCACCGATTCTGGCGGCATTCGCATTCTGGTTGACCGCATCTGGCCGAGGGGTGTTTCCAAGGCGGCTGCCAGCTGGGATGTGTGGCTTAAGGAAGTTGCCCCGTCCAACGAGCTGCGCCAATGGTTTGCCCACGACAGAGACAAGTGGGATGCGTTTCAGCAGCGCTATTTTGCAGAGCTTGCTGCGCCGGGTCCTGCCTGTGACGCAGTGGCTGCGCTGAAAAAGCTTATTGCGGATAACAACGCTGCGGTGTTTCTGTATGCCGCCAAAGATGAGCTCTGCAACAATGCGGTGGCCCTGAAAGAATATATGGAAGCGCTGCCCGGCAAGGGCGAAGGTTCTGCCAAGGGGTGAGCTGTTTCGTAGGGCTTCGTCCGAGCCCTCGGGCAGCCTGATTGAGTATCATACGTTATGGGCGTAGCTGGCGAGTACAGCTACGCCTTTTTTGCGCTTCTTTGCGGCCTGTGTGCGTACAGAAGGTTTCGGCCGGCATAATGCCAAAAAGAAGGGGGATACCCTTACGGATATCCCCCTGTTGGCGCAAAAGCGGCAGTGCTGTCGCTCAACTCACAGGCGTCGAAAAACGATGCCGCTTGGCCCTATTTCGCAGGAGCAGCGGCGGGCTGCACGAGCTTCAGGAACTTGTCGGTATTGATTTTGGCGTCCTTGAACTTCTGAATTTCGGCAGGCGAGAAACGCTTGATGCTTTCAAAGAAGCCAGCCACGTCGTTCTGCCACTTGTCTGCCTGAGATTCACCCTTGGAGTCGTCAAGCAGGGCCACGGTTTCAGCGTAGGTCCAGCGAGGGTGAATTTCGATGTCCTTCTTGGCTTCTTCGTCGGTCATGCGAATGCCGGCAAATTCATTCATGTACTGGCGGTATTCTTTGATGATGCGGGGGCTTGCGCCTTCTTCACGCAGCATGTCTGAAGCACGCATGTACACGCGCAGGAACTTGGCCACCAGTTCGGGGTTTTCGTCGCACCACTTTTTGTCGCCCACGATGGAGGAAACCGTGATGGCATCCATATCGGTAGCGGAACCAGCGCGCACCCAGTCGCGGGAGTCGGCTATGAAGGTAAAGGGAGCCCACAGACACACGGCGTCGCCAATACCCTTTTCAAAGGCGGGCACGGCAGAGGGCTGTTCCATATTCACCAGGGTGACGTCGCTTTCGTTCAGGCCGAGGATCTTCAGCCATTTGCCGATCATGTAATGCACGGTGGTCTGCGAGGTGTACAGGATCTTCATGCCCTTAACGGTCTCGGGGCTGCCATACACATTGGGATAATCGGGATTGTAGCCCTTGACCTTGGCAGCGGGGCTGTCGGGGCGCAGGTAAAGCACATGCACTTCACCTTCGCTGATGATGGGGGCCACGGCGTAAATTTTGTAGCGGATGCCGCCGATCAGCTGGCCGCCAACGCCGGTGGAACCGAGCACCCATTCCCGGGCGGGAAGGGCTTCCATCTGCGCAGGGCCGCTGTTGAACAGCAGCATGTTAATGTCCAGGCCTTCTTCCTTGTCCCAACCCATCTTTTTGGCGTACCAAATGTTGAAACCCGGGGATTCGTCCATCCAGCAGGTAGAAATTTTCACGGGCTTGTCAGCGGCCTGAGCAGCCCCAGCGCCAAGCAACATCGCAAAGCAGCAGAACACGGCAGCCAAAAGGCACTTCTTCATCGCAAACTCCTTGTTGTTCCAGGTTGTGTATGGGTACAGAACAGCATTCCGTTTTTCTAAAGAAACGTTGATTTATTCCGTTTGGGTGCTTTGTTTCGCTTTTTTGAAACAGTCGAGGACGGAAGAGCCACTCCTGTTTTAAAAAAAGATCGCTCCTTGCCAAACGAAATAACTGCGCGTTTCCAGGAGGCTCTTCAATCAGTGCTTCCTTAAAAAAGGGGCCGAACCTCGTGCGGGGTCCGGCCCATAAATGGATCAAAGGGTGAGTTTTTGCTCTTCGGTAATGCGCGCGCGCAGTTCCAGAAATGCCGGGTCCATCGTGTCGCGGGGGCGCGGCAGGGGCACGTCGTAAGAAGACCTGACGTGACCGGGCAGCTTGTCTTCCATCGTCACGATGCGGTCAGCAAGGAAAAGCGCTTCGTCAATGTTATTGGTAACAAAGATCATTGTACGCTTGTCCATCTGCCAGATGCGCTCGGTTTCCTGCTCCATAAAGAAGCGTGTTTGCGCGTCAAGCTGACCAAAGGGTTCGTCCAGCAGCATGACCTGGGGGTTGAGCGAATAGGCGCGGGCAATGCCCACACGTTGCTTCATGCCACCCGAAAGCTGGTGGGGATAATAGTCTTCAAAGCCGTGCAGGCCCACCATGCCAAGATAGTGGTCAGAAACCTTGCGCACTTCGTCTTTTTCCATGCCACGAACTTCAAGGCCGATTTCCACGTTCTGACGCACGGTCTTCCAGGGAAAGAGCATGTAGCTCTGGAACACCAGGCCGATGTCGGGGGTGGGGCCGTCCAGCTTTTTGCCATTCATGGTTATGGTGCCGGAAGTGGGCGTTTCAAGCCCGGCAATGGTCCTCAGAAGCGTTGTCTTGCCACACTGGCCGGGGCCGAGGATGACCAGAAACTCCTGCTCGTGCACTTCAAGAGAAATATCCTTGAGCACGGGAACAAGCTGGGTGCGCTTCTGAACAAAAGTCTTGCACAACTTGTCGCAAACGATTTTTGGCGGCGTGTTTTTCATGTCTTTAACTCCGTGAATTCTAAAGATTCTCGATTTCACGCTGCCACGGGCAAAGCTTGTTCGTAATAAACGTCATGCCCTGGGTGAAGATCAGCGACACCACAGTGATAATCAGCATGCCGCCGATAATCATACCGGGATCGGACAGTTTCATGCCCTGAATAATGATATAACCCAGCCCGGAACGGGAGTTCACCAGTTCTGCCGCGACCACGCAGGTCCAGGCGCTGGACATGGCGATCTGCAGACCGGCCGTGATGGCGGGCAGCGCGCCGGGAATGCACACAAGGCGTATTTCGTCCCAGCGTTTGCCGCCGATGATGCGCACCACGTCGAAAAGTTCGGGCTCAATAAGCTGCATGCAGCTGTAGGAGTTCAGCACCACAGGCACAAACGAGCCGATGACGATGATGAAGATCTTGGGCGATTCACCGATGCCGAACCACAAAATGGCTACGGATATCCAGGCCAGGGGCGGCATGGGCTTGAACATGTCAAAAAGCGGTTTGACCACGGCCTTGAATGTCTGGTTGAAGGCCATGAACAGGCCCAGCGGGACACCCAGAAGCACGGCAAGAAAGAAGCCGATGATAACACGTTGGGTACTGATGAGCACATGTTCCATCAGGGTCAGGCCCGAGAGCTTTTGCGAACTGAGGTCGCGCAGGCTTTCCAGCACCTGAAAAGGCGTTGCCAGGGCGCTGGTGTGGCCGAATACGTTGGACGTGGCTGCCCACTGCCAAATGCCGAAAAAGGCGACAATGGATATGACGTGCAGAAAGTATTCGCTCTTGAGCATGCGGACCAACGAAAACTCGCGCTTGGTCGTGGTCTGTATGGTTTCGTTGCAGACGCTCTGAGTGTCGGTTGAAGAATCGTTTGTGGCCTTCACAGTGGTAGGCGCAGATGAATCTTGCATGCCTATCTCCTGATACCGGCCAGCAGCCGGGATTCAATTTTGTCAATGATAAAGCCGATGATAGCCCCGGCAATGCCCACACTTACCATGCCCACAACAACCAGGTCGGTACGGCCAAGCATGCGGCCAATGGTGATGAGGTAGCCAAGGCCCTGGTCAGAAGCCAGCAGTTCTGCGGCAACAAGGGTAACCCAGCAGTAGGCCAGCGCGATTTGCAGGGCGCCGAACACCATAGGCAGGGCAGAGGGCACACAGATGGTGGTAAAGATCTGCCAGTCGGAAGCGCCGTAGGTTCTCGCCATCTGGATATGAACGGGGTTGGTCATCCTTACGCCTGTATAGGTATTGATGACACAGGGAACAATGCCCGAAAGCCAGATGATGAAGACCTTGCCGGGCAAACCGATGCCGAACCAGAAAATGGTCAGCGGAATCCAGGCAACAGGCGGAATGGGGCGAATAATTTCAAAAATGGGGCGCACAAGGCCGCGCACGGTGGTGAACCAGCCCATGGCAAGGCCAAGGGGCAGGCCAACAATCAGGGCGAGCACATAGCCCAAAAAGGCTTCCTGCATGCTGACCCAGGCGTGCTGCAAAAGCACTGCGCCGTCAGGGGCGGGGTTGGTCAGCTTGTCGATCATCAGGCGCAGCACATCCAGCGGAGATGTCAGCAGGGTGCTGGGGATGCGCCAGTCTTCAACGTCTGGCGGGGCAATGCAGATCTGCCACAGGATCAAAAATCCGCAGACACTGAGAACAGGAAGAATGCGAAGCCGAAAGGGCTTGCGAAATGCTTTATCGTTGATATCCATGAACAAAATCCTTCCTTGCTTTGCCTACCACCAGCGGATGAGGTCTGTGACCTGCCGGCGAAGTTCGATGAATTTCGGATCCCTGAAATCCCTCGGACGCGGCAGGTCAACAACTACCTCCGCCCGAACCTTCGTGGGCTTGGGGCTCAGAACAAGAATACGGTCAGCCACGTACACGGCTTCCTCAATATTATGCGTGACGAAAAGCACGGTGCTTTTCAACGTCTGCCACAGCTTCACCAGTTCGTCTTCAAGGTAGAAGCGCAGTTTGACGTCCAGCTGCCCGTAGGGTTCGTCCATCAGCAACAGATCGGGATTAACGGCAAAGGCGCGGGCCACGGCGATGCGCTGCATCATGCTGGCCGAAACCTGGTTGGGATAAAGATTGGCGGTATCTTTAAGGCCCACAAGATCAAGAATGAAGTTCAGGTGCTTTTCCATTTCGGGCTTGGGCATTTTTTTAATGCGCATGCCGTAGGCCACGTTTTCAGCCACGGTCAGCCAAGGAAGGGCAGTGGGTTCCTGAAATACAAAGGCCAGGTTGTGTTTGCGCGGATTGGCCACTTCGCCGTCAATATAGATATTGCCGGAGGTGGTTTCCGTAAGTTTGGACATACAGTTAAGAAAAGTGGTTTTGCCGCATCCGGTAGGGCCAACAATGCTGACCAGCTCTCCTCGCTTAATGCTGAAGTTGATCTTGTCCAGAACGACAAGATCCCCATACATTTTGGTGAGGTCCCGGACGGCAATTTTCGCGTCGAAACCGGTACAGTCAGCGCTTTGCTGCACGGTGGCACTCCTTGAATGAAAAAGTAACAAAAACGGCGAGATAAATGCCGAAGAATCGCTGTCCACCCTGCGCGCCAGCTTTTGGCGCATCCGAGAAAATACCTGAGGCTATAGGCCGCACAGTGGTGGAATGATGGAGGGTTTGCATTTTATATACCAAATTTCACAAACGCAGGGCAATCAACGTTTTTAGCTTGTTTTTGTTTATTCTTTTCGGGCTGGCTGCCCACCTGTGTCTGCTCGTATGTGGCCTTTTGCGACACCTATGTGGTAGATAGCGACAAATGTGACATATTGTACAAGGCTGGCTGGATTATGTGCTCTACCTATAGAAAACCGCAGCAAAAGTGGGGTACTAGGGCCGGGAGAGTTGGCTGAAAGCGCGGCTGGGATATTGGATGCGACAATAATGTCGTGCTGTGGCTTTCATGCCACGTTCTGCGTTAACAGGGGCATGAGTATTTGGTCACAAATTTCTATATAGAAACATAGCTTTTTACTTAGTTGCATAGCGCAATGCAACTTAGCAGCAAAGCCATCGTTGGTCGAATAAAAATAAAATGGTATCGGAATCAGAGAAGATGAAGACAGAAGATAGCAGAGAAGTGTTGGCTTTCACACGGTATTTTGATCAGCCAGTAAAGTTTACAGATATTTTTTTACACGCCTTTCGCCGTCGACACTGATGACATACAGCGTGTCTGCATTGGTATTTTGCATATCATCGCTATCAGTTACGGCAAGAATACCCACTGCTCTGAGCGATTGCAGATGGTTTTCAAGATTGGTCAGGTTAACTTGCTTTTCTCCACTGTATAGTGGCGCAAGCTCGTCGTACACATCTTTGGCGGTGCGGGCCTTGGCATCAAGCATGAGTTCACCGATGGCAAGCCGCATGGGCGGTTTCATTTTGATTTTCATGCCATTGCCGGGGTGCGCAGGTTAACCATTTCGCGGGGGTTGCCCACAACCAGAATTATTCCGGTAAATATGCCCAGAGCACCCAGCACAAGGTTTGTGGTAATGGTCACCTCGGTAAAGAGCGCGCTGAAAAGCACGCCCCACAAGGCGTAAGTAACATTGAGCGCCATAGCCCGGCTGACGCCGGTCATGTTCATGCCTGCGTACCAGCACCTGTAGGAAAGGCAGCCTATAAATCCGGCCAGCGCAAAGAATATAAGCGCCGGGCTGCCGAGGAAGGCCCCGGCCAGCTCAACCGGGGCCTGTATGCCGACCCCGCGGAGCACTAGCGAGGTATAGGCAATTGGTATGATAATCGTAAAATACAGCAGTGTAGAGATAATCTGGTATACGTTGAGCGCCAGGCCCGGTTCGATGAAGTCCATGCCCGATGTCACGCAAACCCCTTCAGCTGCCCACCCGAAAGCGGCCAGAAAGGCAAAAGCGATGCCCGCGTAAAAAGCTGGTCCAGATTCGCCCCCGGGCGGCGGGGTCCAGCCGATGGTAAATGCGCCAATGACACAAAGCGCAAGGCCGCACGCCCCTCTGAAGGAAATGCGTTCCTTAAGAAAGATGCGGGCCAACACCGCGGCCATAGCAGGATACAGGGTGGTGATGGGCAAAGTGTACGCCGGCCCGGCCAGAGAAAGGGACATAAGATAGCCCCCCATGCCCAGGGGAGCTCCGAAACATGCGCCGAGGATGCACAGCCTGCCGGGTTTGCTGCAAAGGGTGCGCCCTATTTCCCTGATTTTTCCCTGCTTGAAATTGATGACCACAGACATGATGGCAGCTGAAAAGTCGTGAAATCCTGCGGCGAACAGGGGGGCCAGCAGCCACAGGGCAGGCGCGTTGAAGGGCTCCGCCACAAGCCCTTTTTTAAGAACAATACCGTCCCAGCAAAAAATTACACCAGTAAGAGCCGCGAGGAACAGACCCTTGCGAACGTAAGCCAGTTCTTTGCTCTGGCGTGGTGTGGCGGTGCCGGAAAGGCTTTTCATGAACACGGCTCCTTAATGAGAACCTAGTTTTTTTGCAACAGGGTTTTGTAGGCGGCGCTGTCAGCCAAAGCGGCTGCGTCAGCGGCGCTGTCGAGCTTGATACGCAACATCCAGCCCTTTTCGTAGGGTGAAATATTCACGAGTGTCGGGGTGGCTTCAAGCTCTTCGTTGGCAGCCAGAACCGTGCCCGCCACAGGCATGTACAGGGGGTTGACGGATTTGAGGGATTCTACGGTGCCAAACTCGTCGCCAGCGCCAAAGTGCGCGCCTTCAGCAGGCAGGTCCACAAAGGCGATTTCACCCAACTGGTCCTGGGCAAAGTCGCTGATGCCCACCAGAGCTTCCTCGCCCTCAAGGCGCAGCCACACATGCTCATCAGTAAAGCCCAAGCCTTCGGGCAGAATGATATCGTTCAGTTCTTTCATGATCGTCTCCAAAAATTAGTGTGCCGCGTGTGCGCGCATTGTTTTGTAAAAGGCTCTGCGTCTGCCTGGGCAAACGCCCGCCTTGAAGGCGCAAGCGCTATTTACTGCGTGGTTATACGCAGTAATAACCGTGCGTTATATTTCGAATATATGTTCTCTAATCTGCTCTAGGACAGACGCTGTACAGCTTCGCCCAGAGCTTCGGCCAATGTGGGATGCGCGTGGATTGTTTCGGCTACGTCCTTGGCAGAAGCGCCCATGTGCAGGGCAAGCACAGCTTCAGCGATAAGGTCGGTGGCGTGAGCCCCGGCCATATGTACGCCCAGCAGAGCACCGCTGTCGGCATCGGCCACCACTTTGCAGAAGCCCGGCAGGGCATCCATAGCCTGGGCCTTGCCAAGCTCACGCACATGAAGCAGGGACGTTTTTACTACAAAGCCCGCATCGCGCGCCTGGCGCTCGCTCATGCCCACGCAGCCGATTTCCGGCGAGGTGAAGATGGCCGAGGGCACATGACGGTAGTCCATAATGGGGCTCTGGCCGTCGCTCAGGCAGTCTTTTACCGCGCACATGGCCTCCATTGAGGCCACATGGGCCAGCATGACGCGTGAGGGGCCAAGGGCATCGCCAATGGCGTAAACATTGGGCACCGAGGTGCGCATATGTTCGTTGGCTCTGATCCAGCCGCGCTCGTCCACGGCAACGCCAGCTTCCTTGAGGCCAAGCCCTTCGGTATTGGACGTCCGCCCCACGGTGACGAGCACCATTTCGGCGGAAATAGGCTTTTCGGGGCGCGGCTTGGCGTCGGGGCCAGCAAAGGGCGACGTGGCGAGAACGCCGTGCACGCCGTTTTCGTCCACACGAATCTGGGTGAGGGTTTGCCCAAGTTCGCAGGTGATACGGCGTTTTTTCATTTCACGCTGCAAAAGCGTGCTGATTTCTTCGTCAATGGAGGGCATGGGCAAAAGGCGGTTTTGCCCTTCAACCACAGTGACCGTAGAGCCGAAAGCCTGATAGATGCAGGCCAGTTCACAGCCAATAACGCCGCCGCCCACAATCAGGAGCGACGCGGGCACGCGGTCGAGCTTGAGGGCGTCGTCGCTGGTGAGAATGCGCTTGTGGTCGGCGCGCAAGCCGGGCAGGTCCACAGGGCGTGATCCGGTGGCAAGAATCACATAGTCAGAGGCGATTTCCTGCTTTCCTTCTGGGCAGTCGGCCTCGACCATGCCGGAGTGGAGCAGCCGGCCCCTGCCGCGCACCAGGGTAACCCCCAGGGCGGCGCAGGTTTTTTCAAGGCCAGTACGCAGGGTGTCGCACACGCGTTCTTTTCTGGCCAGTACGGCCACGGGATCAACGCTGACGCTGCCTTCAAGCCGCAAGCCGAAGCGGGCGGCGTTCTGGGCGGTTTCAAGCGCCTCGGCAGAAGCCTTGATGGTCTTGGTGGGGATGCAGCCGTTATTAAGACAGGTGCCGCCCATAGCGTGGCTTTCCACAAGGGTCACGGCCATGCCCGAGCGCGCGGCTTCAAAGGCTGCCGTGTAGCCGCCGGGGCCGCCACCAATTACAGTAAGTTTTTTTTTCTGGTCAGACATGGCAGGCACCTAGTCGTCAGCTTCAGCAAGATTGAGATTGTATGTGACAGGAAAAGCCTGATGCAACGAGGCCGTCACAAGGCAGCCCTGGCGCATGACTTTTTCCACACGGTCAAAAATGAACTCATATTCCTCGTCCATACGAACGGTCACATCAATGGCAATGCCGGTCACGCGGCCACGGCCCATGTCGTCCGTGCCCGTCTGCAGCGTCGCCTTGCCTTCGATGATTTCATACTTGGCGTTGCGGGTATCCAGCGCTTTGTCCAAAGCGGCACAATAGCAATACAGAGCAGAGGCAGCCAAAAGTTTTTTGGCTGTTCCCGCCTTTTCATCAGGGGAGGCGGTGCTGCCGTCAATGGTAAGTACGCCAAGGACGCCGGACTCCATGTCCAGATCTACCTTGCTGCCCTGACGGGTGAGAGAAACGCTGAGTTCATGAGACATAAAAATCCTCCGGTTCGGAAAAAAGCGGGAGCACGGCGGCTCTGGTTGGTATTGGCCTGCCTATTGCACTATTGGTGCCACAAATCACACTGCGTGTAGAAAGCGCTTTTGTGGTTGTGTTTTTCAGCACATGAGTACAGAATGTCTTCAAGTTACGACAAATAAGTCGCGTCTTGCGACAAATTCCGCAAGGATGGTGTTTTATGTTCCCGGTTGCCGCTTTCCCTGTTCTCGACGTTGAAAAAAGCTATCGACGTTTGCTTAACCATCTTCCAGGGATGGCGTACCGTTGCCGTATTCTCAATGGAAGTGACGTGCCCCTAGGCTTTCTTGACAATGAGCTGGAATTTGTAAGCAAGGGCACCTACGAACTGTTGGGCGTCACCCCGGACGAAATGATGGGCGGACACCACAATACCATCGAGCGGATGACCCACCCGGACGACTTGGATAACAGCCGGGCCGCCATACGCGACAGTATTGTCGCGCATGAGCCATATCAGGTCATGTACCGCCTGCTTTTGCCCTCTGGCCGTGTGAAGTGGCTGTGGGACCAGGGCGAGGGCGTATTCGACGAAAACGGCTGTCCACGGTATCTGGAAGGCCTGATTATGGACGTCAGCGAGCAGAAGTTTCAGGAGCTCGCCCTGCTTGAAGAAAACCAGGCGCTGCGCACGTCGGTCATCAATCTTTACGGCCTTGGCAACATCGTGGGAAAAAGCGAGCCCATGCGCCGCATATATAGCCAGATTCTGAAGGCCGCCGAAACGGATTCCAACGTTATCATTTACGGTGAAACCGGCTGTGGCAAAGATCTGGTGGCGCAGAACATCCACGAATACAGCGGCCGTAAGGGGCGCTATGTGCCCGTCAACTGCGGGGCCATCCCCGAGCAGCTGCTTGAAAGCGAATTTTTCGGGCATGTCAAAGGGGCTTTTTCCGGCGCGCATGCCAACAAGGAAGGCTACATAGGCGCTGCCAACGGCGGCACGCTCTTTCTTGATGAAATTGGCGAACTGCCTCTGCACCTTCAGGTCAAGCTGCTGCGCGCGCTGGAAAACAAAATGTACACGCCTGTGGGTGGCAATACGCCCAAAGAATCTTCCTTTCGATTGATCGCCGCCACCAACCAGGATCTTTCGCGCATGGTGCGTGAAAAAAAGATGCGCTCAGACTTTTACTACCGCATCAACGTGCTTTCCCTGACCTTGCCGTCACTGCGGGAACGCCAGGGCGACATTCCGCTGCTGGTGGAGGCCTGGCTGGAAAAAAAGGGCTACAACATGGTGCTGCCGCCGCATGTGCGCCTGATAATTGAGCAGTACGACTGGCCCGGCAACGTGCGCGAACTGCACAACTTTCTTGACCGTTTTCTGGCTTTTGGCGAAGAGGCGCTGACATCGCTTGGCGATGCCGGGCGGGCTGATCTTTTGCTGACAACGCCGCAGGGCATCACGCTTGATGAAGCCGTGGACCAGCTTGAAGAAAGGATGATCCGGCAGAGCCTTGAGCGCTGCCGCTGGCACAGGGGCAAGGCCGCGGAATCTCTGGGCCTGAACCTGCGCACGTTTCAGCGAAAGATGAAGCGTCTGGGCATGAACGGGGACCGCAAGCAGGGCGGCGCGTAGCGCTTTTTAGCTTTGAAAATGTAAAGGCTCTGCCGCTGCGTGAGAGTGCACCGCGGCCAAGCGCGGGGTGGATTCTGCCGGAAATTGCATTCTGGGCAGAACGGCATCTTTGAAATATGTAATATTTCAAAGTATTATACGCTAAAAACGTTTCAGATCAGACAGGTTCGCCCGAAATTGGGTTTGAAGCTGCGTGCCGAAAACACAGCAAAGCTCCGTTGTCATGCATCAGCGTGCGACAACGGAGCTTTGCTGTGTATGGCCGTGTGCCGCGAGGACACGCTGGCCGTAACTCTTAAAAGCGCGAACGCCCGGGCGGCAGTCCCGGGCGTTCGCCATCGGCATGGAGGAGGTCAGGTATGGCTGTTAAACTGGGCAGCGCGTGCACTCTCGAGCAGCTTTGCGGTGACTTCGCCTTTTAGCCCGCTCATACACTATAGGGGTACGAGTGTTTTAACGGCTGATCCCGCGCTGTACTGCGAAAACGCAGGCCACGGTTGACTTGTCTAGGCGCAGTCGTGCTTGTCCCAAGGTTCGCGGTTGTCGCGCTGGATGACAGATTCCATACGCATGAGGGCTTCCTTGAGTTTTTTGATTTCTTCGAGCTTCAGGTTGGGGTTCTTCATTACCTGATAGATAACAGCGCCAGTGCAGTCTTCGACAACAGGCAGGTCGGAAATGGTGGCGATGGTCACGGCGATGTCCTGCGCGCAAACCTTGCGGTCCACGGACCCGGCCTTGCCGTTGATGGCCAGCCCGTAGAAAGCCACGCCGTCGGCGGCGGCCACCACAATAAGGGTGCGGCGGTCGGCAGCTTCAAGAGCGGCGGCCAGGGCGGCTTCATCGCCATTCACCACCAGCAGGGCGTCTTCAGCGCCAGCAAGGGCTGCGCTGTCCACGGTCTTGCCGCCAAGGCTGGCGGCAAGAGCTTCCAGGCCAGTGGCGTCAGCGTTGGGCAGAATGGCGGCCTTTTTCTTCAGGGCGGCCAGGGTTTCGGAAGAGCCGTTCAGCTGCAACGTGGGGAGCAGAAGGAGGATAGATTTTTTTTCAGCCATGATGTTATTCCTTGTATTCTGCGGCCTCCCGGCTGGGAGACCGCAGATTTTTCCGGCACTTGCGCATTGGCCGGCTGTGGAGGTGGCAGGCCCGGCGCAGGCTTTGGGTTCTGCATCGGGGAACTGCGGTAGAACAATTGCAGTTTGAATTGTTCCGACGGCTGCGCAAGCAGACGTCCGCCACGGGGGCATAAGCGCAAACTATTGCGCGGTTAAACGTCGAAAAGTCGTCTGTAAACTTTTGAGAATATGTATTCTCAAAATCAAAGTGCTCTAGGAAACCAGGTCGGGGTTGTCCATGATCTGATAGATCGGCGCGCCTTCTGCATCAGCGGGAATGGGATTGCCCGTGATGTAGCAGAGGGTGGGCACGATGTCGGCCAGCCAGCGGGGGCGGGTGTAGCGGAAGCCCTTTTTGATGTTGGGGCCGCGGAACATCAGCAGGTTTTTAAGGCTGCCGCAACCGGATTCGCCAGTGGGCAGGCCGTAGCCGTGTTCAGCCATATACTCGGGCTTGAGCACGTACACCACATCCCCAGCCTGAGCGCCGCCCATGCCGAAGACGTGGGCGTCTTCCTTGCGGATGGCCAGCAGCACGGGACGTTCGCCAGTGTCAGGGTGCTTGTAGTCCAGCAGGGCGTCGATGATCTGATCGCGCACCTTTTCGTAATCTTCTGCCTCAACGATGCCGCCGGGGTATTTGTCCTTAAGGTTCACGTAGACGAACATGTAGCGCTGCGGCACTGCCACAGACTTGCTCACGTCCAGCACATAGTTGAAACCTTCGGTTTCTTCGTAAATATCCCAGTAGTTTTCAGACTTTTTGGGCTCGTAGGAGCAGAGGCCAGCTTCCTTGAGGGCGTGGGCCGTGTTCAAAATGGGGCCCATTGGCGTGGCGCCGTGGTCGGAGCAGACGCACATGAGGGTTTCGTCGCCCATAATGTCCATAAGGCGGCCAAGCAGGCGGTCTTCCACTTCGTAGATGTGGCGTTCCATCTTTTCAGCGCGGGCGCGTACAACTTCGTCCTTGCTGTCGAGGTCGCTCAGCCAGCCGTGGTAGAACCAGTCGATGGGGTGGGAGTGCATGTACAGCAGATCCCAATCGCCGTTGGCCTTGATCAGGGATTCGATGGTGTTCCACAACCAGGAGCTGTGGTAGTCCACCAGTTCGCACACGGTGTCGGTGTCGATGATGCCGTGCATGTAGGCCACCAGGCCAATGTCGTTGGCGGTGATGTCCTTGGAAAAGTCGATATGGTTGGCGGCTTCAGCCGGGGAAATGAAGCCGCAGCGGCCCGCGATACCCGAAACGTACAGCTTGAATTCTTCAGCGTCGTCAGAAAGCTGCATGAGCTTGCAGCGGAAAACGCCCTTTTCAGTGCGGCCATCAGCCTTGACGGTGAAGTCGTGCTGGATGGGTTCGCTCCATTCGCCCAGCTTGAGGGTGAAGAAAGCCTTGGAAAAGTCCTTTTCGGGGCACAGGGACATGCGGTCATAACCGTCGTCGTCGCTCTGCCACACAAGACAGTGCCAGGTCTGGTCTTCAAGGGCTTCAATGGATTCCTTGAAGCGCATGGTCACGTTCATTTCCAGGGGTTCGTCGCTGTCGGGCAGGTTGGTCCAGCCTTCGGCGTCGTCAAAGCTGCCCTGAACACCCATGGGATAGAAATCGGTGGAAATCACGCCTTCAGAGCACAGGAATTCCCTGTGTTCGTTGCCGTGCAGGGGCCAGCGGGTTTCAGCGGGGCTGAGGCCTTCGCCCATAATCATGACGCCGTGCTGCATCTTGGAAGGCCAGGACATGGGGTAGTTGACCACAATGCACTTTTTGCCAGCTTTGTCCCACGCGTCCCAGATGGTTTGGGCGGTAAGGATTTCAGAACCGAAGGCCTGCGTGGTTTCCTTGTAATCAAGGCTGCGGCCTTCGTGATAGTAATAATAGTCTTCCACCCCATGCGTACGCGGCCACGCGCCAGTGCAAATCGTGGCCCACGAAGGCGGAGTAACCGTGGGCAGATTGAAACCCTCGGGGATATAGCTGCCTTCGCTCATGAACTTGCGGAAGTTGACGAGGCCCCCTTGGGCAAGCAGGACTTCAAGCCTTTTGGGGATAAGGCAGTCATAGCCAATGAGGGCGGCGCGTTTCGCTTTTGCGGCCATAGAAATAACTCCTTGCCGTGCTCGGGGCGCACGGGCTGCAGTGTGTTTTATGGCTACTCTAGTTCAATTTGTATGCCACCACGCCACAACCTGCCTGTTTGTTAATAAAAACTGGTTCACTGTGGCTTTTTGGACAAAGGCGTCACAACGATTCTTTTGCGGCTGTTGGGTGATTTGCGACCATAGTGTCGCGATTTGAGGGGTTGTTGTTATAAGTTACTTATTTTAAATGTATTTTTTGTAGTTCTTTTTGTCGCTACCAGCGACACGAATGTCGCGATATGGCAAGGCTTTTGTCGCTAGAACAATTATATTCAATTATTTCAGTCAGGTGATTTTTGGCACGACGACTGCATTTCATATCCAACACATTTATTCCTGCAAACCTCAAGACTTCACTTGATGAGGCCCTATGGTAAGGCACCTGTTTTACTCCTTCTGCCGCTGGATCGACGCTGTGCGCTTTGGCTGGCAGAAGACAGACGATTCGTGCTGTATTGTGCGTACTCGCGCCGTAACAGCCAGATATTGCGCTGTCCGCAGGAATTTGTGCCACTCCCTCTTTAAAGTACTAATTTGTTGACTCTTCAATGTGCTTTTGCCCTGCCATATTTGTTGTATGGCAGGGCTTTTTTCATGTTTTTTGCGGTTTACACAACATCGGGTTTGTGCAGTCCAGGCAGGCTGAAATACACAAAAACACGTTAAAAAGAAGGTTGTTATGCAAAAAAAGAACAGGGTGCTATGGTGCCTGGTAGCCTTGGCGCTGTTTCTGGGCATGGGCATTGCCGGAAAGGCCCAGGCCATTGATTTCAAAGCCAGGGGAATATGGTCGATGGGCTACGGCATCGGCGACCCCAGCCTGACCAAGGATGTCACCACCAAGGGTGACAAAAAGAAAGTCAATAATGACGACAAGTTTGTGGCGCGGCAGCGCGTGCTGCTTTTCCTTGACGCCATTGCTTCAGAAAATCTCATGGGCAGCCTGCAACTCAAGCTTGGCCCGCAGGATTGGGGCAAGGCCCGGCAGGGATCTGCCCTTGGCGCTGACGGCACAAACATCAAGCTCACCCAGGCTTACCTGCAGTGGGCCGTGCCGCAGACCGACCTTAAAATGAAAATGGGCCTGCAGTATTTCTCCATGCCCAATGCCGCTGGCGGCTCCGCCGTATTTGACACCCAGGCTGCTGCCGTGGTTGCCAACTACGCTTTCAATTCCAATGTGGGCCTCACCGCCCTGTGGATGCGTCCCTTCAACGACAACTACTCGGGCGGCAACTACAACGGCATTCTCAGTTCAGAAGGGGCCAACTATCTGGACAATATGGACCTCTTTGCCCTGACCCTGCCTTTGACCTTTGACGGCATCAAGATCACCCCCTGGATCATGCCCGGCATGATGGGCCGCAATACCAACAAGTTTGACGGCTTCTGGCAGAACGGCCTTGGCGACGGGTATCCAGCCGTGACCCTGTGCCCCTACCTGAACAAGATCGGCGGCGGCCACGGTCTGAACGTGCAGCAGCTCGGCAGCACCTCCAAGACTTATGGCAAGGTTTTCTGGGCGGGTATTCCCTTCAAGATCACCGCAATGGATCCCTGGAACTTCGAGCTGGATCTGAACTACGGCTTTGTGGAAGAAATGGGCCGCTTTGACGTCATCAAGCGTAATGACGCCAGCGATGTGGTGCGCGGCAGCAGCCAGCGCCAGGGCTGGCTGGCCAAGGCCCTTGTGGAATACAAGCTGGATTGGGGCGTGCCCGGCGTCTTCGGCTGGTATGCTTCTGGTGACGACGGCAACGTGAAGAACGGTTCCGAACGCATGCCTTCCATTTGCGCGTACGGCAATTTCACGTCCTTCTTTGGTGACGGCAACATGGCCTGGAGCCCGGCCCTCAACTTTATGGACAAGTCGTTGAGCTACGCCGGAACCTGGGGCATTGGCGCTCAGGTCAAAGACATCAGCTTTGTGGAAGATCTGAAGCACGTTGTGCGCGTGGCCTACTGGGGCGGCACCAACAGTCCTTCGATGGTCAAGTATATGGACCATGCCAACGCGTGGGATTCCACCTCGAACCTGAGCGACGGCCCGTACCTGACCACCAACGACGGCATGCTGGAAGTGAACCTGATTTCTTCCTACAAGATCTACGAAAATCTTGAAATGAACGTGGAGCTTGGCTATGTGGCCAACTTTATGGACAGCAGCACCTGGAAGAAGGACTACAACGACTTCGGCAGTTACACCAAGCAGGACGCCTGGAAGGCGCAGGTGGTCTTTCAGTACCAGTTCTAGGAAAACGCTGATTTATTCCGTTTGGCTGCGTTGCTTCATTTTTTTGAAACAGTCGAGGACGGAAGAGTCCACTCCTGCTTCAAAAAAAGATCGCGCCTTGCCAAACGAAATAACTGCGCGTTTTCAGGAGGCTCTTTAACCAGTGCTTCCCTGGGCAATTAATTTTGAAATTGCCCAGGCGACCACGAGAGCAGACGCCCACCGTAAAAGGCGTGTCGCAAACTTTGAGAATGTATAGGCTCAAAGTTCACTTGCTCTGGATGAGATTGATTTTGAAGTGCTGTGCATTTCAAAGTTGGCATTCAGCCGAAAACCGAAATTTCCGGCTGAATGCGCGTCGACTTGCGGCGTGCGGTTCGAGCTACTCGCCGTAACATATTATATCGCTTTCAATATCCAATTGCATTAGTTTTTAATCCGTGTTCCAGCCTGCCATAAAATAAGAGCCGACGTCGCAAGACGCCGGCTCTCTTTATATAAACAGAAGCTCCCGTTTCCCGTTGGTGCGGCGGCTTCTGAAAGGCAAAAGGGATTGCTTGGAGGGTGATGACGTTGAAAATTAATGGTCTGACGCTGCCGTACCGTGACGCTATGTGCGAATGTGCCGTAGATTCTGCGAAGAGTGCATTTTTAGACAGAACAACAGCTTTGAACGGCGAGGCAGTGCAAAGGTAGTCCGGTCTAGACGAACAGCGTGGGTTCTTTCTGGCGCAGAGTGTCCATCCCCTCGCCGCTGACGGCGCTGAGGGCGTAAATATTCTGTAGCCCCGCGTTGTTAAGAAAGCGTGTGGCGCGTTCAATGGAAGCTTCGGGCATGTCAGTCTTGGTGATGATGCCCGCCACATGCCGATTGAAAATACGGGCAAAGCCGGGAGGAAAGGCCGAGGTGCGCCGTGTGGCGTCCTGAACGAAAAGCAGGGTGCCGCAATCCATAGAAACGGTAATAAGGGCGCGGTAAAAGCGTCTGTTTTCCAAAAATTCCGGGGGCGGAATGACAAAGCGCCCGGCGAACTCCACTGCCATAGGCTGCGGCATAAAGGCTGGCGCATGACCGAGGGCGCGGGCAAGACTTCTCCTGCCCGCGCCCCTTTCGCCCAAAAGCATGATACGGCGCATCAGGGCCTCACGACTTGGTCATTTCGGTAAGGTCGTAGCGCAGCACATCGCCAAAATAGCGCAAAACTTCGCGCAGGGACGCCTCAACGCTGGCCACGTCGCCCGTGATAAGCAGGGAGCCGCCAAAACGGTCCAGAAAGCCTATGTCCACGTTGGCGGCCTTGGTGGCGATGTCAGCCGCAATAATGACGCCTTCGCAGGGGGTAATGGTCAGTATGCCGATGGCAGTGGCGCATGCGTCGTCCAACCCCAGCTTGAGGTAGATGCCTTTTTGCGGGCTGGCGATAAGGTGGGCCAGAGTGATCTGTCTGCCCGGCACATACTCTTGTATGATCCGTTGCTTGGTTTCTTCCATCTGGCCCCCCACTTGATGTTGCGTTTGGCACGGTGCTTGGCGCTGGCTGCTCTTGTGCCTGCCGCTCTCTATCTGATTGCCGTGTTTGCCTGATTTGGCCTGTATCGGCATATCTCGGCCTGTTTCAGCCTAGTTCGGCATGCTCCCCTGTATCGGCCTGTTTCGGCCAGGCAGGCAGCTTACCAGGTGCCGTTGCAAATCTGGCGGCAACAAGGCAAGGCGTTGCAGCCTGCGTTTTTGCCGCCATTGCGGCTACAGCAGGTGTTTCTTCAGATCCTCGCTGGGCGAGGGAATAACGATTTTGCTGACCACGGGGCCGCCTTCGGTAACATTGGCCACCCCGGCGTCCACCGAGGACTGCACAGCGCTGACTTCGCCCGTCATGACCACAAAGGCCTTGCCGCCAAGACCAGCGGAAAGCCGCAGGTCAAGCAGGCGAACGTCGCCAGCCTTGGCCGCTCCGTCGGCAGCCAGCACACATGAGGCAGCCGTGTAGGTCTCGATAACGCCGATGGCGTTGATGCGTCCCTGTATGGCGGTGCCGTTCATTGCCGGAATCACGTCTTCATGCACATTGGGGATGATGAAGCTGTCCACCACCAGATCCGCACCCAGCGTAAGGCCGGTGTTCACAGAGCTGGTGACGGCTCCGGTGTCGCCAGTGACGATAATAAGGTATCTGCCGGGGCAGGTGGTTTTGGCCAAAACCAGTTCCACATTGGCGGCCTTGACCATTTCGTCCGCCGTCTGCATGCCCATGCCGATGCTGTTCAGTTCAACACAGCCGATAGTCCGTAATTTCATGCCCATACCCCTCAGGCCTTGATAGTGATGATGCCGTTTTCAATGGCGCTGACGGTGCCCTTGATGCTGGCGTGAATACGCGCACCCATGGCCCCTTCGGGAATTTCGCCGATAAGATCGCCCACATTGACGCTCTGGCCCACGCTCACCACGGCAATGGCGGGTGCGCCGATGTGCTGGCGCAGGGGAATGCGCACTTCAGAAGGCTCAAAGTCGCCCGCAAAAGGCGGGTGAGCTTCGTAGCCCGCAAGACCAAGGCGGCGTACAAGGCTGCTGGTGGGGATGCGCCTTTCATCGCGGAAGCGTGAAGCGGCCAAAGGACGGCCGTCGTATTCCCACTTAACGCCAGCCTGCATGAGTTCTTTCTTCAGCATGGCATTGACTTCACGCGGCGAAATGCCCATGGGGCAAGCGAATTTTTCGCAGATGCCGCATTCGGAGCAAAGCAACGCTTCCTTGGCAATGGGGCTGTTGACGGTCTGGCCGTCCAGCACGCGCATGAGTTTGTGCGGGTGCAGGCTGTGCCCGAGCAGGCTGCGCGGGCAGAGGTCCGTACACTGCGAGCACTGACAGCACACCGTATTGGTAAGGCGCTTGAGCGCCCGGGGATCCATAACCTTGCGGGCCACCACATTGTGGTCGGGCGGCAGCACAAGAAGACCGCTTGTGGTCTTGGTGACAGGCTCGTCTGCACTGGGCAGCACGCGGCCCATCATGGGGCCGCCGTCCACCACGCGGTATTCGCTGATGGTTGGGCCGCCCGCAAAATTGAGCACTTCGGAAACGCGCGTACCCACAGGCACGCGAACAACCATGGGGCGGGCCACTTCGCAGCCTACGGTAAGGTAACGGTGCGTCACGGGCTTGCCGTCCAGCGCGTGGGCGATGTTGTAAAGGCTTTCCACATTGCTGACCACGGCCCCGATTTGCAGGGGAATGCCGCGTTCAGGCACAATGCCGCCCAGCGCTTCGTACACCATCACCTGTTCGTCGCCGGCAGGATAAAAATCGCCCAGTTCAAAAGCTTCAAAACGGCTGCCGCGGCGGGCCACGGCTTCGCGAACGCTTTTCATTGCTGCGGCGTGCTTGCCCTTGAGACAGACAATGCCCTTGCTTGCGCCAGTGCAGTCCATCATGGCTTCAAGGCCGCGCAGCATACCTTCTACCTGTTCTTCCATCAGGTAGGGGTCGCTCATGAGCAGCGGTTCGCAGCTTGCACCGTTAACCAGCACAGTTTGCGCCGAGGCGTCGGCCTTCACATGGGTGGGCAGTCCCGCCCCGCCTGCGCCAACAACGCCAGCCTGGCGTATGGCGTCAACAATTGCTTTTCCCATGATATCCTCTTGGAGTATTTTAGAACATTTTCAAAGTGAAATTGTTCTGGCTACTATAAACAGACGTCTGCCATTCAGGCGCGTGCCGGGCTTCACGGTTGCCCGAGAGCCTCGCCTTGAAGTGTTGAACCTTCTTACAGGCAGGCCCCGGGGCTGCGGAGAACACAGGTCCACCGGGTCTTGGCGCGGTTTGGCGCCGGAACGGGCGTCTTCAAAACATTGAGCACCGACGTAACTGGAGTCTGGTTGCTCTACAGTCCGGGCCGGGTAAGGCCCGGACTTGCGCGGGGCTGACCCCGCTGAAGAATTTATGCCAATTATCTCAGCAAAATCTGTGCCGGATTAATCAAAGTTACCAAACACTTTCCAGCAGCTTGACGATGTCGTCATGTGAGGGCATGCGCGGATTACTTTCAGTGCAGATGTCTTCAAGCGCGTTGGCCGCCATAGTGTCCAGGCTCTTGCGGTATTCGCTTTCATTGACCTTGAGTTCGCGCACATGGGCCGGAATACCCATTGAGGCATTGAGGTCGCGCACAGCGCTCACAAGGTTTCTTGTGCCTTCTTCCACCGTGGCGGCGGGCAGGCCGACCATTTCGGCGATTTCACGGTACTTCACGCCAGCGTCAAAGCTGTTGAAATCAATGACCACAGGCAGCAGAACGGCATTGGCCAAGCCGTGGGGAATATGGAACAGGCCGCCCAGGCTGTGGGCCATGCTGTGCGTGATACCAAGACCGCTGTTGGTAAAGGCAAGGCCAGCCATGCACGAGCCGATGAGCATGTTGTCTCTGGCAATCATGTCGTCGCCCTGCGCGTAGGCGCGGTGCAGGTAGGAAAAGACGTTGCGGATGGCCCGTTCGGCATAGATGGCCGTAAAAACGTTGCTGTGGCGGGAGGTATAGGCCTCAACCGCGTGGGTGAGCACGTCCATACCCGTGGAGGCCGTCACCTGGGGCGGCACCGTGCGGGTAAAGCGCGCGTCAAGAATGGCGGCATCGGGAATGAGCAGTTCGTCGTTAAGCGGAATTTTGACCGCGTTTACCTTGTCGGTGATAACGGCGATGGAGGTCACTTCCGAGCCAGTGCCGCTGGTGGTGGGAATGGCCACCAACAGGGTCTTTCTGTTCTCGTCGGCCTTGCGGCCAAAGTAGGAGATGGCCTTGGCCATATCAATGGCAGAGCCGCCGCCAAGGGCGAGAATCATGTCGGCCTTGCTGCGCAGGAAGATCCCCGTGGCTTCCACCACGGCTTGCAGGGTGGGGTCGGGCTCCACACCTGAAAAAATGTCAAATGTGATGCCCTTGCGCTTCAGGTGGCTTACCGCCTGATTGGCAAAGCCGCTCTTGACCATGAAGGGGTCGGTTACCACAAAGGCGTGACTTGCGGGAAAACTCTCAAGAGTTTCCAGTGCGTAAGGGCCGTAGCAGATCTTTGTTTTTCCGTAAAACTGGGTCACGTTGTCCTCCGTGGTGTTCGCGGGGGCGGAGCAGATCGCCCCCGCGTTACCGTCGTGTAAGCTTGGTCAATAAAGCCTTGCACGGCCTTATTTGCATTTGGGCAGAATCATTTCCACTTCTTCGTGAGGGCGGGGAATCACGTGCACGCTCACAAGGTCGCCCACGCGCGAAGCGGCAGCAGCGCCAGCGTCGGTAGCGGCCTTCACAGCGCCCACGTCGCCGCGCACCATAACGGTCACAAGACCGGAGCCAACCTGTTCGCGGCCAATCAGGGTTACGTTGGCAGCTTTCACCATAGCGTCAGCAGCTTCCACAGCGCCCACCAGACCACGGGTTTCAATCATACCCAAAGCGTCAGTCATCATCGCCATTGTCGTCTCCTTACCTCAAGGGGTTGTTTTTCGGGGCAGACCCGAAAAATTGTTTACAGCGGGCGCTGCGCGCCGCGCCGGAATTTTTAGCGCCGGGTGTTGGCCCGGAACGCCTTATTACTAATGGAACCCGCCGTTGATGGCGGCCACGGTTTCCAGCGTGACCTTTTTCAACTCTTCGGGGTCGGTAATATTGTAGTGCTGCTTGATAATGGCGGCCACGCCAATAAGCAGCTCTTCCTGTTCGGGGCTGTGGCAGGCAGTGGCGCTTTCAGCCTTGTGATCGCCGCAACCGCAGCCGCAGCAGGATTCCGCCGGGGCGTCGGCCCAGGTGACTTCAATGCCGCGCCTGGTCAGTTCGTCACGGGCTCCGGCAGTGAGTATTTTGGAGCCGTCCATTGTCAGGCGGTTGCCGGTGACGTAATCCTGCAGATTGTCCACAGTTATCAAAGTCTTGCTCATAAGTACCTCTCAGGCCCGCACGGGGCGGGTTTTTGGGTAGCCGCCCTAGTGGGACGCGCCTGTAAATGCCTTAATAAGTTCCGCATCGGGCTGGGGTATGACCACCATCTGTTGCAGGCTCTTGCCCAGCGCGTCGGCGGCGGCTTGCGCAGCTTCGCGCACAGAGGCCACATCGCCCGTAAGCACAAAATACGATTTGCCGCCAATGCCCTGGCCCATGACAAGGCGCATCAGGCTGACGTCGGCCTTTTTAACGGCTATGTCAGCGGCCATAATGCCGTCGGCGGCATTGCGGCATTCCACCACAGCCATGGCCCTGCCAGCGAGCTGTGCGGGCTGGCGGCGCAGGGCTGCCTGCACCTGGGGCGAAACAGGGGAAATGACGTAGCGCCCGGCCAGATGAAAGCCCGTGGCCTCGGCGGCGCGCACAGAAGTTTCCACAGCTTCGCGGTCGCCTTCCACCAGAATGATCAGGCGTCCGGCGCAGATCACCGATGCCCGTATAAGGGCAACGGGCGCAGCCTTGAGCATGGCGTCGGTAATTTCGGCCCCGGCGGCGATGCTGCGGCTGTCCACAATGCCAAGAGTATCCATGACCTAGTCGCTCTCCGGCTTTTTGCCCATCATCTCTTCCTGGTCGAGAATGCCGACAATGGCGGCGTCCACGGGGGATTCCTGATTGTAGAGTGCCTTGCGGGCAGAGCTGCCAGTGGTGATGAGCACCCGCTCGCCAATGCCCGCGCCTACACAGTCAACCGCCACAAAGCTTTCAGCCAGCTTGTTGTGGGCAAGATCAAGCCGCTGCACGACCATGAGCTTCAGCCCGTTGAGGGAATCTTCCTTGCGGGTAGCCCAGACGTTACCGACAACAATGCCTATAAGCATGTGACACCTACAGATTTTTCAAAATGGTCATATGGTGGTTGGCCGCAGCCTCTTGGGCCAGGGGCGTTACCACCGCCTGACGGGGTACGCGCAGGGTCTGCGCGCCTGTCTTGGCGGCCTCGGTCACATGGTCTGCCGTTACAAGGCTCTGGCGCAGCCGTGCGTCCGCCGCAGGCGGGGCAAGCTCTGTCAGGCCAAAATTGGCAAGCGCGGCCTCGTAACCTTCATACAGCTGCAACAGGGCATAGGGAGCCGTTTCAGCGTAGGCGCGGTAGGCAAAGCCCAGCACGCGCACTTCTTTGCCCTGAAGCAGAAGATCCAGCACCTTGCGCAGGGCAATGCTTGAGGCTCTGCCCTGAGCGAGATCAGCCATGTCGGAACAGGCCAGTTCCGGCAAGACGTAAAATGCCGCTTCTTCGGTTTGGCCCGATGTTTCAAAGCGTACCCGCGCTTCAGGCAGGCGCGCCGAAACTTCGTGGCCCAGTTTTTCGTCAGCCGGAGCCAGAATTTCAACCATAGGCCCGCTGGCAGGCTGGACACTCTGAGGGGCAGAGGCCAGCTTTGCCAGTACGCGCTGCACCACCGCGTCCACTAGGGACTGCGTGTCCAGTGCTTGCGCGGGCCGTTCAGGATTAACGGCAATATCTTTTGCGTTGGCTTCCATGTCTGACCGCTAGTCCGTGCAGTTGAGGGCGATGCCCAGGGGCGTCACCAGAAACGGGTTGGCAGGTTTGAACGTGGGCACGCCAGTGTACTTCTGAATGACCTCTTCCATACCGGGCAGGCAGCAGGTGCCGCCGACCAGGTAGAGGGCCGACACGTTGCGCCCCTGCACATGCCTGTGGATGATGGACCCCATCTTTTCAATGACGGGCCGCACCACGGGCAGGATTTCTTTTTGCCGGGCCTTGTCCTTTTTCAGGTCTTCAGCCTCTTCAAAACTGATGTCGTAGTTGCCTGCCAGCACAAGGCTCACATGGGTGCCGCCAGTGGCCTCGTCAGCCACATAGACGACCTTGCCGTCTTCAAGCACCGCAATGCCTGTGGTGCCGCCGCCGATGTCCACAATGGCCCCGTCGCGCACGTTAAGCACGCTGTTGGCCGCCGTGGGCTCGTCCAGCAGGGCTGTAACCTGATAGCCCGCGCCTTCCGCCACATGGCGGTGGGTGGCGCAGTCGCGCTCGCTGGTGCCGGGGGGCACGGCGATAGCAGCTTTTTCAAGCTTGCGGCCCAGTTTTTCTTCCAGTTCCTGTGTAAGCTCGCGCACAATGCGCAGGCCGCCCGTGTAGTCGACGATAAGGCCGTCCTTGACCACCTGGGCAAAGCGCATGGCGCACGCCACAGGCTGTTTTTTGGCATTGACCGCCACCACGACAATATAGGCCGTGCCGAGGTCCACGCCTACATAGAGCGGCTCCGAAGGTGTGACCTTGCGGGGCTTCCTGCGGCACTTCTCAAGGGTATCCATAAGCTTGTCAGCGGCGGTAAAGTCCATATCTAGCCTCTGCTCATTCCGATGATGGTTCCGTTGGTGCCGGGCTTCCAGCCGGAGCTGTTGCCTTCGTCGGCATCAATGTGCATGGCCAGCTTGAAGTCGTCGCTGACACGCACCAGCACGTTTTCCAGAATCATGGGACGTTCGGTTTCAAGGCGCACATCGACCATATCTTTGTCTTTGAGGCCAAAGCGGCGGGCGTCGTCCGAATGCATGTGGATGTGGCGCGAAGCCACTATAACGCCGCATTCCAACCCTACAATGCCCGTGGCGGAAGCCAGGATGATGCCCGGCGTGCCATTGATGTCGCCACTCTGGCGCACAGGCGGGTTGATACCCAGGGCGCGAGCGTCCGTGCGGGAAATTTCAACCTGCGAAGTGCTGCGGGCGGGGCCGAGTACGGCCACGTTATCCATAACGCCCTTGGGTCCGATAAGGCGCACGCGCCCGGTGCTCAAAAACTGCCCAGGCTGCGAAAGCGGCCTGTCGGGGCGCAGGGCTTCACCAAAAAGTGTCATGGCGTCGCTCACGCTCAAATGGGCGTGACGGGCGGAAATTTCTACCGGAATAGGCCCGGCGTTCATCGTGGCGGCAGGGGCGCTTGCACATTCCTGAGTCAGCACCTTGCGCACCACACCAGCCAGAATATCTTTAAGGACTTGCTCGTTCATCTGCGTATTCATTTCGGCTCCACCGCCCGGCGGCGAACGGGGTAGGGAATCCGTCGCCGCCGGGATCGGGTGTGTGGGTAAGGGGTAAACTAGGCTTCGCGCGTGGGCAGAATCATCTCAACTTCGCTGTGGGGGCGGGGGATGACGTGCACACTCACGAGCTCGCCCACTTTTTTGGCAGCGGCAGCGCCGGCGTCGGTGGCGGCTTTCACAGCGCCCACGTCGCCACGCACCATAACGGTGACAAGCCCGCCGCCTACCTGGCTGCGGCCAATAAGGGTAACGTTGGCGGCCTTGACCATAGCATCAGCAGCTTCAACAGCGCCGACGAGGCCACGGGTTTCGATCATGCCAAGGGCGTTGGATGAATTGGTCATAGCGGTATCTCCTTAGAGTTTTAACAATAGCTTTTTAATTTGCTGGTTGCAGCGGCTCCGGCGTGGCCGGGCCTGGGCTTATAAAACCTTTTTCAATTCCGCCACGATCATTTCCGTGACGGCATTGATGTCCAAACCGCCCACGGCCGCTGCTGCGGCAGCTTGCGGGGCCACAACGGCCTGATGACTGGCACCGTGATGGCAGCAGCCTGAAAGTCCGGCGGAAGGCGGATAGCCCCCCGCCGGAGACCCAGAGGGGGAAACGCCCGCCACGGTGGAAACACCGCACGAGGCGGGAGTTGCGCACGAGCAGCCCTGCGAATGCAGATCATAGGCCACCCGGCGCACGTTCAGGAGATTCAGGGGCGTCACGTTGTCAGACGTGGCACTGCCGCCAACCGCGCCGCAACCCAGGGTGAAAGAGGGGAAGAGGCCTGTGGAAAGGCCCACGGCGCCCTGGGTGGAGGGGGTGTTCACCAGCATGCGCGAAACGGGTTTTTTGAGGCCGAATTCGCGAATGACTTCTTCGTTCTGCGAGTGGATGGCAAGGGAGTGACCCACGCCGCCGTTGTGCAGAAGGGAAATGCACAGTTCGCAGGCTTCGCGCCAGTCTTCAACCACATAGAATCCCAGCAGCGCGGTGAGCTTTTCCTTGCTGAAGGGATACTTGGGACCAACGCCCTTTTCGTCGGAAACCAGCAGACGGGTGCCCTGCGGCACTTCGATGCCAGCGACACGCGCGATGCTCAGAGCGTCGCGGCCCACGATGGCGGGGTTCATGCTGCCGTTGCCGCGTTCCATAACCTGCTTGACCTTGGTGAGCTTGTCGCCCGCGAGGAAGTAGCAGCCCTGGGCTTCCATGGTGGCGCGCACCTTGTCGGCAATGCAGGCATCCGTAACGACGGACTGCTCAGAAGCGCAGATGGTGCCGTTATCGAAGGTTTTGCTGCTCATGATCTTGGTCACGGCGTCTTCAACATTGGCGGTACGTTCGATGTAGGCAGGCACGTTGCCAGCGCCCACGCCCAGAGCGGGCGTGCCGGAGCTGTAAGCTGCCTTGACCATGCCGGGGCCGCCAGTGGCCAGGATAAGATCGCTGATCTTCATGAGTTCATTGGTGCCTTCAATGGAAGGCATGCTGATGCTGCTCACGAGATCGGGGGACACATGGCAGGAACGCAGGGCGCTCTGGATGGTCTCCACAGTTTTGGCGATGCAGTTACGGGCGCTGGGGTGCGGGGTAAACACAATGGCATTGCCCGCCTTGAGCGCGATAAGCGATTTATAGATAACCGTGGACGTGGGATTGGTGGAAGGCACGATGCCGGCGATGACGCCCACGGGCACGGCGATTTCCACAATCTTGCTGACCGGGTCGGAATGCAGCTCGCCGATGGTCTTCATGTCCTTGATGCAGGCATAGACCTTTTCGCTGGCAAGCAGGTTCTTGATCTTTTTATCCTGGGGCTTGCCGAAGCCGGTTTCCTCAACAGCCATATTGGCCAGGGTTTCAGCCTGGGCCGCAGTGGCTTCAGACACTGCCCTGACAACCTCGTTCACGCGGTCCTGACTCAATTGCGCGAATTCGGGCTGAGCTTTACGCGCCGCACGCACAAGGGCGCGGGCCTCCTGAATGGAGAGTAAATCCTTATCAACCATGTTTTACTCCTTTTCCTTCCGTGCCGCCCGGTCGATGGCGTTCATCAGGGTTTGCCTGTTGGATGAGGCGATCTGCTCACGGGTGAGCTCAACCTTCATTGTTCTGGCAAGCTGACGAAGTTTGTTCATGCTCATGGCTTTGCATTTTTCAGGATCATAGGCTTCCTGCCCGTTCTGGGCCGTGGCCTGTGTTCCGTCTCCGGCCTTCGCGCCGCCTTGCGGGGCTGCGGGGGCCGGGGTTTCTTCCACTATTTCCACAATTTTAATAATTTCAGTTTCTACGGTTTCGGCTTTTGCGGCAGCAGGCGCTGGGCTGGCCGGAGCCGCCGGAGTTTGGCCGCCGGGCTGCAAAAGCAGTATCTTTTCAAGGCCGCCGTCAGGACGGGGGATAACGTGGCAGGATACGCACACGGCTCCCTCAAGGCGGGTCAATGAAGCCCGTGCCGCATCAACCGCCGACTGCACCGCAGCAACCTCGCCAGCAATGGTGATGGTCACAAGGCCGCCCGTAGCCAGGGTTTTTTCCAGCAGGCGCACATCCGCCGCCTTGAGCATGGCGTCCGCCGCTTCTATGGCTCCTATGAGCCCCTTGGTTTCTATGAGTCCCAGTGCCAGCATGGCTTTCTCCTAATTTTGGCCGTGACCAGAGCAATTTACGAATGAAATGAGTCAATTGTTCTGCAAGGATTTGTCTGCAAATCCTTGCCACGAAATAGGCGTAGGCGAGCTTTGCTCGCTGTTAAGCGACTATTTCAAGTGCAGCATGCTCTAATGTTTTATGACCTTCACGGCCAGGCCGTAGCCCTTGAGAATATTCTCAATACGCTGCAAATCGCTGTCATCGAGTACGGGGTTGTCCTTGATAGGATACTCCACATCGATCTGGGCATATTTGCTCACTCCCATCTTGTGATAGGGAAGCAGATCCACGCCCTTGAAATTTTTTCTGTGAGCATGCCCGGTCAAAAAGCGTCCTACAGCGTGAATTTCGGCATCGTCGTCGTTGTAGCCCTTGAGCAGGGGCATGCGGATGTTCACGTTACAGCCGTTTTCAAGCAGCCATTGCAGGTTGGTCAGTATGCCTTCGTTGCGAACCCCGGTGAGCTCATGGTGCTTGTTGGCATCCATATGCTTGATATCGAAGAGAAAAAGGTCGCACACGTCTGCCATGTCACGAACTACGTCAAGCTTGGCGTAGCCCGAGGTCTCCATTGCGGTGTGGATGCCCTTGTGCCGGCAGGCCAGCAGCAGGTTAGCCACAGCCTCGTGCTGGGCCAGGGGTTCGCCGCCGCCTACCGTAAGGCCGCCGCCGGAGTTCTCGTAAAAGAGCCAGTCCTGTTCCACCACTTCAAGAAGTTCAGAAATGCCCTTTTGTTCCCCGGCGATGGCCAGGGCCGCTTCAGGACAGGCATGAACGCACTTGCCGCAGTTGATGCAGTCCTTGGTTCTGTCTACAACGTGGCAGGCTCCTGCATTGACCATGCCATGAATGCCTACGGGACAGACGGGCACACAGGCGCCGCAATTGACGCACACGTCCTTTTTGAACATGACTTCGTAGCGGCGGGTCTGGCTTTCAGGGTTGGAACACCACTGGCAGCGCAGAGGGCAACCCTTGAAAAAGACCAGGGTGCGTATGCCCGGACCGTCATACATATTGTATTTCTGTATGTTGAAAACTCTGGCTTTTCTTTCGATCACGCTGCTACCCTTGCCGTCTGCTCAGTCGTTTTACCGTTGCTGTCTGTCTTTTTGGCCGCGCCCCCTCCACGAGAATAAAGGGGGCGCGGCCTGCGCCATTGGGGTTTAGAAGTGGCGCAGTACTGTTCTGCTGATGATTTCGTCCTGCACGTCCTTGCACAGCTCCACAAAGAAGGCGCTGTAGCCAGCCACGCGCACCACCAGGTCACGGTAGTCTTTGGGGCTCTTCTGGGCTTCAAGCATGGTCTTGTTGTCCAGATAGTTGAATTGCATTTCACCGTTGCCGAGGATACTGGCCGAGCGGATGAGGGTGATGATGCCCTGTTCGCCTTCTGGGGTGTCCAGCAGGCCCGGCAGAAGCTTGAAGTTGTGCACCATGCCGATGTTCATGTTGTCGTTGGACATCTTGGACACGCTCTTGATGATGGCAGTGGGGCCCTTGAAGTCCGCACCCTGCGTGGGGCTGATGCCGTCAGAAAGCGGCAGCCATGCCTTGCGGCCGTTGGCGGATGCGCCCAGCAACTGGCCGAAGGGCGTGTTGTTGGAGATGGAAAGCGTGCCGTGGCTCAAAATGGAGTAGAGCGTCTTGAACTTGCGGTGCTCGCGTTCGGTAAAGGCAACGAGGTCGGCGGCGATGTCGTCGGCGAAGTCGTCGTCATTGCCGTACTTGGGCGCGGCAAGGCAGTCGGCCAAAATGGCGTCGTAGCCTTCGAAGTTGGCCTTCAGGGCTTCGTTCATCTGCTGCAGGGTGTACTTTTTGTCATCGAACACCAGCTTCTTGATAGCAGCCATCGAGTCGGCGTAGGTGGCAAGACCGCTCCAGACAACGCCGGGGCCGAAGTTGTACATGGCGCCGCCAGCGGCCACGTCGCGGCCCTGTTCCATGCAGCCTTCGTACATGATGGACATGAGCGGCTTGGGGGCCAGGTCGCGCTGCACGCGCTGGGTAATAACCGTGGCAACGCTGGACCACTTGGTAATGTACTTGATCTGCTCTTTGACGGCGGCGTCGAATTTTTCATAGGTGTCGAACTGGCTCAGGTCGCCAAGATCGGGGCAAACCTGCTTGCCATACCAGAGGGGCACGCCGTGGTTGAGCACGAGTTCGATGCATATGGGCCACTGGGTGTAGGCGGTGGAGGTCCACTGATACAGACGCCCGGCCTTTTGCGGTTCCACGCAGCCCATGAGGCAGTAGTCACGCGCGTCTTCAATGCTCACGCCCTTGGCAAGCATCATCTTGATGTGCGTGTCGTCAAAGTGCACGGCGGGGAAGCCCATGCCGGAACGGATGACGGAGACGATTTTTTTCAGGTATTCCTGGGGCGAAGAGTTATGTACGCGGGTGGCCAGTGAGGGCTGGTATATGCGAACGTGGCGCACCGCATCCATGAGCAGGAAGGTCAGCTCGTTGGTTGCGTCGCGTCCTTCGCGGGTGACGCCACCCACGCACATGTTGACGAAGGGCTGATAGCCCGCGAAGAACTTGGAACTGCCTTCGCTGGTCAGCCACATCATTTCAGACATTTTGATGAGCATGCAGCCTGCGAGGTCAAAAGCCTCGTAGGGGGTCATGCGGCCAGACTCAATGTCGGCCTTGAAGAAGGGATACATGTACTGGTCAACGCGGCCAATGGACATGCCAGTCTGGTTTTCTTCGACCACCAGCAGGGATTCCACCGTCCATACAGACTGGATGGCTTCCCAGAAAGTGCTGGGGGCGTGGGCGGGCACGCGGGCGTTGACTTCAGAAATCTTGAGCAGTTCAGCCTTGCGCTTGGGATCATTTTCGCGGGCGGCCAGCTGGGCGGCGTATTCGGACATGCGCCGGGCGTAGATCATCACGCCTTCAGTGGTTTCGATGACCGCCTTGTAGAAGTAGATCTTGTCGATGTCTTCGGGGCGGTCGTAATCCAGATGCTCCAGGTGCTCGCGGGCTTCGCGCTGAATGTCCAGCATGCCCTTCTTCATCAGAATGACGTCGTAGCCGGGGTTGGAGTCGCCGCCGCCGTTCAGGGCGTGGTAAGAGCAGTCGGACACGAAGGATTCGCCCGAAAGTTCCCACAGGCCAGCTTCGCGGAACTGGGCTTCGCAGTATTCGTCAACGGACTTGCCTTCCCAGTAGGGGAAGATTTCTTCGCGCAGAATTTTTTTGTCTTCTTCAGCAATATGGAAGGGGTCCTGGGGGCGGTTGGAAATGGTGTCCATTTCGTCACGCAGCCAGCGCCAGGAAATATCGGGCGAAAAGGCCCCGGCGCGGGGAGCGCCGTTGGGTGCGCCCACGATAAGTTCGTGGTCCTGAATGACCAGGGGAGCGGTTTCGCAGCTATGGCGAAAAGCCGTGGCGCGCAGCAGGGCGCGCGGCATACCGGGATTTTCCTTGTCAATCTTGGTGATGGTGCGCGCGCGGTGGATGGTGATGAGCGGCACCTGCTTGAGGTAATTTTCTTTCAGCAGCACGTGGCGCTGCGTGGGGCCTTCAGGCACGCCCGGGCCGGAATGCGCAGCCGGAGCAGCCTGAACCGCAGCAGCGGGAGCACTGTGCGAGGGCAGGGTGACAGTAGAGAAAATCTGGCGCAGCTGTTCGCGCTCTGCGGGCGAAAGATTCTTTGTAACTTCCGCTATTTTGCTTGAAAAATCATGAAGATCCACGTTGTATCCTCCATATTGTGCTGTCAGAACGGCCTAGGGGTATGCAGCTCTGCCCGGGCTACCGGGCCTGGGGCAGAGTGCCCAGAGCTTCGCGCAGTACACGCCTGAGCAGGTCAAAGTTCTGCTCGTTGCGGGTCACGCCCTGAGTGGGTGCGGACGGTGGGGTAAGGTCCGCCAGTTGGGCGAGATCACGCACGCCGTAGCCTATCTTTCTGCGGTAAATGAGATTCATTGGCGAAATATTATCCGACGTGATGCCGTAGCCCGCTATGCCGCTACCCTGGGTCATGGCGGGAGTAAGATTGGTTGTCAGGCCCATGCCGCCAAAGGCCGCGCCCGTGTTCACCAGCAGCCGGGCCACTGGCTTCTTGAGGGCGAACTGGCGGATAACCGATTCGTCGCGGCTATGAATGGCAAGGGTCTGGGCGTGGCGTTCCTGCAACAGCAGTTCCACACATTTTTCACAGGCGTGCATCCAGTCCGGCTCCACATAGTAGCCGAGCACGGGGGAGAGAAGCTCCCGTATATAGGGATCGCGGCCAGCGACATATTTACGCTCGGCCATGAGCACTTTTGTTCCGGCGGGAATGGCAAACCCTGCCTTGGCGGCAAGGGCTGCGGCAGACTGCCCCACCATATGGCGGTGGCGGCGGCCGTCTGCATGAAAGAGTATGCGGCAAATGGCGTCTGCTTCTTCGTCAGTCATGAAGTACGCGCCATTGTCCTGAAACGCGCGGCGTACCTGACGCTCAATACAGCCGTCCACAATAACGCACTGCTCGGCAGAGGGGGCCAACCCGTTATCAAAGGTTTTGCTGGCTACTATATGCCTGACCGCCGCGGGAATGTCTGCGCTGCGCTCGATAAAGGCCGGGCCGTTGCCCGTGCCGCCATAGATGAGCGGCTTGCCGCTTGCCTGAGCTGTCTTGAACATGCCAAGCACGCCCGTGACCATGATAAGGGCCACTTCGGGGTGGTTCATAAGCTCTTCGGTGCCGCTTTTGGCCACGATGTCCAGGTAGGAAATGGCCCCTTCGGGCAGGCCCTGGGCCAGCCCCGCGGCAATCATGATATCGAGGGCGCGGCGCATGCTGTCTATGGCGCGGGGGTGCAGGGAAACGATGATGGCGTTGCCGGACTTGATGGCCAGCAGTACATTATAAATAGCTGTGGACACAGGGCTGGTCACGGGGCACAGGGCCACAATGACGCCCAGGGGAACGCCCACGTCGTACACGCCTTCCGGTTCCGCGCCGCCGAGATAGCCCACACAGCGCATGCCGCGCAAACTCTGGCGCACCTGACGGCAGACAAAGAGGTTTTTGACCATCTTGTCCTGCCACTGGCCGCAGTCGCTTTCTTCGTGGCACATGACGGCGAGGGACTGGGCATGGGATTCCACGGCGTCAGCCATAGCCTCCACCACTGCGTCCAGGCTTTCCTGGGGCATGGCGGCCAGCTTTTTGCGGGCCTCGGCTGCGTTTTCAGCCAGAATCCGCGCCTGCTGTATGGAAATGAGGTCCTTATCGCCGATCATGCTCTTTGCTCCGTAGTATGTGCCCGGTTAGGACAACGCGTACCGTCGCACCAGTTTGACCAGATGGCGGTGGGGAGTGGGGATGACACATGAGCTGTACACGTCCGCTCCCATATTTTTAACGGCCTTGATTCCGGCTTCAACGGCAGATTTGCATGCCGCCACGTCGCCCTGCACCAGGGCAGAACAGTATCCGGAAGCCACGTTTTCATAGCCGATGAGTTCCACGTCGGCAGTTTTAATCATGGCGTCGGCCGCTTCCATAAGATAGATAATGCCGAAAGTTTCAATCATGCCCAGCGAGCGCAGGCCGGGATCGTCTTCAGGTATGGTGTCCAGCGCATGGGCCATGGCAATGCTGCCAACGCCACGCACGGGACGGGGCATGACATTTTGCGCTGTGAGCTTGCCGACGCTGGCTGCGGCTGCGGCGCCTGCGGCTACTGACGCCTGCACGGCTGCAACGTCGCCCTTGACCATAATGGTCACAAGGGTGGAGCCCACGTTTTCATAGGCGACAAGATCTACATCTGCGGCTTTGAGCATGTAGTCTGCACCATATATGGAGGGCACCATGCCCAGCGTCTCAATGAGGCCCATGGCCTCTTCACCTGCATATCGCATATACGCTCCGTTGAGATTCGCATTTGTGCCGCAAGCCACTCTTGGCGGCGGTGGAAATAGTTCTTGTCTATCTTGTACCCTTTCCCCTGCAGGGTAATGTCAAGCCCTTTTCATTTTTTTGTGAGAAAAGTTTTATGAAACCTGAGTGAAAAAGTATGAAACAGATTGGCAGATGAGCAGCCAGTCAAAAATAACCGCTGAATTTACAGCTGATTTTGCCATATATATTTTACGATAAAAACAACAAGGTTTTACTTATGAAAAGAAAATGCGACAAGCTTGTCAGAAAAAGTGCAATTTGTGACAGCTAAAAGTCGAAATCATGTTGACCTTCCCGTTCAGGGTAATCTTATGCTCATCCGTAGTCAGGCGAGGCGGTCTTTGCCGGGGCAAGGGCGTTCCCTTCGTCATTTTTTTACCATCCATTTGCGAGAGAAGGAGTTCTGCCATGGAGCACACGGCAAAACCTGTCGCTGCATCAGCTCTGCGCGACACCCCCGCAGCGGAGGCCGCCAAAGACAAACTGGTCACCAGTTTTAGAAGGCGCGGCATTCTTACGGCGATTATGTCGGGGATGACCTACGGCACCTACACAGCCTTCATGACCCTGGCGATGACCATGGGCGTCTGGTCTGTCTGGTACGGAGGGGAATCGGGACTTTCAGATTTTTCAACCCTGTTTCTTTTGGGGGCGCTTGGCGCGGCCACCACGGATACATGCAGCGCCTTGTGGGCGGTGCTTATCGCAACTTTCAGGGGCAAGATGGGCGACTTTTTCCGGTGCGTGAAAAGCAAGCCCGGCGCCATTCTTATTGGCGCCGCCATCATCGGCGGCCCCCTGGCCAGCACATGCTATGTGCTGGGCCTGAAAAGCGCAGGTTCCATCATTGTGCCCATCAGCGCGCTTTGCCCGGCCATCGGCGCAATTCTGAGCCGTTTTCTTTTCAAGCAGGCGCTCACGCCCCGCATGCTGCTTGGCATTTTTATCTGCTTTGGAGCCAGTGCGCTCATCGGCAGCACCGGTCTTGCTGAAAATGCCCCGCCGAACCTCTTCCTGGGACTGTCTTTTGGTTTTCTGGCCGCTTTTGGCTGGGGCCTTGAAGGTTGCGTTGGCGGTTACGCCACGTCTATGATTGATCCTGAAATCGGCATCACCATCCGCCAGGTTACTTCCGGCCTCGTCAACCTTGGCGTGCTGGTGCCGCTGTTTGCCCTGATCGGCGGCGACAGCGCCTTTACAATGATAACCACGGCCTTTACCGATACCACGGCCATGCCGTGGTTCCTCGTTGCTGGTCTTGGCGCATGGTTTGGCTTTATGCTGTGGTACAAGGGCAACGCCATGTGCGGCACGGCTTTGGGCATGGCGTGCAACGGCGCATTCTCCTTCTGGGGACCTTTCTTCTGCTGGATAGTGATTGGCCTGTGGTTCGGTCAGGACGGTTTTGCCCTGCCGCCCATTGCCTGGCTGGCTGCGGTGGTTATGGTCATCGGCATTTTCATTATTGCCGTCAATCCTCTGGAATATTTCAAGAAAAAAGGATAGGCTGCCATGAAACCATTGAACTATGCTATCCTTAAATATATGACTACGGTTAGTGAAGCTTGCACAGAAGATGTGATGGCTGCACTCAAGGGGCAGTACAGCACTTTTCGAGCCTTTACCAAGCCAGCCGTGCTTACGGCCCTGATGACTGCGCAGGCCAACGGGCTTGTTGAAGAGTCGCGCTTTGACCTGGACGAAAACGATGAAGTGCGTATGTATTTTCGCGCCAATGCCGAAAGCATCGCTACAATAAACAAATATATACCTGAATAAACAGCAGATATGGCTCCGGGGGCGGGGATAACCTTTCCCCCGGAGAAAGTCGCAACTTCATGCGATTTTTGACCTTTCGCGCTGCCGCCTGCTATGATGGACACCACGCGCTGCCCACAATTGCGGTTGGCCAGTCCATACCTTCTTTGCGCCACGCTGTTATGAATCAGGCCCTTCCACTAGCCTATACAGGAAGTTTCGGGTGATGCCATGACAAAACGAGGCTATTCAATCAGCCAGATGAGCGAGGCCTCCAAGATATCAAAGAAGGCCCTGCGCTTTTATGACGATCTTGGACTCATTTCATCCAAAAGGCACGGAACAAACAACTACCGTTACTATACGCAGGAAGACCTGCTGGCTGTGCCCCCTTTGAAGTATTACAAGCAGATGGGTTTTCACCTGGGTGAAATTCGCGCTGCTTTCGAAGTGGGAAGCAATACTTCTCTCACAGCGTTGCGCGAAATGTTTATGGAAAAGATTGGCGCGCTTCGTGAAGAAGAAAAGGTGCTGCACCTTCGGCTCACGTCGGTAAGCGACTGGCTTGGCCTGTTGCATGAAGCTGAAATGGTGCTTGAAAACAGCCTGCAAAGCGTGTCGGTGCGGTATATTCAGCCAGCCAGACTGCTTTTTCAGGACCAGATCTTTAATCTGGACATAAAATCGGCTATCATAAACATAGAATTTACCAATTATGTTGAAGCTGTAGGAAATAATATCACAGGGCCTGTCATCATCTGCTTTTCTTCCATTGAAGACCGCATAAAAGACGTGGAACAGCAGATGCAGATACTGCAAAAGAACATTTTCCCGTGCCCGCAGGATCAGACCAGGGATTTTGGCGGGTTTTTGGCGGCCAGTTGCTATCATATCGGCCCGCATGAAACGATCAGGGATACCTACAGGAAGATCCAGCGCTGGTGCACCGCCAACAACTATATCTGCGACAAAAACGTCTATGAGCGCTATGTCACCGATTTTTGGACAACCAGCCATGAAGACCTTTTTGTCACCGAAGTTATTGCAAAAGTCAGCCGTCCGGGCAGCGTTCGCGTAATCCCGGGACCGTAGTACCGTCTGCCAAGGCAGAAACAAGACAACGCGCGGCGGCGGAAGCGAATGCAGACCGCCGCCCATACCCGGAGATCTGCCATGCAGGGACTTGCTCTGGCCCGCGCCTTTTACAATGAATGTCGCTCCATCCTGTGGCGCGAGATGCCCGATGTCATGTCACGCGCCGCCGTGGGGCTTGTGGGTGAAGGGTCTGAATGCTTTGGCTGCGACGACGCAGCTTCGCGCGACCACGATTTTGGCCCGGCCTTCTGCCTGTGGCTGCCCCGTGAGGAATTGCGCCGGCATGCGGCGCGCATTGAATCTGTTTTTGGCATGCTTCCGCAACGGTTCGACGGTCTTGAAAGCAGGCTTGTTCCAGAACGCCGCCTTGGGCGCGTGGGGCCGCTGCCGCTGGAGGATTTTTACGGATTCTTTACAGGCCTGCCCAACCTTCCCGCCACCTGGCAGGAATGGCTTGCCATCCCCGAATACCAGTTGGCCGCCTGCACCAATGGCGAAGTTTTTGAAGACCCTGCCGGGGGCTTCACGCACTGGCGTGAAGTTTTGCAGGGGTGTTACCCGAAGGATGTTCGCCTGAAAAAAATGGCCGCCCGCTGCATGGTTATGGCTCAGGCAGGGCAGTATAATCTGCCCCGGTGTCTTCAGCGCGGCGACGGGCTTGCAGCCATGCTGTGCGCCGCCCGTTTTGCCGAGGCTGCGCTTTCAATGGTTTATTTGTGCAACGGGCGCTACATGCCGTTCTACAAGTGGGCGGGCCGCCTTGTTGCCTCTTTGCCAGTGCTTGGCGCGGAAACTGCGCGCACTCTGTCGGCCTTGGCGGGGCAGCCGCTACGCGGTGCTGAAGATATGGAAGCCGCCCGCATGGTGGAATCCCTTTGTGCTCAGGTTGCCCAGCACCTGCGCAGCGAAGGTTTGAGCGACGACGCTGGCGACTGGCTGTGGGCGCATGGGCCGCAGCTCATACGGCGCGTCGAGGAGTCGCAACTGCGGCAAATGGATATGCTGCAAGGCTAGACAGTGTCTCTAAATAATTCTTTTGCCCAACTGGCTGCGTCAAAAGGCCATTTTTTACTCCAGTCATGTACCATAAGAGTACACTCCTTTCGTAAAAAGACCTTTTTTCTTGCCCTTGGGTCAAAATCATTTATTTAGAAGCAGATCCTCGGGGCTGGCAGTAAAAAGGATGCCGGGTTGCGGGAACTTTGAAAAACCGCCCTGCGCGACCCCGTTGTGCCGGATGTTTATTTCTGGTGCAGAGCGGTCCGTCAGTAGAGACAACAATTATCTGCCTGTAAGACGGCGTGGACTTTGCCATAAAATGTGCGAAGGGGGCTGACATGAACGCTAACGGACACTGGAATGAAGAACTGCAGGCCGCGCTGGATCTGCTGGCGCAGGGCCGCCCCGAAGACTGCACAGCCAAATTGCGCACCCTGCTGCGGTCTTGCGACAACGCCCCCCTGTGCCGGGCTATGGCTCTTGAAGGATTGGCGCGCGCCCTGTTCGCACAGCGTCAGGCTGCCGAGGCTGTGGCTGCCCTTGAAGAAAGCCTTGCCTTGCTTGGTGTCGCTGCCGGGCCTTCCTCTCCGCTGACTCTGGGCGTTATGCAGAATCTGGCACACCTCCGGCTGGAAATGGGAGATTTTGAAGGAAGCGCCGCCCTGGGGCAGGAGGCCGTTAAAGCCTGCGAATCTGCCTTTGGCGCGCAGTCGCCGCGCGTAGCCAGCGCCTTGCTGCATCTCTCCGCCGCCTACTACCGTAATAAGGACTGGAACACGGCGGAGCAGTGCCTGCTGCGCGCCAGAAGCATCTGGGAAGAATGCGCCCGCATTTCCGGCGTGCCCGATCAGCAGATGGGAACATGTCTGAATAATCTGGGCCGTCTGTATGAAGAATGCGGTCAGCTGGACAGGGGCATTGCCCTGCACCGCAAGGCCGTGGCCCTGCGGCAGGATGTTTTGGGCGACCACGAAGACACGGCCTTTTCGCTTGGCAACCTGGGCGTGGCTCTGGCCTCGGCAGGGCAGTGGGACGAAGGTGCTCGCACGCTGGAAGCTGCCGTGGCCTGTTACGAGTGTGTGGGCAAGGGAACCAGCCGCGAAGCTGAAAGTTACAGGAAAAACCTCGATCTTTGCCGCCGCGCCTTGCAGGAGCAGAGCGCCCCGCCAGCGGCGGAATCTGCGGCACACGGGCAAGATGAGCGTGAGGGCCTGCTGGCCGAGATCATTGAACGGGAGCTTGTCATGTTTCTGGCAACGCCCAATGAAGGCGGAACCGCTTCCTGCCAGCAGCAGCCCGACAGTTTCCGGATCATGCGGCGCATGGTCCACGAACCCTTGAGCCGGGCGTCGCTTGTGTCCTATCTGGAAGACCTGCGCCGGGCCGAGTCTGAAGGCCGCAATTTCATGATCGAAAAATATGCCCGCATGGACGACCGCTTGCCCCCCTTGGGCGACAGCCCCTTGCTGGACGTAATCGCCGATGCTGAAACCGTCTTTATGCGTGAAGCGTCGGCCAGGTATCCGCATGTGATCGTTTCCGATGGCAGCGGAGCCTTCAAAAACTATCTGCGCTGTGAACTGGAAACACTGTCTCCCGCCACCCTTGAGCTGTACGCGCAGGATCTGGACAGAGCCAGACGCGAAGGGCGTAACCCGGCCATGGAACGCTACGCCTGCCTGGCCCGTCTGCTGGGCAAGGGCAGCCTGGAAAATTTTGAAAAGTCTGCGGCCCATGCTGCCGCAAGCCGATGATCTTTAACTGCTAACAGTTTTTCCGCCACAGGCTGAAAGCAGAGTTGAGGGCTTTTTCCCCCAATATAGGTAAACAATACGCCGTGTTCTTGCAGAAGAACACGGCGTTTCATTTTGCCACCTGCGCCCATGCTGCACCGCATGCAGCCGCGCAGGCCTGCCATGCCTGGGGCAGGTTAGCTGTGAAAAGTCTAACCGAGCTATCCCCACAGGAATTTGCGGATAACTTCTTGTATCTGCCTCACATCTTCAACGCTCTGGCGGCACGCTTGCATGAAACAGACTGGCTGCTGTGGCAAAAGAGACGCGTAACGCGGCAGAAAAGTGTAGGGCACACAATAGGCGTGCTGCGCCTTCGGGGCAGGTAAAGGCCCCGCGAAGCGCTTATGCCCACGCCGCAAAAATATGTGTTTCCGGTATGTCTGCCATGCTTGCAAATGGCCAATATTTAAAATCTTTCCGCACTATTTCTTCAAGTCTTGCCAGACCTATTACTCTGCTATAGTGTCCGCTTTGCTTAGTGGAGGCTTCAATGGATATGCAAAAAATTTCCCCGGCCAGTGTCGTCAAGTCCCTTGGACTTGTGTTTGGCGACATCGGGACAAGTCCCATCTACACCCTGGCCGTTATTTTTCTGATGACAGAAAGAACGGAAGCCAATTTTATAGGCATCCTTTCATTGATCATCTGGACCCTTATGCTGCTCGTCACTGTCGAGTACGCCTGGTTGGCCATGAGTTTGAGCAAGGGGGGCGAGGGCGGCACCATTGTGCTGCTTTCCATTTTGCGTCCCATGCTGCGGTCTGGAAAAAAAATAGGCGTGGCTTCGGTGCTGGCCTTTATTGGCGTTTCACTGCTGGTGGGCGACGGCGTCATCACGCCCGCCATCACCACACTGTCGGCGGTAGAGGGGCTGGTGCTGCTTCCCGGTATGGAGGACACCCCGCAATGGGTGCTGGTGTCTCTAGCCTTGCTGGTAGCTGTGTTTTTGTTCTCTGTGCAAAAAAAGGGCAGCAGCAAGCTTTCCACCCTGTTCGGCCCTGTCATGCTCGTATGGTTCGGGGCGCTGGCCTGTTCCGGGCTGGCGGCGATCAGCGAGGCACCCGCAGTATTGAAGGCCATCAATCCCTGGTATGGCATTGAATTCATGCAGCGCAACGGGCTGGCCGGATTCTTTGTGCTGTCGGAAGTCATTTTGTGCGCCACTGGCGGCGAAGCCCTGTACGCGGATATGGGGCATATGGGGCGCAAACCCATTCTGGCAGCCTGGGGGCTGGTTTTCACAGCGTTGATTCTTTCCTATATGGGGCAGACGGCCTTTCTCATACACCACCCCGATACCAACAATGTTCTGTTTGAAATGATCCGCAGCCAGTCAGGCTGGCTGTATGCGCCCTTTTTGGTGTTGAGCCTGCTGGCGACCATCATTGCGTCCCAATCTCTTATCAGCGGGATATTTTCCATCATGTATCAGTGCATGGCTACGCACGTCATGCCGCTGTTCAAGGTGGATTATACCTCAAAGGAAATGCATTCGCAGATATACATAGCCTCTGTGAACTGGGCGCTTTTTGTGGCTGTGAGTCTGGTTATCATCGGTTTTCAGGAATCACACAGACTTGCGGCCGCCTATGGTCTGGCCGTTACGGGCACAATGACCATCACGGGTATTCTTATGGTGTGGATTTTCCACCTGAGAAAGCGCCCATGGCTGTGCGCCGCCGCTGTGGGCATCTGCGTGCTGGACGTAATCTATCTTGTGGCCAACTTCTACAAGGTGCCCCACGGGGGCTACTGGTCGCTGGTCATCGCCATGATACCTCTTGCCGTCATTCTCATTTACACGCAGGGGCAAAAGGCCGTGTATCAGCGCATGCTGCCCATGAACAGGCAGGACTTCATTGAGGAGTTCATAAAACAGAAAAAGGAAGGCCATACCATCAAGGGCACGGCCATATTCTTTTTGCGCAGTCTGGACAGCGTTTCGCCGTATATCTGCAAGACCATGTTCGATAACGGCATTATTTATGAGAACAACGTCATGCTGAGTATCTCGCGCACCTACGAACCTCTTGGGCTTGAGTGCCACTTTGAGGACTCGCCCGTCGAAGGCATACAGATGTTTACGGTCACGGCAGGCTATATGGAAGTTGTGGATGTAGATGCCATTCTTGGTGAGGCGGGCATCAAGTCGCGCGCCATTTTCTATGGAGTGGAGGACATTCTGACCCGCTCGCCCCTGTGGAAGATCTACGCAACCATCAAAAAACTGGCTCCCCCCTTTGTGCAGTTTTACAAGCTGCCTTTGCAATCTGTGCATGGGGTCATCAGCCGGATCGTGCTGTAGGCCGTGCGCAACGAGCGCATGTTCAGCTTTGTGGCAAGCGTTTCTTTTATTCTGGCCGGGCAGCGAAGAGTGCACGCCCAGCATAAAAGGCTCGCTCGCCCAGATATGGTGCTGAAATTCATCTCGCGACGGCATTGTTCGAGAGTCTCGCCCTAAAGCGCAGTTTGCCTCGGGCGTGGCTGCGCAGCGTAACTCGTTATTCGACGCAGCGCAGTACTTTAGCAGGCAGATGAATTAACAAACTGTTCCTGTTGCCCGGATTTATTGGGCAGCAGGAACAGTTTTATTTGTGGTGCCGCTGGTGGTTGCGTCTGGCTGGGCTTGTTCCGCGCCTTCGGGTTGCGCCGGGATAGCCTGGGGTGCCAAATCTGCCGGGGCTGCCGGATCGGGCTGAGTTGGCGAGGGTGCCGGAGTTGCCGGAGCTGCTGGATCTGCCGGGGCAGGCACAGCTTCTGTCTGGGCAGGCGGGGTTGCATTGGGGGCTTGGGCGGCGCGCTGCTCCAGCATCATCTGCCCCAACAGGGTAACAATAAAGACAATGACGGAAAGCAGAATGGCAATGGCAATTTTTTTCTTATCATTCATGAGCAACCTCGCCGCTGTTTTGTGTATTGCCTGATATTGTTATATAAATATAGCGCCGTGTAAAGTACGGGTGCCCGAAAAAACGGCTGCCTGTCCGCTTTACCTGTCCAGATTCCGGCTGCACCCGGTGCAATATCTGGCCGTTGCGAGCCGGGTGCTATTAGGGTAGAAAAAATAAAGCGGCGGTAGGTGGCAAAAAGCCCGTATGGCCGCATAAGCGCGGGCATGTGCCCGAAAGGAGATGCTATGACCGTCAAAAACGAAGAAAATATCGATGTTCTGAAGGACGAAGTGCAAGCTCTGCGCAAACAGATGGAGAATCTTGCCAAGGCCGTGGAGAAAAATGCTTCTGGCAAAGCCGCAGCAATGACCGCCGGGCTGGAAGAAGAGATAGACAAGTATCAGAAAATGGCGGCAGACAAACTGCAAAAAGCGCTGAACGCAGGCAGTGACGGCGTTGAAAACATCAGCGACCGTATTCGCCAGAATCCCCTTGGTAGCTTGCTGCTGGCCTTTGGCGCTGGCTACGTCATTTCCCGCCTCTTTCGCCAAGACAGGTAATTGCCGGCGTGAATGGCCTTACTGAAATAATTATTCGCTTTTTCGACCTGCTGGAAGCAGAAGGCCGGTTATTGCAGCGCAACGCCCTGTCCACTGTGCGCATGGCTGTGCTGCTGGTGCTTGGCCTGATTTTCGGGGCTGTGGCCGTGTTTTTTCTGGTCGCAGCCCTGTATCAGGCTCTTGTGACGGTTCTGCACCCGGCCTGGGTTTTTTGCATTCTGGCCCTGGCATGTGCGGGTATAGCCGGAGGGTTGCTGTGGCTGTCGGTTCCACGCAAGAAACAGGTTCCGTAGAGGACGCCAAGCGCCGCCTGCGCGAGGCTTCGGCAGGGTTTGATCCCTACGCCCTTGTGCGGTCGCGGCCACTCTCCTGCACTGGCGGAGCCTTTTTGCTTGGCCTTGGCTGGAAATGGCTGCAGCCAGGGCGGGCTGTGTCTGGCCTGACGGTTCTTTCGCTACAGGCCCTGAGCAAGGTGCTTGTTCAGAATATGGCGGCTCGCCTGAAGAGCGGTCTGGCCGGAGAAAATTTGGCCAGAGAAAATCTGGCTGAAGAACGCCTGTCTGATGCGGCTTCCGCCGCAGAGGATGGACAGGTCGCCACTGTTGGCAACAGCACGTCAGTCCAGAGTCGCTGACGCCTGAAATCAGTTGGCGCCTGAAGCCATTGTTCGCGGCGAGCAAAGGGTAGCGACGTCTGTTTGGCGGACGGTTTGAGACACCTGCTTTCACAGTGCCCTCAAAAAGTGATTTTCCAGTTATATCAATGTGAACAATTCCTTTACGCGGGAGTGCACTCTGCAGATACTCGGCCGTAATGAAAGGAGAGGTTCGATACCGGAATAGCTGGCAAGGCGCTTGTGCGACCACTGGTTATGGAACTTAAAGTGCGAAATGCTCCAGATATGGGGCAGAATTTGGAACAACGGGCATGGACGAAAAAGAAATTATTGCGTTTCTGACTGACAGGTACGCCATCGCGGCGGTTGTGGCTGTCATATTGTTCTACTTCACTGTTCGGGGCGAGAAACGCAGCGCCAATATAGTGGTTCATCTTGCCCGTGTGTGTGCGGCATGCGCACTTGTGTTCGCCACCAGTCTTTGCGCCCGCGAACTTGCGGACAAACTCGGTATTACCGTCATTAACCCTCGTTATATTGATGTTTTTCAGCGCGTCGCCATTATTCTGATCCTGATGCGCGAAGCTTTTTTGGGCATCAACCGCTTTTGTGACCATCTGGCGAAAACCAGTGGCGACGCTACGCTGGGGCGTATGGTGGCGCGTCTTCTCAAGGCGGGCATCTGTCTTTGCGCCATGCTGCTTTTTGGCGAATATCTGGGCATAAGCTTTGCGGGGCTGCTGACGTTTGGCGGTATCGGCGGTATCGCCATCGGCCTGGCGAGCAAAAATATTCTGGGCAACTTTTTTTCCGGCCTGATGCTGTATTTTGACCGCCCCTTTGACATCGGTGACTGGGTGAAATCCCCGGATCGCAAGGTTGAAGGCACTGTGGTGGAGATTGGCTGGCGCATGTGCAAGATCATGACGTTCGAGCACTACCCGCTGTATGTGCCCAATGAAGTTTTTTCATCCATCTGCATTGAAAATGTGGGGCGCATATCCAGCTACCGCATAAAGTTGCAGGTAGGCTTGCGCTATGAGGATGCAGACAGGGTGCAGGCTGTTACCGAAGGTCTGCAAAAAATGCTGCAGCAGGAAGAGGGTATAGACAAGGGGCAGACGATCTTGGTCTGCTTTAACGAGTTTGCCGACTCATCGCTGAATATTATGGTGTACTGCTACGCCCAGACAGCGAACTGGAATCGCTTCATGCAGATCCAGCACCGCGTATATTTGAAGATTATTGAGGTGGTGCACGGCCTTGGGGCGGATTTCGCCTTTCCCACGCGTTCGCTGTATCTTGAAAAGGATGACGACAGCCCTGCATCCCCTGCTGCCGTACAGCCCTGATATTTCAGAAAAGACAGGAATTCTGGGGCAGGCCCGAAAGGCCTCGGATGTACGATTGTTTACTATTCAGGTAGTATTTCGGCCGTTGACGCCGCACCAGAACCGCAAGGCGCGCAATGTTGCAGCCAGGGCGCGTTCTGGTATGGGCTGTGGCGCAACTTGCGTAGCCATGGCTAATTGGGCATAATCATTGAAGCGACCCATTCCAGCTCAGGCCTTCGCGGAGGTGCCCGATGCAGCCCGAACTTCTGCTTTTCGATATTGGTAATACGTCCATTAAAGTTGGCCTTGCGCACGAGCGGCAGGTGCTGACCTCCTATACATTGCGCACCGATGTGGGACAGACGGCGGATGATCTCGGCCTTAGCCTGATTTCCCTCCTCGGGCATGCGGGAATTGTGCCGCAAAGCATCAAAGCCTGCGTTGCCTCGTCGGTGGTGCCGGGATTTGACCCCCTGCTGCGAGAGGCCGTGGCCCGATATGTGGACTGCCCCTTGTACCGCGTGGGCATGGACCTGCCAGTTCCCCTTGAAAACCGTTATGAACGCCCCGGCGAAGTGGGGGCCGACAGACTGGTGGGGGCCTATGCGGCGCGCCGCCTGTGCCCCGAAGCGCCCGGCCTGCTGGTGGTGGACTTCGGCACGGCTGTGACCATTGACTGCGTCAACGGCGATGCCTACATGGGCGGATTGATTTTTCCCGGTCCGCGCACGGCGCTGAGCGCACTTTCGCGCGAGGCCGCCAAGTTGCCCAGAGTCAATCTGGATGTGCGCGCCGAAGAACCCATGCCGGGGCGCAACACAACCACCAGCATACAGCACGGGCTGGTATTCGGGTTCGCCTGCATGGTGGAAGGGCTGACGCAGCGGCTGAAAAGGCAGTTGCCCGGCCCGGTAAAAATACTGGGCACTGGCGGCTTTGCCGCCTCCATTGCCAGGGTGAGCCCGGTTTTTGACCAGGTGTTGCCCGCCTTGCTGCTTGAGGGTTTGCGGCGGCTGTACTATGAAGAGCGCACAGCGCTCTAGAGCAGACTAACTTTGAAAAAGTTTACATGCTCTAACGTGCCGTTTGCAGGGCAAACGGCTGGGCCGCCTGGTTCCTGGTGAAGTGACAGCGCTGTTTTGCGCCATAGATTATAGTAAGAAAACAAGCCCAAGAGGGCAAAGGAGCCACACATGAGCAGCATTGCCTCGGTTTTTGGCCGTGAAATTCTGGATTCGCGCGGCAACCCCACTGTAGAGGTGGAAGTGACCCTGGAATCCGGGCTCAGAGCGCGGGCCGCCGTTCCTTCCGGGGCTTCCACCGGCAGCCGCGAAGCTCTTGAAATGCGTGATGGTGACAAAGCACGTTATTGCGGCAAGGGCGTCACCAAGGCCGTGGACCATGTGAACAGCGAAATCGCCGATGCCCTGCTGGGTATGGATGTGCTGCGCCAGGTGCAGATTGACAATACCCTTATTGATCTGGACGGCACGGAAAACAAATCCCGTCTGGGCGCCAACGCCATGCTGGGTGTGTCGATGGCTTGCGCCAGGGTGGCGGCTACCTTTTTGGGCCTGCCGCTGTACAAGTATCTTGGCGGCATCAACGCCAAGGTTTTGCCCGCACCCATGATGAACATCATCAATGGCGGCGCGCATGCCCCCAACAACCTGGATATTCAGGAATTCATGATTATGCCCGTCGGGGCCATGACCTTCCGCGATTCCCTGCGCATCGGTACGGAAATTTTCCACACCCTGCAGGGCATTCTCAAGAATGACGGGCACGTCACCAGCGTGGGCGATGAGGGCGGCTTTGCCCCCAACCTCAAGAATCATGACGAAGCCTTTACCTACATCATCAAGGCCATTGAAGAAGCTGGCTACAATCCCGGCACCGAAGTGGCTCTGGCCATTGATGTGGCCTCCAGCGAGTTTTACAAAGACGGCAAGTACGTTCTGGCCGGCGAAGGCAAGACCTTCAACAATGCCGAAATGAGCGAATGGCTGGCCGAGTTTACCCGCAAGTATCCCCTTATCTCCATCGAAGACGGCATGGCCGAAGGCGATTGGGATGGTTGGGGCATGCTGACCGCCAGCCTGGGCGACCATGTGCAGCTGGTGGGCGACGACGTCTTTGTGACCAATCCCTCCATTCTGGCTGAAGGCATTGCCGAGGGCGTGGCCAACTCTATCCTTATCAAGCTCAACCAGATCGGTACCGTAACCGAAACCTTGGACACCATTGAAATGGCCAAGGAAGCGGCGTACACCACCGTGATTTCACACCGCTCCGGTGAAACGGAAGACAGCTTCATTGCCGACCTGGCCGTGGGCGTCAATTCCGGCCAGATCAAGACCGGCTCCCTGTGCCGTTCCGAGCGTATGGCCAAGTACAACCAGCTGCTCCGCATTGAAGAAGAACTGGGCGATGACGCCGAATTCTTCGGTCCCATGCTGGCGGAATACTATTCCCTCGGCACGGAAGACTAAGGAAACGCTGATTTATTCCGTTTGGCGGCGTTGCTCCCTTTTTTTGAAACAGTCGAGGACGGAAGAGTCCACTCCTGCTTCAAAAAAAATCGCGCCTTGCCAAACGAAATAACTACGCGTTTCCAGAAGGCTCTTTAATCAGTGCTTCCCTAAGTTTCGGGCAGATATAAACGTTCAGAGCCCGTGGCCGCTAAAATGGCCACGGGCTCTGAACGTTTGTTTTGGCGGGCGCTGCCGGGCAGCAGCTAGAGCACGTTCACTCTCGGAGTATTTTAACTGTGAAAAAGCTTAAATGCTCTAACGCCGCACAAGATTGCAGCGCGCCGAAACACCGTGTGGATTCAGCTGAAATTACATTGCGGCAGAATGACAACTTTGAAACGTACTGCATTTCAGAGCTAATCTGTTCCAAGGCGTTCAGGCCGTGGCATTAATGTGTGGCGGGCCGCTTGAGCTTGAAGGCGGGGCAGTCTATACTGGCAGCATTGCGTGACAAAAAGATATTGGCCGTTCGCATACCTGCGGGCGTAAAAAAGACATGGAGCAAGCCATGATAGTGATTGACGGCAAGAAGACTGCGCAGGACATCCGCGCTGAACTGGCTGCCGAAGTAAGCGCAGCCACGGCAGCGGGCCGCCGCGCCCCTGGCCTGGCGGTTATTCTGGTGGGTGAAGACCCGGCATCTCAGGTATATGTGCGTAACAAGGAAAAAGGCTGCGCCGAGGCGGGAATAGCCTCCTTTGCCTATCGGTTGCCCGCAGATACCAAACAGCAGGACCTGCTGCAGCTTATTGAAGAGTGCAATTCCCGCCCCGATGTGGACGGCATTTTGCTGCAACTGCCCCTGCCCAAGGGCCTGGACGCCCAGGCCTGCCTGCTGGCCATTGATCCGGCCAAGGACGTGGATGGATTTCACCCAGAAAACGTGGGGCGGCTTTCTTTGGGCTTGCCGGGCTTCGTGTCCTGCACGCCTGCCGGGGTTATGGAACTTTTGCGGCGTTACAATCTGTCCACCCGAGGCAAAAAAGCCGTTGTGGTGGGGCGCTCAGACATTGTGGGCAAACCCCTGGCCCTGTTGCTGACACGTTCCGGCGAATTTGGCGATGCCACGGTTACCATTTGCCATTCGCGCACACCCGATCTGGCGGCGGAATGCCGCAGCGCGGATTTTCTCTTTCTTGCCATCGGCAGACCCCGCCTCATTACGGGCGATATGGTGCGCCAGGGCGCGGTGGTCATTGATGTGGGCATCAACCGCACCTCCGACGGCCTGTGCGGCGATGCGGACTATGAAAGCGTGAGCGCCAAGGCTTCTGCCATTACTCCGGTTCCCGGCGGCGTGGGGCCAATGACCATTGCCATGCTGCTTATGAATACAGTGCAGTCCTGGCGGCAGCGCACGGCGTAGATAGCGGCGTCACGGGCGAACGGCGTCCTCTATTCTGGTCGAGTGTCAGCAAGGGGATGATCACTGTATAACAACCTATTTTTGCTGATATAAAAGAAAGAATACCTGGTAACGGCACTGTTTGGAACGTTTGTCTAAGGCACCTTTTTCGCCCCGCTTGTCGTGGGCATGACCACTTGGCCTGCCGCAAGGCAGCTAGGAGCACGCATGGACTTCAAAACCGCGGTCAGAACTTGTCTGTTTAAAAAATACTGCAATTTCACTGGTCGCGCGCAGCGGTCGGAATTTTGGTGGTTCGTGCTCTTTGGCGGCATTGTCAATTCGTGCCTGGGGCTTTTCACCAATGCGTCTCCTGAGACAGGCATGCTGACAAGCGGTATTGTGAGCCTTGTGCTGCTTTTGCCGCACTTTGCGGTGACCGCCCGGCGTCTGCACGACGCGAACCTTTCCGGCTGGATTCAGCTGGCTCCTATGGGCCTGGCCCTGCTTGGCGGGCTTGCCCTGCATCTTGACTTTGGCACATCAGCGTATATGTGCATTATGTTGGCTGGCCTTAGCGGGCTGGGGCTTCTCATCCTTTACGCCCGCAGGGGCACGGTGGGACCCAACCGGTTTGGCCCCGACCCGCTGGAAGGCGAGGCGCTCGCCCCTGACGCGCCCGGCAGCAACACTTCTACGGGTACTGGAAGTAGCGATAATAATGATAATGGTTGGGCAAAACTGGCCTCAACTCCTGCCGAGCAGCAGCCCAGAGGCAAAGCCGCCTCAGGCATGCAGCCGGGGCAGAGAGCCGTGCCGGATAAAAGAGACTGATCCGCATTTTTAACCCCGCTGGTCCGCCTTGGGGGCCGCTTTTCGGCGGCTCTTGCAAGACCTGCGGGTATAGCGTATGGCCCGGAAATCCTATGCCATACTGTGAGGGCAACTATGTTCCGTAATGCAAAAAATGTCGGTTATTATATGATTGGCCAGGGCAGCCTGAGCCAGCTTGGCGATCTTCTGGCCGTGCGCCACAAGGCAGTGGCTGGTCCAGCCGTCTTTTTTCTGGACAGTTTTTTTGAAGGCAAAGATCTGGCGGACAAACTGCCCGTGGAAAGCCGCGATATGGTGCTTTATGTCGACACCACCAGCGAGCCCACCACGGACAGCGTGGACGGCTACACCGATCAGGTGAAGGCCTTTTTGAAGGGCGCTGAACCCTGCGCCCTGATCGCGCTTGGCGGCGGCTGTGTGCTTGATACCTGCAAGTGCGTCGGCAACCTGCTCAACAATCCCGGCAAAGCCGAAGATTACCAGGGCTGGGAACTGGTAAAGAATCCCGCGCCATACAAAATCGCCGTTCCCACCTTGTCGGGCACTGGCTCCGAAACGTCGCGCACGGGCATCATCTGCAATGAAGAAAAGAACATCAAACTTGGCATGAACAGCGACTTCACCATGTTCGACCAGGTGCTGATGGATCCCGACCTCACGGCCAGCGTGCCCCGCAACCAGTATTTTTACACGGGCATCGACACCTACATGCACTGCTTTGAGAGCATTACCGGCTCTTACCGCAATGTGGTGGTGGACTCCCTTGCTGAAAAAGCCATTGATCTCTGCAAGCAGATTTTTCTCTCGCAGGATATGATGAGCGAAGAAAACCGCGAAAAGATGATGATCGCCTCCTACCTGGGCGGCATGGCTGCCGGTTTTGTGGGCGTGGTGCATCCCATCTCCGCAGGTCTCAGCATGGTGCTGCACATGCGTCACGGCATAGCCAACTGCTATTCCCTGTCCGTGCAGGAAGACATCTATCCCGAACAGTACAAAGAATTTATGACCATGATGGAACGTCAGGGCATTGATCTGCCCAAGGGCATCTGCCAGGGCCTCACCGACGCCCAGTACGATGCGCTCTACGGCGCAAGCATTGTGCATGAAAAGCCGCTTTCCAACCGTCTTGGCCCCGATTTCAAGAACATCCTCACCAAGGAAAACGTCATCGAACGTTTCAAAAGGATGTAATTGCGGCCTCACGTTCGAACAAAACTGTCATGATCTGTCGGCGGCGTGGGCAAAACCCCGCCGCCGTCAGGCTCTTTCAGGCAACAGCCGCACGACGGCTCCTGCCAGCAACGGATGTGACAGCCCCAGCGGATTTGCACGGTCCGCCCTGCCAATACCACCACGGTGAAGGCGTTTGCCTCTGGCAGGTTTTTAAGAAAACGCTGATTTATTCCGTTTGGTTGCGTTGCTTCACTTTTTTGAAACAGTCGAGGACAGAATAGTCCACTCTTGCTTCAAAAACAGATCGCGCCTTGCCAAACGAAATAGCTGCGCGTTTTCAGGAGGCTCTTTAACCAGTGCTTCCTTAAGCGCAAAACTCCATAGTGAGGAGTCTCATGGATATTAAAGTCAACTTCAGCGGCCGCGCCATCCGGTATACCGAAGACGAAATCGCCGTTGTGGTCGAGGCCATGCGCAATGCTGATCCCCTGACCCAGGGGCACTATATGCGCCAGTTTGAAAGCAAGTTCGCAGACTATCAGGGCGTGGCTCAGGGAACGTGCTTCACTACCATGAACGGTTGCTCCGCACTGGAACTTTCAGCCCAGCTCTGCATGTTCAATGAAGGCGACGAGGTGGTCATTCCCTCGCATACCTTCACTGCCTCGGCCTATCCCTATGTCAAAAAGGGCGCAAAGCTTGTTTGGGCCGATGTGGATCTGCACAGCCGCGTGGTCACGGCCGAGAGCATTGAGCGCGTGCTCACTCCCCGCACCAGAGCTGTGGTGGTTGTACACCTGTACGGCTATGTGGCGGACATGCCCGCCATTGCCGCCCTGTGCAAGGAACGCGGTCTGATTCTTATCGAAGACGCGGCGCAGGCCATCGGCGCGGAAATCGGCGGCGTCAAGGCCGGAGCCTTTGGCGATATGGCCATCTTCTCTTTCCATTCGCATAAAAACCTCACCACTCTGGGTGAAGGCGGCATGCTCTATGTGCGCGACGCCAAGCTTGCGGCTATGGTGCCCACCCTGCGCCACAACGGCCACTGCGGTTTCGATTTTGAGCGCCCTGACTACTGGAAGCCCGCTATGGGCAACGTGGACATGCCCTTCATCGATGGCCGCATGGTACAGCCCAACAACTACTGCCTGGGTGAAGTGGAATGCGCCCTTGGGGCCAAGCTGCTGGAACGCATTGATGAAATCAACGACCAGAAGCGTAGCCGCGCTCTTGCCTTCATTGACGCACTGAAGGATTTTCCCGAGCTGGAGTTCCACCGCGAAGACAGCCGCCGCCACAACTACCATCTGCTGGCGGCCCGCATGACTTCCGGGGTTGATGCCCGCGACCGCTTCATGCGCGCCATGTTCAATGAAAAGGGCGTCAAATGCGTGGTGCAGTACATTCCGCTGGACAGGTACGACTACTACCGCCGTCTGGGCATGGGCGAAGCCTGCTGCCCCAATGCGGATACGTTCTTTGATACGATGATTTCCTTCCCCTTCCAGCACTGGCTGACGGAAGAAGAGTTTACCTATATGCTGGCGTCCACGCGCGAAGTGTTGGCACAAATCCGTTAGGCGGCGTTTTTGTCCCTGACGTGCCAAATGAACCAGATGTGCCAGATATAATGGCGCTGCCAGGGGTTGCGCCACTATGCCATCCCCTGGCAGCGCCTTTGCTTTTCGCAACGCAGGCGCGCTCAGAGCACTTTGACCTTGAAAATTCAAATGCTCTGCTGCTGTACAAGAGAATTGCGCCACAGCGCGGGTTCTGCCGCAATTGTATTTTGGGCCAGAACGGCAACGTAAAATGTAAATATTGCAATGGTACTCTGTTCTGGGGCTTCCGGGCGGTCCAAACGAACAGTCCACAGTGAAAAAAGCTCTTAAAAAGTTTGTCAGATAAGGGTTTACCGTGAAAGAACGCTGCATTGTCATTCCCGCCATCAAGAAAAATGCCGTTATTCCCGACCAGCTTGTAAAAAAACTGGCAGGGGTAACACTCGTGCAGCGGGCCATCAATACAGCGCGGGGAGTGCTGCCCGGTGAAGACATTGTGGTGCTCACCGACAGTCAGGAGATATCCCTTATCTGCGAGCGCGCGGGCGTGGGCTTTCGCCGTCATGAAGATCTGCGCTTCACCACGCTGGATATTGTCAGCGAAATGCGGGTGCTGCTGGAAGAACTGGCGCAAGAGTATGAGCATTGCGTCATCCTGCGCGCCTCCTGCCCCCTGCTGACCTGGGTGGACGTTGAGGACGCCTGGAAAAAATATCGAGAAGCCGACGCCGACAGCCTTGTGACCGTCAAGAACGTTCGCCAGCGCATCTGGAACATGCACGGCGAAGGTCTTGAAGGCCTGCTGGACGATGACGCGGCTTCTGATGAAGAAAAAACGCTGGTGGTGGAAAGCCGCGCCCTTATAATGATGCGCCTGTCATGCCTTCAGCAACCCTGCGAAAAGGGTCGGGGGCGTATTATCCCCTATTTTCTCAATGACAGGGCCATCGAAATTCAGGGCTATCAGGACTGGTGGATATGCGAACGCCTGCTTGAGCGGCGGCATGTGGTATTTGTGGTGGCTGGCTGGCCTGCCATCGGTATGGGGCATGTGTTTCGGGCGCTGATGCTGGCGCACGAAATAACCAACCACAGGGTCAGCTTTGTCTGCACCCGCGAAAGTGAGCTGGCTGTGGAAAGCATAGCCCGCAAAGATTACAAGATTGTGCGGCAAGGGGAGGAAGACCTTGCCGACACCGTGCTTGCCCTGCGCCCCGACCTTGTTATCAACGATATTCTCAACACCACCACGGCCTACATGAAGCGGCTCACAACCGCAGGCGTGCGCTGCGTAAATTTTGAAGACGAAGGGCCGGGGGCTCCGCTGGCGCGCCTTGTGGTCAATGCCCTGTATGAAGGCAAAACCACAGACAATCTTTGCTGCGGGCCGGAATATTTCTGCCTGCGCGATGAGTTTGTAAACGCGGAGCGCAATCCTTTTCGGCAGGAAGTCAAAACCGTACTCATCACCTTTGGCGGCACGGATCAGCACGACTGTTCGCGCCGGGTGCTGGACATCATTGAACCCATTTGCCGCGCTTACGAGATCGCTGTTCGCGTAGTGGCCGGGCCGGGCTACGCCCACAAAGAGGCTATGGAAGAGCACCTTAAAAAGCTCGACAATCCTCTGGTTACGTTTACCTGGGCCACCAATGTCATGAGCCGCATGATGGAAGGGGCGGACCTTGCCATCTGTTCCGCCGGGCGCACGGTTTACGAACTGGCCCACATGTGCGTGCCAGCGCTGGTGCTGGCCACGCATGAGCGCGAGGCGCGGCATACCTTTGCCCGCCCACGCCACGGCTTTGCTTTTGTGGGCATTATGGACCGCGTTGGCGACGGCAGAATACGCAATACGTTTCTTGCCATGCTGAAGAATACTCGCCGCGAACGCTTCTGGCGGCGGCAGGACAGGCTGGACTTCACGGTCAACAAGGGGCGCGTGGTGAGGCGCATGCTGGGGCTTTTGAACGAGCGGCCCCAAGGGGCGGAGCGTTAGGGGCTGATATAAAAACTTGCCTTGCCCAACTGGCTGCGTCGAAGACCATTTTTTACTCCGGTCTTGTGCCGCAAAAATACGCCCTTTTCGTAAAAATGCTTTTCTTGCCCTTGGCGCAAAACCAGCTCTTTGCGAACAGCCCCTTGAGCATTTAAATTATTTGAAATGACTCTGCTCCAGAAATGACAGTGGTGCAGCACCGCTGAAAGGAAGTATTCATGTCCAGTAATGGCAAGGTTGTCGCCATTGTTCAGGCCCGTCTGGGTTCCAGCCGTCTGCCTTTGAAATCCCTTCTCTGCCTGCGGGATTTACCGGTTATCGACTGGGTCGCCCGCCGCCTTGCCGCCTCTGCGCGGCTGGATTCCATCATGGTGGCAGTGCCGGATACGCCGCTGGATATGGTTTTGCTTGAGCACCTGCGCCGTCGTGGCGTGCCCTGCATGGCCGGGCCGGAAGACGACGTGCTGGCGCGGTTTTGTCAGGCGGCCAAACTGGCCGATGCCGAACTTGTGGTGCGCGTGTGCGCGGATAATCCGCTGATCTGGGGCGGAGCCGTGGACAGGCTGGTGGATTTTTACCGTCAGGGCAGCTGGGACTATGCCTATAACCATATTCCCCGCAAGAACCTCTGGCCCGACGGCCTGGGAGCCGAAATTCTTTCCCGGGAGCTGCTTGATACACTGGACAGCAAGGCTGTTCAGCCCTCGCAGCGCGAACACTGCCTGAACTATATATGGGACAACGCCGCTGATTTTCGCATAGGCACCTTTGACCCCGAGGAAGACTGGCTGCGCCGTCCCGACCTGCGGCTGGACATGGACAGGCCCGACGATTTTCGCCGTCTGGCGCTCTTGCCCATCACGCCGGATATGGACGCGCGGGCCATTGTGGATGTGTGCAGTTCAACGTGTGGTGAGGAAAGCTGAGACCTTTTCGCTTTCTCCCGTTGTTTGAAGAAATATGTAAAAGGCTCCCTGGCATTGCCGGGGAGCCTTTTACTGTATGAAACGGGACGTTGCGTTTGGCGTTCAATAGCTTGCTGGAATAAAAATAGGCGTTTTAGGGGGAGGAGACCCTTTTGCAAAAGGGTCCCTTCCCACAAAACAATTCAAGGTAAAAACGCTCTAAAATCCTTCTTCCAGCGGCGGCCACACCAGCCAGGGGCCGTCAGGCGCAACAGTTTTTGCCTTGCCGGGGGCCACATGCACTTCGCGGCCCCATACGTTTATACGGTTTTGGGCAAACCACTGGATAGCCTGCGGGTAAATGCGGTGCTCCATAGCGTGAATGCGCTGCATGAGGTCGTCCACCTCTTCATCGGGATTCACAGGCACGGCGGCCTGAATGATAACCGGGCCGCTGTCCATCTTTTCTTCCACAAAATGCACGGTGCAGCCGGATATTTTGACGCCGTATTCGCAGGCGTCGACCCCGCCGTGGACGCCGGGAAAGCTCGGCAGCAGGGCAGGGTGAATGTTGATGACCCGGCCTGAAAAAGCGTCCAGAAAGGCCGTGCTCAGCATGCGCATGTACCCGGCCAGCACAACAAGCTGCGTGCCGTGTTCCTGAAGGGTCTGCACTACCTCACGGTCGTAGCTTTCACGGTCGGCAAATTCCTCGTGGTCCAGCACCACGCATGTGACGCCCGCCTTGCGTGCCCGTTCGATAACGCCCGCGCCGGGGCGGTTGCAAACGATACAGCAGATGTTCACGTCAAGAACGCCCGCAGCGGCCTTGTCTATCATGGCCTGAGCGTTGGAGCCGCTGCCCGAGGCCAGTATGGCGATATTCAGTGGCATGAGGTTTCCATTTTATTAAAGCTTTTTCGTACGGGCGCTGCCTCTGGAGATTCCGCTCCGGTGCAGTAGGCTACCTGTGGCATACTGAAACAAAATAAAAGTGTTAGGAGGTGTGTGGAAGAGGGCCCCTTTTACAAAAAGGTCCCTCCCCCACAAGGTATTTTTCCGTGCATCAAAGCCAGCCTGGGCGCAGGTTACGCTTTGGCAAAGTGCTCCTGCAAGGCCACAACCAGGGCCGGAATGGTGTATTCCGCTGGCTGGATATGGCAGGGCAGCCCGTTGGCCGTCAAGGTATCAGCCGTAATGGGGCCGATGGCCGCAAGCTGCACTTCGGGATGGGCCTTGAGCACATCCGCCGGAATAAGTGAGAGAAAGTTCTCTACCGTGGATGAAGACCCAAAGGTCACGCAGTCCAGCGTGCCAGCCTTGATGCGTTCCAGCACTTCGTCCCTGCGGTGCGCGGCGGGCACGGTTTCGTAGGCGGCAATAACGTCTACCACGGCTCCTGCCTTGCGCAGTTCGTCAGGCAGCACTTCACGTGCCTTGGCCGCGCGGGGCAAAAGAAAACGCTTGCCGTTCACGTTACCGTTTTCACGGCTCACAAGGCCGTCAAGCACGCCTTCGGCCACATAGCGCTCAGGAATGAAGTCGGGCGTGATGCCGCGCTGCAACAGCGCTTCGGCAGTGGCGGGGCCAATGGCGGCCACCTTGCAGTTGCCCAGAGCGCGGCTGTCCTTGCCGGCTTCGGCCAGACGCTGCCAGAAATGGCGCACGCCGTTGACCGAGGTGAAGATCACCCAATGGTAGTCGGCCAGTTTGGCAAGGGCTGCGTCCAGTTCCGCATAGTCAGCCATGGGGCTGATTTCAATGGTGGGGCACTGAATAACCTCTGCACCCAGATCCGCAAGGCTGGCCGCGAGGCCGCTGGCCTGCTCACGGGCGCGGGTGACAACAACGCTGCGGCCCATAAGGGGCTTTTGCTCAAACCAGTTGAGGGTCTTGTGCAGGCTCGCCACCTTGCCCACCAGAATGACCGAGGGGTTGGTGAACTTGGCTTCAATGGCGGCAGCGGGCAGCTCGGCCAGCGTGGATACGAGGCTGCGCTGGCGGGGCGTGGTGCCGCGGTAGATAAGGGCTGCCGGAGTATCGGGGGCCATGCCAGCGTCCAGCAGGTTACGGGCAATGTCGGGCAGGTTTTTCATGCCCATGACGAAAACCAGGGTGGAGGCGCTGGCCGCCAGTGCGGGCCAGTTGTGCACAGAACCGGGCTTGTCGGGATTTTCGTGCCCTGTGATGATGGTGACGGAAGAAGCAAAATCGCGGTGGGTCAGCGGAATGCCCGCATATGCCGGAGCCGCGATGGTGCTGCTGATGCCGGGTACTTCTTCAAAGGGAACCCCGGCGGCCACCAGTTCTTCGGCTTCTTCGCCGCCGCGTCCAAAGATATATGGATCGCCGCCTTTCAGGCGGGCCACGATCTTGCCTTCCTTGGCCTTGCGGACCAGCAGGGCGTTGATTTCATCCTGCGGCAGGGCATGGTTGCCCGCCACTTTGCCCACATAGATTTTTTCAGCATGGGGGCTGGCGTGGTTGAGCAGGCTGTCATTGGCCAGAGCGTCGTACACCACCACATCGGCGGCAGCCAGGGCGTCACGGCCCTTGAGGGTCAGCAGGCCCGGATCACCGGGGCCAGCACCAATCAGATACACCTTCATCATTACTGAACGCCTCCCCGGGCCAGTTCAAGCAGCGTGCGCGCGCCAAAGGCCGAAGGCCCGGCGGGACAAAGGGGCGTGGGCTTGGAGGCCCAGTCTACCCCGGCAATATCCAGGTGCGCCCAGCGTACCCCTTCCTGAATGAAGTGCTGTAAAAAGAGCGCGGCATTGATGGCTCCGCCTTCACGCGGGCCCATGTGGCAAATGTCGGCCACTTCGCTTTTCAACTGTTCGGCATAGGGCTTCCACAGGGGCAGGGGCCAGTATTCTTCACCGCACGCGCCCCCGGCGGCGCGGATGCGCTCGCTGAGGTCTTCATCATCGCTGAAAAGACCGGCAATCTGCGTGCCCAGCGCCACAGCGCAGGCTCCCGTAAGGGTGGCAATGTCCACCAGGGCGGCGGGAGTCCAGGTTTTCTGGGCGTAGGCCAGGGCGTCGCACAGGGCAAGGCGGCCTTCGGCGTCGGTATTCTGGATTTCCACGGTATCGCCATTGGCGGCGCTGACAACGTCACCGGGGCGCATAGCGCGGCCACCGGGCATGTTTTCAGCGCAGGCCAGCAGGCCGATAACCCGGCGGGGGGCTTCTTCCTGCGCCAGAGCGGCCACGGCTGCCAGCACGGTAGCTGCGCCCGTCATGTCGGCCTTCATCTGGTGCATGTTGGCGGCGGGCTTGAGGCTGATGCCGCCAGTGTCAAAAGTGATGCCCTTGCCCACAAGAATAAGGGGCTTGTCTTGCTCATGACCTGCGGGGGCGTGCTCAAGAATGACAAGGCGGGGCGGGCGGCCCGACCCCTGGCCTACGGCCATCAGGCAACCCATGCCTTCTTTTTCCAGCTCGTGCTCGTCAAGCACGGTGCAGGCAAAGCCCTGCTGGCGGGCCAGTTCCTGAGCGCGCTCGGCCAGTTTTTCAGGGTAGAGCAGGTTGGGCGGCGTGCTGGAAAGGTCGCGGGCCAGGCTCACGGCCCAGGCGGCGTTTTCGCCACGGCGGGCAGCGGCGTGGGAAGCGTCGGGCACTTCTTCGCCGTCAAAGCCCAGCGCCAGCCACTGCGGATCGGCAGGTTCGTCCTTGTCGGCCTTTTTCAGGGCCGTAAAGCGGTACAGGGCCAACTGGGCCGCGCACACGCATTCTTCCACCAGACGTTCACGTCCGCCGGGCAGACGGGCAAGCGCCGGTTCGGGCAGCAATATTGAGGCATAGCCTTTCTGGCGGCACAGCTGAACGGCGGCGGCAATGGCCTTGCGGATGCCTGCGGTGTCTACCTTTTCTCTGGGGCCAAGGCCCACGGCGAGAACGCGGGGCACGGAAAGATCGGGGTGGCCGTGCATGATGGCAAGTTCGCCAGCCTTGCCCTTGAAGTCGCGCAGGGCAGGAGCGATGACCAGCCAGGGAGCGGCCTTGTCTATCTGGGGGCAAACTTCTGTCAGGGATTCATCCTGGCAAACAGGGGCCAGCATGACTTCGCCCTTCCACTGTTCCGGGCCAAGATTTTGAAAGCGTATATCCATGTGCTGCGTTCTCCTCATATATGCCGCTTGCATGCGTTGGGCGGCAGGCGTTTCGCCGTATGTGCGGCGGCCTGTCCGGGTAGGGGAATATACGCTGCCCCGGCCTTTTTGCCAAGGGCGCGGGCGACAGGCCGGGGCATACCGCCGTGGCCGCTGCCCTGCCCGGAGGAGAGCGGAGGCTAGCTCCTGTTGCGCGGGCAAGGCCAGTATTGACGGTGCGGTTATGCTGCGGCCATCTCCGTGTTTATATAGTGTTCGTAGCGCCTTTGAGAGCTGAAGCCAGGGGCTCTTTAATCAGTGCTTCTCCAAGTATGTGATTCTGCTCCAGAGGCAAGAAAATAGCCCTTTTCTACAATGTTAATGTGCTCTTTCGGAACATCGCTTAAGTAAAAAATGGCCTTTTGACGCAGCCCGCTGGTCAAAAGAATTATTTGGTAGCAGCCCCTGTGTGGCTTTGCATCATTGCATCATAGCTGTCGCCCCAGTCGCGCAGTGAATTCATGATGGGAATAAGCGATACGCCGACGTCTGTCAGTGAGTATTCCACACGCGGGGGCACAGTGCCGTAAACTTTTCTGTGAACAATGCCGTCCTGCTCAAGTTCACGCAATTGTTTCACCAGCATGCGCTCGCTTACTTCGGGCAGGCAGCGGCGCAGCTCGCCATAGCGCAGGACAGGACGCCCGGCGAGAAAATAGATGATAAGGAGCTTCCATTTGCCGCCAATAAGATCAAGAGTAAGTTCAAAGGCGCAGCGGTAGGGCTTGTTGCCGAGAACTTTTACCTTACAGGCGTCAGGACTGGTGTCAGGGTTGGCGGCAGGGGTTGCATCGGGGTTTGCATCGGGCATGGCAGCGCCTCCGTTTGGCAAAGCTAAATCTACTATATTTTTTGTTAGTATATGATTTTTTAATCAGTACTTGCAAGTCAGCATGAAAGGGATACTATCTGAGCATTATTCAATCCGCAAGGAGCAACACTATGAAAGCACTGGCCCTTAACGGCAGCCCCAGAAAAAAAGGAAACACTGCCATATTGCTTGAAAAGGTTTTGTCCCCACTGGAAGAAGCCGGATGGGAAACCGAACTTGTGCAGATAGGCGGCAAAAAGATTCAAGGGTGTAGAGGCTGCCTGAAGTGTGTGGAAAAACAGGACGGCCGCTGTGTGTTTGACAACGACATCCTCAATGGTGTTCTGGAGAAGATGCTTGCGGCGGATGCTATGATTCTGGGCACGCCCTGCTATTTCACCGATATGAGCGCGGAAATGAAGGCGCTGGTTGACCGCGCCGGATATGTGGCCTTTGCCAACGGCGGGCTGTTTCAGGGCAAGATTGGAGCCGCCGTGGTAGCTGCTGGCAGCGGCGGGGCCACGCACGCCTTTGACAGCATCAATCATCTGTTCCTCATGTCGCGGATGCTTGTTCCGGGGTCTGTGTTCTGGAATATGGGCTACGGCAGGGCTGAGAAGGAAGTGCTGGGCGACGAGCGCGCGATGGAAAACATGCATCACCTTGGCCGTACCATCGCATGGCTTGGCAAGGCCATTACACCGCATATGGCAAGCTTTCCTGCGTAGGGCCTTGCTCGCTTGAAGTCCACAGGAGGAGTGTGGCTCGTGTCAGTGCTGCGAAGCGGCGTGACGCAATGCGTCCATACCTTCAAACTTGATAAAACTCACCCTTGATAACGTTCACTCAAGACCCGCCGTGCAGCATTCTGGCCGCAGGCGGGTCTTGTCATGCAAGCTCTGTACGGGCATGGTGGGGCATGGTATTTGCAGCTATTCGGCAAGAGATGTTTCGCCGCATGGACCCGCCATTATTCTGTCACTGGAAGAAGTATGCTCGTATATATACACGTTCCCTTTTGCAGCACGCGCTGCCGCTATTGCGCCTTTTATTCCAATCCCCTCGGGCGCGGGGTAGACCCCGCAGCATCCCCTGTGGTGCGGGATTATGTGGATACCCTGTTTATGGAGCTGGCCCACTGGGGCGACCGCCTTGGCGGCAGCACCGTACAGACGGTATTTTTCGGGGGTGGCACGCCAAGCCTGCTGCCGCCGCGCGTGGTGGGTCTCATTATGGAACGGATCGGACGCTACTTCAAACTGGCACACAAGGCCGAGGTGACCCTTGAGGCTAACCCGGAATCATTGCGGGGCGGCCACCGCGTAGCCCAGTATCTTGATGCGGGAATCAACCGCCTTTCCATTGGTATTCAGAGCCTGGACGAAAGCATGTTGCGCATGCTGGGCCGTCCGCACAAGGCGCAAGACAGTTTGCACGCCGCTTTTCTGGCGCGTGAGGCGGGCTGCGCCAATATCAACGTGGACCTTATGTGGGGGCTGCCGGGGCAAAGCGTGCGCCAGTGGCTGCAAACCCTCAAGGACGTCATGCGCATGAGCCCTGACCACATATCCGCCTATGGCCTGACCATTGAGCCGGGCACGCCACTGGAGCTGGATGTGGAGGACGGACGCCTGATACTGCCGCCGGAACGCGACCAGAACATCATGTTTATGGAAGGCGCGGCCTTGCTGGAACAGCACGGCTACATGCACTACGAAATTTCAAATTTCGCCCGTATGGGCTTTCAGTGCCGCCACAATATGGGCTACTGGGAAGGCGAGGATTATCTGGGCATCGGGCCTTCGGCCACATCGACCATCGCAGGACGGCGCTGGACCAACCCGGCCAGCCAGAAGGCATGGGACTCACGCACCCGCGACGGCAGCCTGGGGCAGGAAGTGGAAGAACTTGACCCGCAGACCCGCGTGCTGGAACTGCTCATGCTGCGCCTGCGAACGGCAAGAGGCTTGCGGGTAAAGGCCTACCGCGAAATGACGGGGCGCGACTTTGTGCGCGACCATCAGCGTCTTGTGCAAGCCCTGCACGAAAACGGACTTATACGCATACGCAACGGTTACCTGCGCCTGACGCGCAGCGGCATGCTTGTGTCCAATTCCATTTTAAGCAATTTGTTTGCGCGAACGCGTGAAGTGCTCAAGCAGGGGCTTGCGCCCGGCGCAAAGCCTGACGTAAACCCGGCAGCGGGCATAGGTACGGGCAGCCTGGGCGAGGCCGTATTGGCCGAGCAAGCAGCGGGGCAGTTAGTTGGATCGTTTGGCAGCAGTGGGGGCGATCAGGGGAGTGCGGAGGAAAATATTGTGGTTCCCGCCGGGCCTTTGGGGCACAAAAGAACCACGAGCCGCAACGCAGAAATACGCCCGGTGCAGTGGCCCAAGGCCTGACGCAATTTGACCGTGGCTGTACGGTTTTTAGAGCATTTAAACTTTTTCAAAGTTAAAATGATGGGATGGCCCCGCCCGACTGAAGCGGGTATGCATAAGGTAGCCTAAAAACCTTTGCAGGAGGCCATCCCAATGAAAGCTATTACCACC